>DATBIY010000027.1:0-31519 GCA_036556695.1 Candidatus Limnocylindria bacterium
CAGACGTGTTGGTCTGCGGCAGCTAGTCGGGCGTTTGCACCTGGTCCAGGATGCCCAGGAAGGAGCGCCATGGCCCAACCTCGGCCGCGTAATGGGCCGATAGCGCGCCATGCAGCTGCGCGAGGTGGTTGTGGTCATGCACCACCCAGGTGGCCAGCAGCTGCTGCATGGTGACCTCGCCCAGTGTGGGATGAAGGCCGATGCGCTGCATGTCGGCGCCGTCGAGGGCCATGCCATCCAGGGCAGCCAGGTTCGCGACGCGCAGCCCACCAAACCGATGCGCCACGGCCACGGTGCTCATGCCGGCGTAGCGATCCGTCTGGTCGCCGTGGTCGACCGGCGGAAAGGCTTCCGCCGGCCCCACGTCGCGGATCATGCGGGCGCGCACCATCCAGTCCGTTTCCTCGACGTACGCCAGGTGGCAGGCGACCTGGTGCGCGCTCCATTCACCGGGCGCCGGCCGCGCGGCCAGCCACTCGGCGGGCAGGTCGTCCACCAGCTGGTGCAGGACGGACGGCATGCGCGCCAGCGAGCTGCGTGCCTCGGCGAGGTCGAAGGTCACGGCGGCAGCGTACTGCGCAGGCACGCGCCCTGCTCCCTCCGTTCTGCCATGGCCCCGGACCCACCAGCGATGCGCGACGCGGCGGCCGCTGGCCGCGCGTCGCTCGACGACCTGCGGACGGCTGCCACCGGCTGCCGAGCCTGCGACCTCTACCGCAACGCCACGCAGACGGTCTTTGGCGCGGGCGGCGAGGGACCCGATAGCGCCCACGGCAGGACTGCCGCGAGGCGCTCGACCTTGCGTGGCCTAGACGGTGTTGGCCGGCTCCTCCGTCTCCCAGTACGGCTGAATGCCGTAGTCGGCGTACACCGCGGCGTAGTGGAGCTCCTCCTCCTCGCCTTCCGCGGGCGTGTACTCGCCGCCGGCCAGGATGTCGTCCTTCATGCGGTCGACCCGCACCTCGCCATCCGTGGCGGGGAACGCCTCCAGCGGAATCAGGTAGTGCTTCTTGCCCAGCCCCAGCAAGCCACCGGCGCGCTCCAGCACCGCCATGCGCGCCACGCGGTGCTGCGGATCGATGAGCATGTCGCTGATGGTGCCGACCTGCTCGCCCTGTCGGTCGAGCACCACGCGACCGGTGAGGTCCGTGGAGGGATCGGCCAGCTCCAGGCCGCTGCTGCTGAGCGGATCAAGGTCGCGGGTGAATGTCATCGCCATCGGGCATACCTCTCCTGTGCACTCTTGGTGCGAGATCCTCAAGCCGGCAAGCGGCATGCCACGCCATGGGGCATGATCGGGCCGATGCCCCTGGAGAAATATCGGGCCAAGCGAGACTTCGGACGCACCCCCGAGCCGGAGCCGGGCGACGTCGGGGATGGCATGGGGCGCTTCGTGGTGCAGCGCCACCGGGCCACCGCCCTGCACTACGACACCCGCCTCGAGATCGACGGCGTGCTTGTCAGCTGGGCGGTCCCCAGGGGGCCGACGCTCGACCCGGACGAGAAGCGGCTCGCCATGCGCACCGAAGACCACCCCATCGAGTACTTCGACTTCGAGGGCATCATCCCGGAGGGCGAGTACGGCGCGGGCGACGTGATCATCTGGGACTGGGGCACCTTCGAGCCGGAGGAGACCGATGACCCGGCGCGAGCCATCCGTGAGGGCGAACTGAAGTTCCGGCTGCACGGTGAGCGGCTGCGCGGCCGCTACACCATCGTCCGCACCAGCGGGCGCGGTGGCCGGCGCGACGATCGCGAGCAGTGGCTGCTGATCAAGAAGCGCGACGAGGCGGCGGTCGCCGGCTGGGACGCCGAGGACCTGCCGGCCAGCGTGAAGACCGGCCGCACCAATGACGAGGTCAAGACCCGGCGCAGGCCGAAGTTCACGCGCCAGCCGCCGCGGTCGGAGGTGCCGATCGATCTCTCGGGCGCGCGCGACGAGGCGCTTCCCGCGTTCATCCCTCCCATGCTGGCCACTCTGGCGGAGGGCGCCTTCGACGACGAAGACTGGCTGTTCGAGGTGAAGTGGGACGGCTACCGTGTGGAGGCGGTGGTCAGCGACGGCATGGCCCGCATCTGGACGCGTAACCGCGTCGACGCCGCCACCTACTTCCCCGACCTGGCCGGACCGGCCGGCTGGATCGACGCGCGCGATGCCATCGTCGACGGCGAGATGGTCGCGTTCGACGAGCAAGGGCGGCCGAGCTTCGGACGTTTGCAGGAGCGGACGGGGCTCCGCGCGCTGGAGATGGCGACTCGCCGGGCGGATCCCGACGCCCCGCGGCTGACCCGCGAGGAGCGGGAGCGCATCCCACTTGCCTACATGGTCTTTGACCTTCTCCACCTGGACGGGAAATCGCTGCTGGACGTGCCGCTGGAGGACCGCAAGCGGCTGCTGCGGCTGCGCCTGCGCCCCCACCACCTGGTGCGCTACGCATCGCATGTTATGGGGGACGGTCGGGAGTTCACCGCCGCGGCCGCCGAGAAGGGCCTTGAGGGCGTGGTGGCCAAGCAGCGACGCAGCGCCTATCAATCCGGCCGGCGCAGCCGCGACTGGCTGAAGCTGAAGCTGCGTCGCGAGCAAGAGGTGGTCGTGGTCGGCTGGCTGCCGGGGCAGGGGACGCACAAGGACCTGGGCTCGCTCATCGTGGCGGTCCACGACGACGGAACCTTCGTCCACGCCGGCCAGGTCGGCAGCGGCATCAACGCCCGCATGCGGCGCGAGCTGCTGGCCGCCATGGAGCCCATCCGCCGTGACGACGCGCCACTGCGGCGCACGCCGCGGCTGCCCCAGGCACGCTGGGTAGAGCCGCGGATTGTGGTTCGGGTCGAGTTCGCGGACTGGACGCGCGACAACCTGCTGCGCCAGGCCGCCTTCAAGGGGCTCGAGGTGGATCGCGACCCGGAGAAGGTCGTGCGCGAGGAGGCTGTGGCGGCCGCCCCCATCGTCGGCAAGCCGCCGGCGCGCAAGGGCAAGGAGCGCAAGACGGAGCCCGAGGGCCGCGAGCAGAAGACGACCCCCGCCGAGCCGGAGGGCTGGCCCGAGGCGGAGATGGACCTCACACCGGCTTCGAAGGCAGAGCTGAAGGCGCTCGACGCCATGACCGGCGACGGCCACTGGGAGGTGGCCGGCCACGAGGTGCGGCTGACCAACCTGGACAAGGTGCTGTTCCCCGCGGACGGCGAGCACCCGGCCTTCACCAAGCGCGACATGGTGCGCTATTACGTGACGATGGGCCCGACGGTCATCCCGCACCTAGCCGGCCGCGGACTGAACCTGCAGCGCTTCCCGGACGGCACCAGCCGGAAGGGCTTCTGGCAGAAGGATGTGCCCGGGCACGCGCCGAAGTGGATCAGCCGCTGGACCTACACGGGCCACGAGGGCACCAAGGACTACGTGGTGGTCGACAAAGTGGCGACCATGGCCTGGCTGGCCCAGGAGGCGGCCCTGGAAATCCACCCCTGGACCTCGCGCACCATCTCGCCCCACGAACCGACCTTCGCGCTGATCGACGTCGATCCCGGCGACCACACCACCTGGGACGAGGTGCTTACCCTCACCCGCCTGTACCGCACCGCGTTGGAGCATTTGGGAGTCATCGGCCTTCCGAAGACGACCGGCAAACGGGGGATCCAGGTGTGGGTGCCGGTTCGGCGCGGCTACTCGTTCGACGAGACGCGCGACTGGGTGGAGCAGCTGTCGCGCATGATCGGCGGCCTGGTGCCGGACATCGTCAGCTGGGAGTGGGCCAAGCGCGACCGGCGGGGGAAGGCGCGGCTGGACTTCACCCAGAACGCGGTGAACAAGACGCTGGTGGCGCCCTACTCGGCCCGGCCGGCGCCAGGCGCCCCGGTATCAGCGCCGATCCGCTGGGAGGAGCTAGAGGATCGAAGGCTGCGCTCGGATCGGTGGAACATCACCAGCCTGCCGAAGCGCATAGCCAGGGTGGGGGACCTGTTCGCCCCTGCCACCGAGCTCGAGCAGGAGTTGCCTGCGATCTAGGCGCGGTCGGCAGCGCGCACACATGCCAACGCGCCCGGTGGCCTCCCCCGAAGGGGCTCCGTGGCGCGTCGATTCCCCCTGCGTCTTGTGGGGCGAGTGGGTCCCGGTTAGCGGGGCCAGCCGCCGCCGGTGCTGGCGGTGCGCATGGGGTACTCCCTGGTCTGATATCGGTGCGCGAGCGGGCATCGATCGCGTCACCAAACACGTTCGGCGAGGGAGGTCCGGCGGACAATGACCCATCGGTAGGGGCCTTCCCGAAGGGGGCTGGTACTTTCGCGGTCAACTTCGGTCAAGTAACGCTTGCCAGCCCGTGTAGACTGCGCGCATGCCACGTACGAAGACCGTCGCGCGCCCAACCGAGCACGACGCGGCGCTTGCCAGGCAGATTGGCGAGCGCATCCGCGAGGCGCGACGGCGAGCGGGGCTCACCCAGCAGCAGCTGGCCGGAGAGCGCTACACCAAAGCCTACGTCAGCGCTCTGGAGACCGGCATCGCCCGGCCGTCGATGGTCGCGCTGAGCTACCTCTCGGAGCGGCTCGGCCTGCCGCCCAGCCACTTCCTGGACGAGCAGAGCCCGGCCTGGACCCGGCTCGAAGTCGATATGAAGCTCGCCGCCGGCGACTGGCAGGGCGCGGCGGACGGTTACGAAGCCCTCCTGTCGGACACGATCGACGACCAGGTGCGCGCCGAGGTGCTGCGCGGCCAGGCGGAGGCGCTGGTTCGCCTCGACCGGGGCCACGATGCGGTCGCCGCAGCGGCCGAATCGGCTCGCCTGTTTGCATCCCTGGGCCGGATCTCCGATGAGGCCCTGAGCCGCTACTGGCTGGCCTACGGTCTCTACCTGTCCGATGCCGAGGCCGATGCGCGGAGCATGCTGACCGGGCTACTCGAGCGAGCCCGCGCCGGGCTCAGGGTCGAGCCTGAATTCGAGATGCGCCTGCTCATCGCGCTGGCTGCCGTGGAGTCGAAGCTGGGCAACTTCGCCGAGTCGCTGGCGCACCTCGAGGCGGCACGCGGCATGGCTGACGATCTCGACGATCGTCGCCGCGCCATGTTCCTCTTCAACCTCGCCATCAACTATCGGGAGACCGGCGACGTCGAGGCCGCCGTACGTGCCGGGACGCAGAGCCTGGCGCTGCTGCGGGCCGCGGGCTCGTCCTTCGAATCGGCGCAGATCCAGAACGACCTGGCGATGGCCTACCTGGCCATGGGCAACCTGCCGCGTGCGCGGGAGCTGGCCGGCCAGGCTCGCCACGAGTTCGAGGCTGCCGGCGATGAGCGCTACCTGTCCGCGGTGCTCGACACCGAGGCCCGCGTCGCGCTGGCCGATGGCGACGCCGCCGCGGCCGTCGACCTCGCCCGCGAATCCGCCCGCCTGGCGGATGGAACGGGCAATCGCGGCGTGCAGCTGGCAGCGATGCTCACCGAGGCGCGTGCACTGCGCAGCGCCGGCCGCGTGGAGGAGGCGGAGAAGCGCTACGCATCGGCTGCCGCGCTGGCTCGCGAGGGCAACGCCCCGTCGCGGCTGCGCGAGGTGCTGCGCGAGTGGGCTGGCCTGCGCGCCGAGGGCGGCGACCACCGCGGTGCCTACGAGCTGACCAGCGAGGCGCTGGCGGTCAACTAGGTTCCGGCCCTGTCAAAAAAGTATTGACAGGGCGGGTTCGGTACGGATAGGCTGCCGGCGAACGAGTTGGTGTGGGCACCCGCTGGTACTTCCGGCGGACCAGCTCGAGCATTGGGGGAGACGGGATCGGAGAGCGGGCACATCTCCGATCCCGTTGTTTGTGCCAGGGCCGGCGTTGCTAGCATGCACGCATGTCGCGACGCCTTTTCATCTTCGATCTTCCCGATCGCTTCGTGCCCGGCACGATGGGTCGTCCAGGCCAGCGAACGTTCTTCCTCCAGGCCCGCAAGGGCAGGGCCGTGGTCAGCGTTGGCCTGGAGAAGGCCCAGGTATCCGCGCTGGCCGATCGCATGAACGACCTGCTGACCGCCGTCAACGAGCTGGAGCTCACGTCGGATGGCACGTCTGCGGATGGCACGTCTGCGGATGGCACGTCGGCGGATACCAGTTCGCCGGATGCGCAGCCCACCGCGCACGATGACCAGCCGCTGGACGAGCCGATCGTCGAGGCCTTCCGCGTCGGCGCCATGGCCCTGTCCTGGGATCCGCAGGCCGCGCGGGTGGTCATCGAGGCGCAGCCCGAGGACGAGAGCGGCGAGTACGTCGAAGCGGCCGATGATGACGCGGAGGGCCCGGATCTCATGCGCGTGCGCATCGGCCTGGGCGACGCTCATGCCTTCGTGCGCCGTGCGCAGGAGCTGATCGCTGCCGGCCGTCCGCCGTGCCCCTTCTGCGGAGAGCCCCTCGAGCCCACCGGCCACTTCTGCCTCGCCCGAAACGGGCAGCTCAACTGAGCGACGCGTTGGGCTCGCCGCCTGGCAAGCCGCCGGCGCACGCCGGCTTCACCCCGGAGCTGCGCATCGATTGGATCCCGGCCGCGGAGCTGGGCGGAGGACTGCCCGGTCGGCTGGGAATGACATTCCTGCCGGGAAAGCAGGGAGCGTCGACGCGCTACCCGGGGCACGTCTATCGGCGAGATACGGCAGCCGACCTGGCGGGGATGCGTGAACTGGGCGTGCGACTGCTGGTCCTGCTGGTCGAGGACGGAGAGCTTGCCCGTTGGGGTGATCCCCGTTTGCCGGCGGTTGCCGCGGAGCAGGGCGTGCCGCTGCTGCGCTACCCCATACCCGACGGCGCGGCGGTGCGCTCAGTGGCCGAGATGGACGCGATCCAGGACGAGATTGACGCGGCGCGTGCCAACGGCGACGCGATCGTGGCATGCATGGGTGGCGTCGGTCGCAGCGGCATGGTGGCGGCCTGTGCCCTGGTGCGAGCCGGCATCTCCGCAGAGGAGGCGATCGCTCGCGTGCGCGAGCTGCGTCATCCCACGGCCGTCGAGACAGAGGCCCAGGAACTGCTGGTGCGCGCCTACGCCGACCGCGGCTAGGGGATCTGCGGTCGCATCAGCCGCCGGCTTCCTCGCCGTGGTGCGCCAGCTTGCCGGTCTGGCGCTCGAACTCGAGCATCAGGCGCCGGAGGAGCGCGTTGAGCTGCTCCTTCTCATCCGGAGCCAGCGCCGAAGCGACCAGCGCCTCCTTCTGCGCCTGGACGCCCACCGAGTCCTGCCAAGCCTGCCAGCCGGCATCGGTCAGCTCGACCTGCAGGGCGCGCCGGTCGTCTGGATCGGGCAGCCGCCTGACGAGCCCCGCCTCCTGGAGGCGGTCCAGTCGGTTGGTCATCGCGCCGGATGACAGGCCGATGTCCTCCGCCAGCCGTCCGGGAGAACGCCGGTAGGGAGGACCCGACTTGCGGAGCGCGCCGAGGAGGCGCCACTCACCGCGGTCCAACTTGAAGTCGGCGAGTGTCTCGTTCATGGAACGGTCGATGTAGCGGTTCAGCTTCTGGATCCGCTCCACGATGCCTTCAGTGGCTAGGTCAAGGTCGGGAAGCTCTCCCTTCCAGACGTGGAGCATGCGATCGACCTGGTCGCGAGGCTCGTCAGCGGCTGCGTCGGCTTTCGCAGGCTTGGCCGTGGCGGTGGCTGTTGACGCTTCTGTCTCCTGCATGCTCGGATTCTCCATCTCAAATGTCTTGACGTCAAGAGATCGGCTTGATAGACTGCCGAAGTAGTTTGACATCAAGAATCTTGCCATAAAAAGGCGGAGGAGCAGCAAATGCTTCAATGGATGGATCCCGTGTCCCTCCGCATGGAGTCGGAGACACGCCGGGCGCAGGCCCTCGCCACCATGCGAGCGGTCCGCGGCGGAAGCATGCGGCGCCAGCTCGGCGGGTGGCTGGTCACCGTGGGAACGCGGTTGGCGGAGGACGATCGGCGCATCCGCGCCGTCGCCCACAGCGGCTAGCGCTCACTCACGAGCACCCCGACACAGGCGGGACCTGGAGCACCCCCAGGTCTCGTCTCTTCATTTCTCCTCGCCGCGGTCACTACACTCGGCGACGTGACTGCGGAGCGCTTCGGCGCCATCGTCGTCGGCCTGGGTGGCATGGGGAGCGCCGCCGCCTTTCACCTGGCTCGCCGCGGCACGCGGGTGCTGGGCCTGGAGCAGTTCGAACTGCTGCACCAGCGAGGCTCGTCGCACGGTCTGACGCGCATCATCAGGCTGGCCTACCACGAGCATCCGTCGTACGTGCCGCTGCTGCGACGAGCCTACGATCTCTGGCACGAGCTCGAGGATCTCGCCGGCGAGCAGCTGCTCATCATCACCGGCAGCATCGAGGGCGGCCCCGAGGACGGGCAGATGTTCCGTGGCTCGCTCGAGGCGGCGCAGCTTCACGACTTGCCCCACGAGGTGCTCGGCGTGGCCGAGCTGCGGCGTCGCTTTCCGGCGTACGGCGACTTCGATCCGGCGAGCAGGTTCGTCTTCCAGCCAGACGGCGGTTTCCTGCTGGCCGAACGCACGCTGCTGGCCCATTCGACCCAGGCACTCGCCCACGGCGCAGAGCTGCACTACCACGAGCCGGTCCGAGGCTGGGAGCCAATGGCCGATGGCGTGCGCGTGACCACCGACCGCGGCACGTACGAGGCGGATCGGCTGGTTATTTGCGCCGGCGCCTGGGCCGGACAGGTCGTTCCGGCGCTGCAGACGCTGGCCGTGCCCGAACGGCAGGTGCTGGCCTGGCTCCAGCCGACCGCACCGGAGCTGTTCACGCCCGAGCATTTCCCCGTGTTCGTGCTCGACGTCGACGACGGCAGCTACTACGGCTTCCCGGTCCACGACGTGCCCGGCTTCAAAATCGGCCGCTACCACCACCTACGCGAGCCGATGGATCCCAATGATCCTGACCGTGCGGCGCGCCCGGAGGACGAAGCGATCCTCCGCGCCTTCGCGGCCCGCTATTTCCCCGAGGGCGCGGGGCCGACGGTGATGCTCAAGACCTGCATGTTCACCAACTCACCCGATGAGCACTTCCTCATCGACCTGCTGCCCGACGCGCCACAGGTGGCGGTGGCCGCCGGCTTCAGCGGACACGGCTACAAGTTCTGCAGCCTGGTGGGTGAGGTGCTGGCGGACCTGGCGCTCGACGGCAGCACCCGCCACGACATCGGCCTGTTCAGCCTGGGTCGCTTCGCCGGCTGACGCGTGCTGAACGCCCGCCGGAAGTACGGGCGAGGTACTGCACCAGACCACACATCGGCCGGTTCGTGGCTCGCGCGGTGCGCGCCCGCTGGGCCGGAGGTACTACCTCGTCATAGGCACGTCGGGTCACGACGGTCATCCTGCGGCTCGTGATTCGTACTCATCGGGATGCGCCCTGCATGACTCGCACACATCGCGCTCGACGCAGCACACCGACGCGTCGTGCACTCACTGCCGCGGGGGTCGCCACGCTGGCGTTCTCGCTGCTCTTCTCCATCGGCCCTGTATTTGCGGCCTCCGGAACGGTGAAGATCCACGATGCCGCTTCGTCCACCGAAGCGACGGGCAATGACCCTCATGTCTGCACGTTTTGGATCGCCTTCACGGGGTTCGACTCGGGCCAGACGGGGACCTGGGAGCTCATGACGTGGCCCGACCGCGTCGTGATCGACTCCGGAACCTTCCAGACGGATGCGAGTGGCTCCGGCGCGAGCGAGGTTCTTGCGCCTGACCCGGGCCACTATCGCGTCGAAGCGACGGAAACCGGCGCTCACAACTCAAAGAAGAAGACGTTCTGGGTGGAATGCGACGAGGATCCCGAGGACTTCCCGCCGACCGACGACGCCACCCCGACGGATGAGGCCACGCCGACCGACGAGTCGACCCCGACCGACGACGCCACCCCGACGGATGAGGCCACCCCGACCGACGACGCCACCCCGACGGATGAGGCCACGCCGACCGACGAGTCGACCCCGACGGATGAGGCCACCCCGACCGACGCAGCTGACCCCAGTGGTGGTCAGACAGGCGACCAGCAGCCCTCAAGCGACCCGTCGCCTGACCCGGACGAGACGACTACCGACCCGGATTTCGACGGCCAGCAGCCGGAGGGCGAGGTCAAGGGCGGCAACTCGGGGCAGGCTGGCGCCGACGGTCACCCAGGTGGGGGAGACCAGGAGATCGCTGGTGGTGGCGGTTTCCCGCAGCTGCCGGACACCTCCCTGCCCCTGGGACCCGGCGGACTGCTGAGCGCGATCGGCATCCTGCTGATCATTGGAGCACACGCGGGCACGAAGCGCGAGCGGCACCTGCCCACCGCTTGAAGCACCCGGGCGCATCCGGATTCGTGTCCTTCCCGCCTCCCCCGGTTCCTCCGCCGGGGGAGGCCTCTTTCATGTCTGGGCCGGTACCGGCACGGGTTGCGCCGCCGCTCGCGCCGACTGCTTTGTCGCGATCTCGACGAACCGGCACAGCGCGTTCGCCAGCTTCATCTGAAACGGCGTGTGGACCGTCACCCGCAGAAGGTCGGGTGTCGCGACGATGACGGCTAGGCAGCGGCCACGGGACGTGGCCACGTTCAGGCGGTTCAACGAGTACAGGAACTCCATGGTCCGCGGCATCTCGTGCTGCGAGGAGGTGGCCATGGAATAGATCACCGCAGCTGCCTGCTGCCCCTGGATCTTGTCCACCGTGCCGACGCGGGGATCGTCGGGATAGGTTGCGGATGCGGCAACCTCCATCAGGCGCGCGGTGAGCATCTCGACCTGGGCGTTGTACGGGGCGACCACCAGGATCTGCGCCGGAGTCAGTGGTGCGGCCTGACCGTGCTGATCGACCCACTCGCCGCCGAGCAGGTCTGCGTACAGATCCCGCACCACCGCGGCCTCCTGCTTCGACGCGTTGCGATTGCCGGCGTGCTCGACCGCGATCCAGCGTACGCCGGTGCCAGTGAGACGGCCGAGCGCCGTAAGCGACTGGCCGTTCGCCTCTGGCGCCGACTCGAGCTGGCCCGCGTAAAAGACCTCGCTGGTGAAGTCGTTGACATCTCGATGAAGCCGATACGTCTTGGGCAGGAAGATCCCGGCCTCGGGCTTGATGACGGGGCTGACGGCCAGCACATGCTCCAGGGCGGACTGGTCGACGCCCTCCGGATGTGCGCCCTTCTTGACCTGGGACAGCTGCTGCGGGTCGCCCAGCAGCACCAGGTTGCGCGCTGCGCCCGAGACGGCAAGCACGTTGGCCAGCGACATCTGGCCGGCTTCATCGATGAACAGCGTGTCGACGATGCCCTCGAACTCGGGCCGTGCCCACATCCAGGTCGTGCCGGCCGCGACCTGGGTCCCATTACGGAGCGAATGGAACACTTCGCCGTTGTCGGTGGTGTAGTCGTACCCCAGCGTCTCCTGCAGGGTCTCGCCCGAGTCGACCTTGCGGATCGCGGAGACGAACAGGCCCTGCTGCAGGGCGTGGCTGAGGACCTCGTCGAGCAGGTTGGTGAGAGCCCGGTGGGTGAAAGCCACGATGCCGACCTTCCGCCCGGCGCGGATCAGTGACAGGATCATCTCCGCGCCGGTGTAGGTCTTTCCAGAGCCGGGCGGGCCCTGGACGGGCAGAACGGTCTCGTCGAGCTCGAGGACGATCCTGCGGGCCGCTGCCTCGACCTCCTCGTGCGGCGGGATCAGCGGCTGGCCGGACGGTTGGCCCGCGCGAGGCAGCTCGCCGAGCAGGAAGTCGCGTGCGGCACGCCAGGGGCCAGGCCCGCGGAGCGAGTTGTCGGCCACCCACGCGCCGAGGCGCTCAAGCGCGCCCTTCTGCGCATCAGTGTTGTACGGCCCCTTCGGGATCAACGAGCGCGGATGGGGGCGTTCCTTCGCCAGGCTCGATTTGAGATCCAGCGTTCCGTTGAGCGCATCGAGCGCCACGATCTCGCCGGCCGGCTTCTTGGTTGCAGGGTCGACCGGGGTATCGCCGACCTTGAGCCGATACGTCTGCTCCGGGTCGAACAGGTAGCGGTGCACGACCGACTGCTTTGGCCGCCCGATCTCACGTTCCCACGTCAGCTGGCCGATGGCCTCCTCGTCCCTGGATGCCAGCTCCTCGTCAGAGCGGCTGCAGCGGTCGAAGAAGGCCCACCACTCGACTTTCTCCTCGCGGCGATGCCATTCGAGCGCATTGCCGAGAAGCCACCGCCCCTGGAGCTCCGGATCGGCGGCGCGGCGTTCCGCATCGAGCGGCACGCCGTCGAGCAGCCGCCGAGCAAGGGCCTCGATCCGCAGGTCGCGCTCATTCGGTGGCCGCTCGCGTGACTCCTCTTCGGTGCGGCGCGACAGCTCCGCTTCGCCGCGCCGTGCAGCGAGCACGCGGCGCTGCTTCTCCAGCCAATCACGCAGCTCGGCGTTGCTGCGGCAGTCGTCCTGGTTGTAGAGCGCAATGTCGTCGAGGATCTGCTGGTCCGGCGCGCCGGCGAGGACCGACTTCACGTACTTCTCGTAGGCCACCACCGACGAGCCGGCGTCCTTGAGCGGTGCAGCGCGGTTCAGTGCGTACAGCGGCTCCAGGCGCTTGATGGAGTAGCTGTCGAGCCCGATGCGCATGCCCTGGCGCACGACCTTGTAGAGGTCCACGAACAGCTCTGCTCGCAGCATGCGGTCGACCTCCGCCTCGCGCGTGGCGTGGCGGGTGGAGAGCATGCCCATGCGGCCGCGCTCGTACGCGGCGTAGTGGTAGACGTGCATGTTCGGGTCATCCGCCCAACGGTCGATCACGAAGTCGACGAACGCCTCGAAGGCGGCCTTCTCGTCGGCGCGCGAGTGGCCCCACCAGGCGTGGAAGGTCGGCTGGCCGTCGGCCTGGGGCAGGGCCGGGTCCCACACGCCGAAGAGATACTCGAGCCCGTCCTCTTCGGCGAACGGGTCGCCCTCCATGTCGAAGAACAGGTCGCCGTGCGACGGCGCCGGCAGCCAGGTGAGGCCACGGTTCGGCTCGACCGGCAGGAACTCGAACTCCGGCACCTCCTGGTCGCGCGACGCGAGCTGTAGGCGTGCCTGCTGGTGCAGCGCCGCCATGGTCGCCGCGCCGAGCTTGTCGACCTCGGGGAGTGGCGTCGGCAGCGTCGCCAGCTGGGTCAGTGTGCCAATGCCAGCTTCGCGCAGGCGGCGCGCCTGGTCGCTGCGCATGGAGGCCACCAGGCTGAGGTGGTCCGCGTCCTTCCGCAGGCCGGCGCAGGTCGGCTGCCAGCGGCACACCTCGCAGTGGTTGACCGGGTCCGGTACCAGCGGCAGCGGGAACGCCAGGTCCCGATCAGGACGCACCGCATCCAGGAAGCGATCCCGGACTTGGCGGTAGTAGGCCATGTAGTCGTCGACGCGGTGGGTGTCGACGTGATGCCCGCTCCCGCCGAGTGCGACGTGCATCTCTGCCGGTTGCCGCCCCTGGATCCGCGTCACCAGCTCGGAATAGACGCACATCTGCAGCAGCGCGCCGCCCTTGGTCTTGCGCGCCAGCTTGGTGTCGGCGACCTCGTAGTGGTGATCGCCAAGGTTTGATGGCCCGTCGCAGCGCAGCAGGAAGTCGGCGTAGCCGCGCCAGATGCCGTCGAACAGGGTGGCCTGGTAGATGACATCCGCCCCCTCGCCCATCAGGCGGCGGGTGTGCTCCGCCTCCGCCTCGAGCCGCTCGCGGTCCGGCAGATGACGGACCGCATCCTTGGGCAGGCGCCCGTCGTGGACGTCGCGTCCCTGGCTGCGGAGATACTCGAGGAAGCGATGCTCGTGTTCCTCCCCTCGCTCTCTCAGGATGTCGAGCTCCTCGTCAACGCGCTCCTGCGCGTTGATCAGCCCGCGCAGGGAGGCCCGATCGAGCGTGGTCAGGTGCTCACATGCCAGGAACCCGACAAGGTCGGTGGCGCTGTAGACGGTGACTCCGTCGAGGTCTTGCATCGGCTTCAGGGGTACCCCCGCATGGACCGAAGCCTACGGGACCGATGTGACAGCTCGTCGGTCGCAATCGCGCGTCAGTCGTCGGCCTCGATCGGAGGCTCGCGCACGGGAGCCTCGCGCAGGAAGGTCAGTGCCCAGGAGCACGCGGAGGTGACGGTCACGAAGAGATCGGTATCGATGAGCTCCTCGCGGTCCGCGAAGTACGCCGAGAACAGCTGCCCCGGAGCCGGAACCCCGCCGATGGTGGCGCGGATGGCCTTCACTGGCTCGCCATCGGCGGCAGCCAGGTCGACGAAGAAGGCGCAGCCATCGGGGCTGGGCGGCGCGGCCAGCCAGTTGATCGACACCGCGTCGCTTCCGAGGCGAATCGGGCCGAACTCACCGTCACGCTCACCGGCGAAGCCGGCGATGACCGGGTTGCGCGGCGCGTCGAAGCCGGCCTGCCGCAGGAACGGATCGGCGGATGTTCCGGCGGCCACCCAGCCGCTGGGCAGGCGCGGGCGGGCCCGATCCGGATCACGAATCAGGTACCAGCCGGTGTCCTCGACCCAGACGGGTCCAAGCTCAACGAGCATCGGCACGCCATCGGCCAGGCTGATGAGCACGCGCTGCTCGGTGCCGGGGCGCGCTCGCACGCGAAGCCCGGGAGCTGCCACCGCCACGGTCTCGCCGGCGCGGAACTGGGGGACATCGGACAGTCCCGGCGTGGGCGTGGGCTGCAGGGTTGGCGTGGCCGTCGGCTCGGGCGGGGGGGAGGGTGTGGCCGTCGGCCGCGGGGTATGCGTCGGATCGGTGAACTGCACCAGGCAGCCGCACAGCAGCGGGACCAGGAGCAGCAGCGCGGCGGCGCGGCCCATCGGCTTCATGTCAACCCCCTTGACGAAGCGGCGCGCTGAGTATGTCACCGCGTGGCGTTCATCGGTCCTTCACCCGTTCGTCGTATCGTGTGCCACATGAGCACGAAAATCGAGAAGACTGACGCAGAGTGGCGCTCCGAGCTGACGCCGGAGCAGTTCCACGTCCTGCGTGAGAAGGGCACCGAGCGCGCCTTCACCGGCGAGTACTGGGATGAGCACCGGCCTGGGGTGTACCGCTGTGCCGGCTGCGGCGCGGAACTGTTCCGCAGTGACACCAAGTTCGAGTCCGGCACGGGCTGGCCATCGTTCTACGAGCCAGCCGATCCCTCCGCGGTGGAGACCGATACCGACCGCTCCTTCTTCATGACCCGCACCGAGGCACTGTGCGCCAGCTGCGGCGGGCACCTCGGCCACATCTTCGATGACGGGCCGAACCCCACCGGGCTGCGCTACTGCGTCAACTCGGCGGCGCTCAAGCTGGATCCGGCCGGGGAGTAGCTCCGCAACCGCTCGGTGCCCGAACAACGGCTTCCCCGGGTCGACCCGAGCGCTGCCGCGCCTGCGACACAGGAGCTGTCACGCCGCCGTCGTAGGCTGCAGACATGACACGCCGGATCCTGACCATCGACGGAGGCGGCGTGCGTGGCGTGATCCCGGCCGTGGCGCTGGCCGCCCTCGAGCGGCAGGCCGCCGGGCGGGTGCGCGACCACTTTGACTTCGTGGCCGGCACGTCCACCGGCGCGCTGATCGCGGCCGCGGTGGCGGCCGGCATCCCCGCGCAGCGCATCGTGGAGATGTACGTCGACCGCGCGCCACGGCTGTTTCGCCGCGTGCCGCTCATCTCGACCCTGCAGCGCGTCGCGTTCGGGCATCTGTATGACGTCCACCGGCTCCACGACTTCATCCGGGACGAGCTGAAAGAGGTCGGCGTAGGCGACTGGCAGCTGAACGACGTGCCACTGGACATCATGATCACTGCCAAGGCGCTGACTGACGGGCACCAGTGGTACTTCGTCAAGGACCAGCCAGGCAACGCGGGCCGCACCGGCCGGCTGCCCCTGGCCGACTGCCTCACCGCATCGGCGGCCGCACCGACCTTCTTCGAGCCGTGGACCATCCCGCAGTTCGCCACACAGGGGCCGATGGTGGACGGCGGCACCGGTGTCGCTGGCAACCCCGTCTACCAGGCGTGCGTCGAGGCGTTCAGCTACTCGGAGCGCTACCGGCCTGACGACACTGTGGTGGTCAGCCTGGGTACCGGACACTTCCTGGGCCGATCGCGCCCGACGTGGCTGTACAGCTGGCTTGGATGGCTGTTGAGCGAGCTGCTGCGGTCGCCCGGCGAGCAGCAGACGGAGCTCGTGGATCGTCACTTCGCGGCGGCCACGCTCTATCGGCTGGACGTGCGCCTTGAACGCGAGTTCTCGCTCGATGACGCCGGGCAGATGGGCGCGCTGCGTGACGTCGGGGAGCGACTCGCCGCGCGGCTGGCCTGGCCCGAGATCCTGGCCGGCAGCGATCGAGAGTGGCTCGTCACGCGCCGCCGGCGGCAGCCGCGCGGGTACGCCAAGCCGGTGTGAGGAACGGCACCGATGGGCGGACCGGGCCGGTACCAATGGCTGTGGACACGTCCGTTGCGGTGAACCATCCTGCGCCCGATGAGCGGCCATCGGCTCCCGGGGCATCTGGGGGCTCGCTTCGGGCTGGCCGTCGTTGCGTCCGCGGTGGTGCTGATTCCCACATGGCAAAGCCTGGTCCCGCCGGCCGCTGCCGCGCCGCCAAACGAGCTGCGCAACGGACGCGTGAAGCCGCGAACCGGCACGACCGCGACGACGTTCAAGTTGATCGTCCGCTTCGAGAGCAAGCAAGGCAACGAGCCGACAGCGGTCACCGCGGTCGTCGGCAACGTGGTCGTGCCGCTGTCGCTCGTATCCGGTCAGCCGGACGATGGCCGCTACCGGGGGATGGCCACACTGCCCGAGGGGACCTGGGACGTCGTGTTCCAGGCTGCTGCCCAGGGCAACGACCCGTCGCTGGACGGGCCGAGGGTGACGATCAACCCGGGACCAGCCCCCACCCCAAAGCCCACGCCAAGGCCGACGCCGCGGCCGACCCCCCGTCCCACGCCGCGCCCCACGCCACGACCGACCGCTGCGCCCACCGCGGCGGCCACCGCCCAGCCAACGGCCGCGGTCCAGACCACGCAGCCGCGCACCCCTCGGCCGCAGACAGCGAAACCGCGTCGCAGCCCCCGCCCCTCACCGGACGCCACGCCGGAGGCCAGCCCGCGGGGAAGCGGCCTGGTCGCCGGCGGCCTCCGGACGCCCACTCCACGGCCATCACCAGATACCGTCGTCGCGGGTGGCGGACGCACGCCATTGATCACGGTCATCACCGGGGCGCTGGTGGCGGTCGCCACGCTGGCCATGCTCGGCATGTTCGCCATCCTGTTCGCGAGGCGCCGGCGGCGCCGCGACATGCGGCTCGAGCTTCTCCCCGAGGAAGCGCGCCAGCCGCCGGCCGCGTTGGAGGCAGGGAAGCCTGAAGCCCGCCGCTCCCGGACCTCATGGGAACGCGACTGGGCCCTGGACGAGGCACCCATTGGCAGCGTGGAATACCGGCCGCCGCCAACGCCGCCCGACGACGGCAGCTGACCGGGGGATCAAACCAGGAGCGCGAGAAGGGTGACCAGCGTGCCGAGGGCGGCGCTTCCGGCTCCAATCAGCATCGCCTTGCGACGGTCTGCCCGGCGAGCGTCGGCATCCGCCACCCGCTGGGTGTTGCCGTGTCCGGCCGCATCGCGATCCAAGTTGAAGACCCCGCGCCAGCCGTAGTCGGCGCAGAACCGCAGCGCGGCCTGGAGATAGCCGGCCGCCGCACCGGCCGCGGGCAGGAACAGCAGCAGCCGCGTCCAGGCCGGCGCATCGGCCAGCAGCAGCACCGCCAGCAGGATGACCGTGGTGATGACGGAGGCATGCCCGAAGCGACGGCGGCGCGCGATCTCCGCGGGACCGATGTTGCAGCGTCCGGCTGCATAGGCCGGTTGCCGTACGGGGATTGGCGCCATCGCCAGGTGTCGCGCGGCCATGGGCCGAGTCTACGCCGGGCTGTCGCCGGACGCCGGACGACGGTAGACGAGCGTCTGCCATAACCAGCCGCGATGGTGGTACGCCGGCTCCAGGCCCGCCCCGCGGACTATGCGATCGACCCCGGCCTCTGGATGAACGTAAGCGCGGTACCCGCTGCCCGATAGGCGGGTCACCAGGTTCATCAGTCTGAAAACGGCGCGGAGGTACCAGCGGTCGACGGGATAGACCAGTCCGTAGAGCCGCCGCGCGTGTTCGACGGAGCGACGGACCAGCGCGTCGAAGTCGGGATAGCAGCAGATGACGCGGTCCAGCGTCACGATGTCGGCCGGCTCCACGGAATCGGCCACGGCCACGAAGTCACCGTGGTGATAGGCCGTCCGGTCGCCGAAGCCGCGTTCCCGGGCCTCGGCACGGGCTGCCTCGAGGGACGGCCGGGAGGCGTCGACTTCGACGGCTGAGGCAAGGCCCGAAGCCAGTAGCTCGAGCTGGACGACGCCCACCCCGCCGCCGATGTCAAGCAGGGTGGCGCCCTGCACTCCCTGCTGGCGCAGCGCATCGACCAGGCGCCTCGTGCTTCCCTCCGGTCCGTCGGCGCGATAGGCGAGCACGTCGCGCCGCGCATCCTCGGCGTTGAAATGCTCGTCGTAGTCGACGGTGCAGCAGTCACGGGGCATGGCGCGAGTGTACGACGCACTCCTCCGGTTGCCCGCTTGCGATGTCCGGAACCGTTCCCTTAGGCTCTGACCAAGCCCACAGCCACGTTCGATCGCATGTCCTCCCGAGCATCCCTGGCCACGGTTCTGGCCCTGATCCTCAGCCTTGGAACCACGCCCGTCGCTGCCCGCGACCTGCTGGAATCCGGCACCGTGGCACCTCGCGCTGCGCTGGAAGAGGCGGGAGAAGGCGCGAATGCCGAGCGCCGCGAGAAGCTGCACACCGGCGGGATCGGCTGGGACATCAGCTTTCCGCAGTGCGGCAGCCCCTTCCCGCGTGGCGGCGACTTCAGGATCGTGGGCGTCAATGGTGGCCGGGCATTCAGCGCCAATCCGTGCCTGGGCAAGGGCGATGATCCCAGCGAGCTGCGCTGGGCCGGCATGCGTGCATGGCTGTACATGAACACCGGCAACCCGCGCCCGTCGCAGACAGAGCGCTGGCCTGTCGGGCAGACCTGGCCGCGCGTGTGCCGCGCCGCGTTCCCGAACAGCCCCGGCTGCTCGTTCAACTACGGCTGGAACTTCGCCCGGGACGCCTACCGCACCGCCGTGCAGGCGTACATCTCGCTGGGCTGGGCCGAGCCGGGGGCCAAGAAGACGCCGGTGGAGAACCGCTGGTGGCTGGACGTCGAGACCGCCAACTCGTGGCGCGAGAACACCTCGCGCAACGTGTCGGCACTGCGCGGCGCGGTTGCATATCTCGAGCGCGTGGGCGTCCGCTCCATCGGTTTCTATTCAGCGCCCCACATGTGGACCGATATCACCGGCGGCACTCGGACGTTCGCCGACTATCCGAGCTGGGTGGCGGGAGCCAGCACGCTGAATGGTGCGAAGCACCGATGCGCCGGCAGCGGCTTCACCGGCGGCGGCGTCTGGCTGACGCAGTTCTTCAAGAGCGGCTTCGACGCGAACTACGCCTGCTGAACCGGGCATGATGCGCGGCGATGGCCGATGAAGCGCCCTATGGAACGCGGCTGATCGACGCCCTGGGCGTCGCGGCGAGGCTGCATGCCAGCCAGCGGCGGAAGGGGACCGACATCCCGTACCTCTCCCATCTGCTGGGCACCTGCGCCATCGCGCTGGAGCACGGCGCCAGCGAGGACGAGGCCATCGCCGCGCTGCTGCACGACGCCATCGAGGACGTGGAGCCGGTCGAGGTGGCGCGAGCCGCGGTGGCCGAGTTCGGCGCGGAGGTGCTGCGCATCGTCGAGGGCTGCACCGATACGGACCAGCACCCCAAGCCGCCGTGGCAGGCACGCAAGGAGGCATACGTGGCACACGTCCGCGATGCCGATGCATCGGTCCTGCTGGTGAGCGGGGCGGACAAGCTGCACAACGCGCGCTCGGTGGTCTCCGACCTGGTGGTCGATGGCGAGGCGGTGTGGGATCGGTTCACCGGCGGGAAGGCCGGCACGCTGTGGTACTACCGCGCGCTGGTGGATGCCTTCCGCGACAGCCCGAGCCACAGACCGGAGCTGGTCGACGAGCTCGACCGGGTGGTAAGCGAGATGGAGCGCCGGGCGGCCGTTTAGTCGGAGCCGCCGGGAGCGGGGAACATGCCGAGCTGGCGGAGCATGCCCAGCATGTCGGCGTCGCGCCAGTGCTCAGCCACCTTGCCGTCCTGGATGCGGAAGATGTGGATCTCCGAGATCGCGTAGCTCTTGCCGGTGGCGGGCATGCCCATGAACTCGCCGGTGTGCGTGCCGTGGGAGGTGAGGCGCACGGCCACCCGATCACCCTCGGCGATCACGTCGTGGATCTCCATGCGCGCGTCGCCGAGGCCCTGTCGCACGCGTTCCTGGGCGGCCTTCAATGCCTCGCGGCCGGCGGGCATGTCCCCCCAGCTGTGCGGCGTGAAGTCCTCGCTGACCAGCTCGTCGACTGCGGCCGGGTCGACATGCACGAACACTTCCTGGATGAAACGCCGCGCGATGTGCTTGTTGTCGTCGAGCGTCATGCCCGATCCCTGCAGAACGGTGGCCAACCAGGCGAGCTACTCGCGGCGGCGGCGACGCTCGTGTGGCTGGGTGGCGCGGAGCGCGAGCAGCACCATCACGAACATCACGGCCAGGAGCAGGAGGACCGCCAGGTCGCGGAGGGCGATCGGGTTCATCTCGCACTTCTCCCGAACGGTGTGTCCCCCAGAAACCCCCAGGTCGGGTGCCTACCGTATCCCCCCGCGTCAAGCCCACACGGACGGGATACCATCACGTAGACCGTGGCCACGCTCCGTTCCCGCACTCGCCGGCAGCTCCGTGACAGCGCCTTCGCCTACGTGGACCCATCGGGGCGGCGCCGCCTGCCGATCCACGACGAGGCACACGTCCGCAACGCGCTGGCCCGCTTCGACCAGGTCAGCTTCCATGACGACGCGGCGCGCGCCCAGGCGCGAATCCGCCTGCTGAGGGCGGCGAAGAAGTACGGCATCGTGCCGATTGGCTTCATCGACCGCCAGCTGCGCGGCCAGGCAAGCCCCGCGCTCCCTTCCGGGGCCGTGACCTTCCTGCTGACCGATATCGAGGACTCGACCGGATTGGTCCGCGAGCTCGGCGATGGCTACGCCACCATCCTGGCCGATGTCCGTCGCCTCGTGCGAAGTGCAGTGCGACGCGCCGGCGGCCAGGAGGTCGACGCCCGGGCCGACGAGTACTTCGCCGTCTTCAAGGCCACCGGCTCGGCCGTGGCCGCCGCCATCTCCGTCCAGCGCGCAATGCTCGGCCACGCCTGGCCGTCGGGCGCGCAGGTGAAGCTGCGGGTCGGCATCCACGCCGGTCGGCCGACGCTGACCGACAGCGGCTATGTCGGCCTGGCGGTGCACGCCACC
Organism: Candidatus Limnocylindria bacterium; assembly: GCA_036556695.1. GTDB lineage: Bacteria > Chloroflexota > Limnocylindria > QHBO01 > QHBO01 > DASSCW01. The sequence continues at coordinate 21,371 of DATBIY010000027.1, forward strand.
CAGCGCGTCTCGGCGACGGCACACGGTGGCCAGGTGGTGCTGTCCCGCGCCGCGGCACGATCCGTGGCGGATGATCTGCCGGACGACGTGCAGCTCGTGGAGCTGGGGACGTATCGGCTCAAGGGCATGCCGGAGCCCGAAACCCTGTTCCAGCTGCACGCCGACGGGCTGCCCGACACCTTCCCGCCGCCGCGGCTGCCGGAGGGGGCGCGGGCGTGATCGAGAAGCCGCCGCCCGGCGACAACGAGGAGTTCTGGCGCAACTTCCTGACCTACGGCAGCGCCCGGGAGCGCCGCAACCGCGCGATCTACCGCCGCATCCCCAGCAACCCGAGGTGTCGTCTCTGCTCTGCGCCGTTCGGCGGCGTCGGCCGTCCGCTGATGCGCGCCATCGGCAAGCAGCCGTCGGACGCGAACCCCAACCTGTGCAGCGCCTGCTTCACCTTTATCAACGCCAACCACGGCGGCGCCGAAATCGTCCTTTCGATGCTGTTCGCGGATGTCCGCGGCTCCACCGGCCTTGCGGAGCGCATGACGGCCGGCGAGTACCGCAAGCTGATGGACCGCTTCTACGACGCGGCGGCCGGCGCGATCTTCGCCAACGACGGCATGCTGGACAAGTTCGTGGGCGACGAGGTGGTTGCCATCTTCGCGCCGCTTCTCACGCTGGAACGGCATGCTGAGTGCGCGGTGGCCGCAGCACGAGGGCTGATGCGGGCGACCGGCCATGGCAGCCCGGACGGGCCCTGGCTGCAGATCGGCGCCGGCGTGCACACCGGTACGGCCTGGATGGGTGCGGTTGGCGAAGGCTCGCACTCGACCATCACCGCGCTGGGCGACGCGGTAAACGTCGCCGCTCGGCTGGCGTCGCTGGCGAAGCCGGGCGAAATCCTGGTCACCGCCAATGCTGCCGCCGCAGCGAACCTCGACCTTGGCCACCTGCCGCGTCAGCAGCTTGCGCTGCGCGGCAAGGAGCAGCGGACCGACGTCATCTCGCTCCTCCCGGGGGATCCCGCGGCGAGCCCGACCTAGGCCAGCCGTGCGCCTCCTCTTGACGTCCCTGGCGGCGGTCGGGCACTTCAACTCCCTGCTGCCGCTTGCGGCGGCCGCTCGTGCTTTGGGACACGAGGTCGGCATCTGCACCGGCGACGCGTTCCGCGCAGATGCAGAAGCGATGGGCATGCGGTTCTTTGCGGGTGGTGCCTCGACCATGGAAGAGCTGATGGTCGATGCTCCGCGTCATCGTGATGAGCGGCGCGCCGTCTGGACGCAACGGACCGTCTTCGGGACGCGCGCGCCGCAGCGGCTGATCCCCGATCTACTGCGGCATGTCGAATCCTGGCGACCGGACGTCATCGTGCGGGAGTCGGCCGAGTACGCGGGATGCCTCGTCGCCGAGAAGGTGGGCATTCCCCACGCCTCGCTGGCCACCGGCTCGACGGGATCACAGGATGATCGACCGCGGCTGTTGGGAAGCGTGCTCGACGAGCGGCGCCGGGAGCTTGGCATGGAGCCCGACCCGGCGAGCCGCATGATGTTCCGCTACCTCCACTTCGCGTTGACTCCGCCCCGCTGGGAAGGCGACAGCACGCCGTCCGCGACGACGCATCACCTGCGCTACGAGAATCCGCCGCGCGCCGGGGAGCATCGGCCCGAATGGCTAGGCGAGCCGCGCACCGAGCCGCTGGTCCTGGCCAGCCTGGGAACACTCATGTACCGCGAGCCCGGCCTGCTGCAGGCCATCGTCGAGGCGGTTGCGGATGAGCCGATGCAGGTCGTGGTGGTCATCGGCGACCAGGACCCGGCGAGCTTCGGCAGCCAGCCGCGCAACGTGCGCTTCGCGGAACGCGTCCCCCAGATCACTGTGCTTTCGGAGTGCGACCTGTTCATCACGCACGGTGGCTTCAACAGCACCAAGGAGGCGCTCAGCTTCGGGCTGCCCCTCGTCGTGCTGCCGATCGGCGGCGATCAGCCGTTCACCGCCAGGAGGGTGGCGGCCCTGGGGCTGGGCCTGGCCGTTGCGCCGGAGGAGCGTGAGCCGGACATCATTCGCGCTCGCGTGCGTCGGGTGCTGCAGGAACCCGAGTTCCGGGCGAGCGCTCGCGCCTTTGCCGACGAAATGGAAGCGCTGCCGCCGATGAGCCATGCCGTCGGCCTGCTCGAGCGACTCGTGCAGGAGAAGCGCCCCATCCTGCGCGAGTCCTGACATGCGTCAGGAGGCGGCAGCTGCCTCTGACTCGGCCTCGATCGGATCCGATGGCGCGCGCTCGGCGCGTGCGAGCAGCACGAACGGCAGCGCCGCCAGCTGGATGCCGGCCGAGACGAGATAGCTGACCGCGTAGCCGCCGACGTCCGCGACGCGGCCGAGGACCGGCTGCGCCACGACGCCGCCGGCCGATCCCATCAGCGAATCGAACGACAGGACCGTGGCCCGCTGCTCGGAAGGGATGACGCCGTTGAGGAACGCCTGGCGCATCGGCCGGGTGATGGCGGCGATGAAGGAGCTGGCCGCAAGGATGAGCAGCGCGACCACGAAGCCGGGCCGCAGGCCCAGGAGCGCGAGCAGCACCACGCCACTCAGTGAGCCGATGATCAGCGCATCGGTCCTTCGGCGGAAGAGGCGTCGCAGCCATGGCACCGCCAGGCCGGCCACGATCTGCACCCCGGCGAAGATGGCCGCGGCAAGGCCGGCGATGGTGTAGGCCGTCGAGTCGCCGTACAGCTCCAGCAGGTATGGCTGGGCGGCATAGAAGACATAGATGCCCGTGCCCGCCACGAAGGGCGCGCCGAGCATGAGCCAGCGAACCGGCGGGTTTCGCAGGCCGCCGTCCACGGAGCCACGCAGCACGGTCCGCACGGCCCCCACGGGATCTCCACGCGGCTGGGGCGTGAAGCCGATATCCCGCATGAATCGCAGCGCGACCAGCATGGTCAGCGCCAGCATCACGGCGCGGATGATGTACGGCACTCCCAGGTTCGTGATCTGCGCGACGAAGCCGCCGGCGACGGTGCCGAACAGCATCGCCGCGCCGCTCACCGTCTGCGCGCGCCCGAAGACGTGATCCAGGTGCCCCCGGAAGCCGGTGGCGGCAAGGGCATCCACCAGCCACGCCTCGGTGGCCCCGGAGAAGAAGGTGAAGCCCAGGCCCAGCAGGATGGAGGCGACTGCCCAGCCCAGCATCGGCGCGTGAAGCTGCCACATCAGCAGGTAAAGAAGGGTGGAGCCGAACAGCGTGAAAGCGCCCAGCACGAACGAGAAGCGGCGGCCGCGCGTATCGGCCACCACGCCAGTGGGGATCTCGAAGATGACCATTCCGGCCGTGAAGAACGCATTGGCGGCGAAGGCCTCGGCGTTGGACAGGCCGGCGTCGAGCAGGAAGATGGTGTTGATGCCCCAGATGAACGAGGCAGCCAGCGTGGTGAGCAGGGTGAGCGTCAGGTACGTGCGCTCGACCGCACGAGCCGGGTCAGCAGCACGAGGCGCCGTCACCGGCTACAGGCCGGGACAGGAATCGAGGTCGCCAGCGCGAGACGTCGAAGCATGTGCATCGAGGATAGCCCTCGGCAATTCACGCGGTTCACCTCAGTCACCCAGCGGACATCGGCTTGCCCGGAGCCTGCCGTAGGATTCGTGGCGTATGAACGCCACCCCACTCCTCGAGGTCCCGCTGCTGTTCGAAACGGCCGATGGGACGACGCATGCGCCGCTGGTGATTGCCACCATCCACGGGCGGCAAGTCCCGTTCATCGTCGACACCGGCATGTCCGGCCACCTGCTCACCATGGAGATGGCCGCCGAGCTGCGTATCGAAGGCGAGCCGGGCGAAGAGGGAACGGACAGCACCGGGTCATCGGTCCCGTCCTGGAGCCTCGGTGAGGTGCCGGTCCAGATCGGCCCTGGCTGGTTCACGCTCGAGGACGTGGCGGGCATCGCCGCACCGCCACCGTTCCTGCGGATGGGAATCGGTGGGGGCATCAGCCCGCAGCAGCTCCACGCCACGGCGTGGGCGGTGATGGACCTGCGAAACGACACGCTCGTGCTGCTGGACGGGGAGCAGCCGATCGACGAATGGCTGAGGATGCGGCATCCGGAGCTGCGCCACGTCGTGCTGGGCCGGGTGCTTGACGACGAAGGCATTTTGCTGGTGAGCCTGGCAGTCGCCGGCTACGAGCCGGTCACCACGCTGCTCGACACGGGTGGCAAAGGCACGGAAGTGCTGGCATCGGTGGTTCCGGGACTGACCGGCGGAGAGCTGCGCAGCACCGGCCATGGCGTCGGCGGCACCGAGGCGTTCGGCCGCGACGTGGCTGGCCAGGCGCTGGAGGTGGACGGCTCACGCGTGCCGGTGGAGCGGCTGATCCTGCGTGATGAGATGGGCGGCGGCTACCAGATCCTGGTGGGCATGGACACCCTGCGCGGCGGCGTGCTGGCGGTCAGCCATGACCAGCAGCGGCCGGTGCACTGGCTATTCCCGGCCGACTGAGCGCCGGCGAGCGGGTCCTAGCGCTTCTTCGCGGGTAGCCTGGGGCTGACCCTCCGACCCGTCGGCTCGGCGCCCGCTTCAACCTCGACCAGCGCCCAACCCGGCAGGGGCTCGAACAGCGACGTGCCAGTCACCGCAGTCAGCTCGACAGCCCGCTGCAGCAAACGTCGGCCTGCATCCCGATCGGCCGCAGGCAGCTCTTCGACCAGCCGCTCCAGGCGGTGCTCCAGCACGCGGGTGGCGACGATCGGCTCCCTCGCCTTGCGCGCCGCGCGAACGAGGTCCTCCGCGTCATCGATGCCCTCCAGTGAGAGCGCGCGGACCAGGCGCCGAGCGGCCGATGCCTCGGCATCGGGCAGGCGGTCGAGCCAGCTGGGCTTGCGCTTTGGCTCCTTGCGTGCCGGGGTCCTCGACTCTGCCTTGGACTCGCCCCGCTTCGCGCTGCCCTTGGAGGCCTTGGGTCGCGGCAGGGGCTTGATGGTGGTGCGGCGAGCCTCGGGCAGCTCCTCGGTGATGGCCTTCAGCGTCGCGAACGGGCCGCGGACCAGCTCCTGGCCCAGCTCATCGGTCGTGGTGGAGTCCACCAGGAACCAGCCCAGCGCCGCCTGGCGGACCTCGAAGCGGTCGTCGGCCGTGCGGTAGGTGCCGGCCTTCTGCCGGATGAGCTTGTTCGGATCGGTCTCGGTGTCGGCCTTCTTGCGGGCGGGCATCCTCAGCCGAAGAAGGCGTTGATCGCAGCCGTGTCATCCGAGAACGCCCAGCGCTCGGTGACCTTGCCGTCGCGCATGTGATAAATCTCGGCGGTGCGGTAGTGGAACGTCTTGCCGTCGCGGGTGGCGGTGACGTTCATCAGCTGCACGGCATGCTGGTCATCGGCGACCACAGCATGCTCGTCGCCGCTGATCTCCCAGTTCGCACCCTCGGACTGGAAGCGCTCCATGAGCGCCTGCTTGCCGCGGGTCGGCTCATCGCGGCCGATCTCGTGCCAGACGACGTCGTCGGCCAGCATGTCGAAGAACGCCTGGAAATCGCCGGCATTCTGCGAAGCCTCGTGCAGGATGCGCGCGTTGGGATGCATGTCCATCTCGCCATCTCCGCTGGGGAGCGCAAGCCTAGGCGCGCCCGCGGCCACCGGTCAAGGAACGTCGGCGAACCATCACTCTCCCAACGCAGCGCGGGCGGCGGGCACCACCTCGCCGGCGTAGCGCTCCAAGCTGGCCTGGTCCGGCGCCCAGAAGACGAAGCCGTCGACGCCGAGATCCGTCCGCCAGCCGATGAGCCGATCGATCCAGCTGCGCACCGGCCCGTCCAGGTCCGCGCCGACCTGGCCACCGTCGTCGGTGATGGCGCCGCCGAAGTTGTAGAGCCGCCGGATGAGGGCCGGGTCGCGGCCGGCCTCGCGTGCCGCGGCATCGATCCGTGCGCTGGCCACGCGGAAACCGTGCGGCGGCAGGTAGCCGTGCGACGGCACCCAGCCATCGGCCACGCGGCCGATCAGCCGCAGCGCCCGAGGACGGTACGCCCCGATCCACAGCTCGATCCGGTGCGCGGGCGGCGGACCGGGCGGGTAGCCGGGCACCGGGTAGTGGTGCCCATCACCCCGGACCACGCGGCGCTCGGGACCCACGTCCAGCGCCCCGCGGATGATGGCGATCGCCTCCTCCAGCGCATCGGCGGCCTCGGCGGAGGTGCGATGCGGGCCGCCCATGCCGGCCACCGCGTCCCAGAAGTTGCCGGCGCCCAGCCCCAGCTCGAAGCGGCCGCCGCTCATCACGTCGAGCGATGCGGCGGCCTTGGCGATCATGGTCGGCCCGCGCATCGGCAGGCTGGCGACGTCCGGGAAGATCGAAACACGCTGCGTGCGCGCCAGCAGATCGGCGATCAGCTGGAAGGTGTCCAGGAAGCGGCGCTGGTACGGATGATCCTGGATCCCGATGAAGTCGAGCCCGCTGGCATCGGCTCGCTGCGCCCATTCCACGAGCTGTGCGTGGTTCGCGGCCTCCGGCACCAGCGAGATGCCGAACAGCGCCCGGCGGGGGAGCATCGGCTATTGCTCGATGACGGACAGGATGTTGCCGGCGGGGTCCTTGAACCAGGCGATCAGCGGACCGCGTGGATCGCGGGAGATGCCCTTCTCGTCCTGGCCGGCCTCCGGGCCGTAGTGCTCGAACGTGACGCCGGCGGCGGTCAGCGCGTCGACGGCGGCCCCGATATCGGGCACCGGGAAGTTCAGCACCGTGTACGTCGCCGGCTCGTGGTTGTCCTTGGGATAGACGAAGACCGGGCTGCGCCCGGGGATGCGGAGCGCCAGTCCCGCGGGCTCGTTGCCGACGTCGATGCCCAGCACCTCGCCATAGAAGCGCTGCGCGGCCTCGAGATCGTTGACCGAGAAGCCTGAGAATGCCTGGCTGTCCTTGAGCATGGGTCTCTCCTGTCCTGAACCGACGTGTGACGGGCGGTGTAGCAGAGTGTGGGGCGCCCGCCCGGCCCCTGCACGGAGGACGGTTTTCATGGCGGCGACTGCTCGGGCCGGAGCGGCTGCGCTCTTCTTCGTCCTGGCGGGCTGCGCGACCACCTCGGGAACGCCCTCGGCGCCTGCGCCGGTTGGTCCGGTAGAGGTCGTTGGCTCGGAGCCGATCCTGGCAGCGGCGGACCTTGGCGACTACGGCGCCATCCTGCCCTCGGTGTACTTCATGGCCGATGGCGAACGGCATGCCTACTTCATAGGCTTCGGCGAGGAGCGCGGTGACCAGCGAGCCTTCCACGCGACGTCTGCCGATGGCGTGGACTGGACGATCGACGAGGAGGATCCCTTGGCCCAGCTCGGGCTGGACCTCAGCCCACCCGGCCCGATCCCAGGGACCGTGCTGCAGGCCGACGATGGCACGTGGGTCATGTACCTGGGGGGCCTGGAGGCGCCGTTGCTGCGCGGCGGGGTCATCTGGCGAGCCACCTCCGACTCGCCGGCTGGCCCGTGGGTCGCCGACCCGGAGCCGATCGTGGGGCTGGGCGAGCGGGGAGAGTGGGACGATCTGGGCATCGACTTCCCGGCCGTCGTGCGGACGGATGAGGGGTGGCTGATGCTCTACGGCGGCGTGGGCAACGCCGATCGTGAGTCGTCGAGCATTGGGCTGGCGACGTCCGAAGACGGAATCACCTGGACGAAGGAGCCGGAGCCGGTCCTGCGTCCCGACCTGTGCGCCGGACCCGACGGTCGCGTGGCCACGCTCGCCCGCCTGCTCCCCACCGACGACGGCTTCCTGTTGCTCTACGACCGCGGCCGCGAGACAGGCGCCGCGACCTCGCCCGACGGCCGGACGTGGACCTGCGCCAGCAGAGAGCCGATCCTTCGCGCGGCCGACGTGCCGGGCAGCGAGGGCATCCACACCATGGCCGCCACGCTCATCGACGGCAAGGTCAGCCTGCTGATCGAGTCGCTGATCGGCCAGGGCGGCTCCGAGCTATGGCTGGGGGAGCTGGAATTGCCCTAGCTCGCTTCCAGCAGATACCACTCGAGGGTTGTCGCCGATACCGGCAGCGCGTCCACCGCGCCACCTGCAATCACCTCGCCGCGCGGCGTCGGTTGGGCACGCGAGCGACATTCCTCCAGGACCGCGGTGGCCCAACCGGCGGAGGCGGCGGCCGAGCTCAGCGAGTCGAGGTCGGCGGTGGCCGTGAAGCCCAGGTCCGTCAGCGCTGCCCGATTTGCGGCATCGTCCGGCGGATAGCCATAGCCGACGTTGCGAAATGCCCCGTTGCAGGCGCGGCGGAGCTCGGCAAGCGCCGGGCGTGGATCCGGGATGTTCTGCAGCCCGACGTAGGTGGTGGCAGCGGGGATGCTCGCATCCGCGAAGGGCAGGGCCGCGGCATCGGCCACCAGGCAGTCGACCATGTCGGTCAGTCCTGCATCGGCCATGCGTGCGCGCAGACGAAGCATGGCCACCGCGCTCAGGTCGCTGGCGACGACCGGGATGCCGGCACGCGCCAGCAGCTCGACCAGCGTGCCGCGGCCGGAGGCCACGTCCAGCACCCAGTCGCTTGCGGCGCAGTGACGGACGCAGGCAGCGAGCAACGCGTCCCGGCAGGCTCGCTGCTCGGCGCCGTACAGCAGCGGATCGGCCGTGGCGATCGCCTGTGCCGCGGCCGCGAGCTCGCCGCGCGCCTCATGGACCATGGCCCGGAACACCAGGTCAGCACCGTTGAGATCGAAAAGCGGGACGCCCATCAATGCCTGCCGGGTGGCGGGCTCGGCGGCAAGGGCATCGGCCAGTCCGCGGGTGGAGTCGCGCCAGATGTCCTGCGCGTCAAACGGCGCCAGGATGGCCACGCCGTCGCGGACTTCGTAGGTGGCTCCGCAGGACGCGCATGCGGCAGTCGCCGACAGCACGTCGCCAGCCTCGGCGGCCGCGACCTGCCAGTTGACGTCCCCGCGGCATGCCGCGCAGACGAGCCGATCCAGGACGGGCTTGTGCATGGCCCGGATGCTACTGAGCCACCGCAACCGGCCGACGGCTGGCCACGGGGCGGACAATACGGGCGTGGCAGAGGACTTGAGCCGCGACGAAGACGCCAACGCCCACTGGGCCGAGTTCCTTGAGCACCCGGACACCATGTACCAAAGGGCGCGGCACGTCCTCCGACGAATCCCCAGCAACCCGCGTTGTCGTCTGTGCGCCGCGCCGTTCCAGGGACCGGGCGCGCCGGTCATGCGACTGATCGGCAAGGGCCCGTCGGACGCGAACCCGAACTACTGCAACACCTGCGCAAACATCCTGGTCAAGCACCGTGGCGGCGCCGAGGTCGAGGCTTCGGTCCTGTTCGCCGATATTCGCGGCTCCACCTCGCTGGCCGAGAAGATGTCGCCCATGGCCTTCAAGCAGCTGCTCGACCGCTTCTACACGATGGCCTCGAACCTGGTGTTCGCCAACGAGGGCATGGTCGACAAGTTCGTGGGCGACGAGCTGGTGGCCAGCTACCCGCCGAACCTGGGAGAGTCATCGCACGCGGCACGAGCCATCGCCACCGCGCGCCAACTGCTGGAAGCCACCGGCCATAGCGATCCAGACGGTCCGTGGGCCCCGGTCGGCGCCGGTGTGCACACCGGCCGAATCTGGTTCGGCGCGGTGGGTGACGGAGCGCACATCGAGCTGACGGTGGTCGGCGATGACGTCAACGTGGCGGCGCGGCTGGCGGCGCGTGCCGAAGCGGGCGAGATCCTTGTTTCGGCCGCCGCGGCGGAGATGGCGGGCCTGGACGCCGACCTCGAGCGGCGTGCCCTGGAGCTGAAGGGCAAGGAGCAGCCCGTAGAGGTGGTCAGCCTCCGGATCGGGCCACCGGTCGAGCGGGCCGGGGGTGGTGCATCTTGACAACACCCATACCGTAGATTTCCCAGCCGCCGCCCACGCGGCTCACAGTCGAAGACGTGCCCAGGAGTGATGTGCGAGTGAGCCTCCTGTTGCTGCGCGACCTCGAATGGCTTGCGCTGTTCGTGTTCCTCATCCTGCTGTCGTTCTTCGTCCTTGCCGCCGGCCGGCCGCAGCGCGACAACCAGGGCGTCGACCTATGAGCGAGATCCGAACGGTGCGGCTGCACTACCGCGACCTGTGGGTGGACGTTCGCCTGTACGAGCTCAATGGCCGATGGTTGGCATCGGCCGATACGCCCGA
>DATBIY010000028.1:0-26575 GCA_036556695.1 Candidatus Limnocylindria bacterium
GCCTGCCGAGCGCGGGCTGGACCGCTTCGCGGTGACCATCGAGCGCAGCGGCATGATCGTGATCGACACCGGCCAGATCACCCGCGGCGAGCCGAACCGCGGCCCCGACGCGCTGACCTTCCGCGACCCGCACGCCTGGGAGGCGACCTGCGCGGAGACCTGAGCAGTCAGACGACGTTCAGCTCGCGGATCGGCTCGTTGCGCATGACGCGCTCATAGCTGAGCGGCGACAGGTCGATCGTCTCGTAGCGTCCCGTGGCGATCCATTCCGCCAGGCCCCGACCCACCGCCGGCGCCTGCTGCAGCCCGTGGCCCGAGAAGCCGTTGGCGAACAGGAAGCCGGGAAGCCCCGGATGCGGGCCGATGACCGCGTTGTGGTCCAGGGTGTTGACCTCGTAGTGACCGGCCCAGGTGTCGAGCAGGCGCACCGCCTCGAAGGCCGGCACGGTGGCGGCGAGCTGCGGCCACATGAAATCGTCGAAGAAGGCGCGGTCCGGCTCGAGGTCCAGGGTGTCCGGGTCCGGCTCCCCGTCGCGCGGCGAGTAGCCGGCGATCCAGGCCGGACCCTCCGGACGGAAGTAGACACCGGACGGGGCGATGGTCAGCGGCGTGGGCCCGATCCGCTCGCGGCAGTCGAAGTGGTACACGTGCCGCTTGCGTGCGTGGACCGGCAGCGACATGCCGGCCATGTCGGCTACCTGCGCCGCGCGCGGGCCTGCGGCGTTGACCACCGTGTCCGCTGCGATCCGCCGACCATCGGCCAGGCGTACGCCACGCAGCGTCGATCCCTCGCGCTCCACGGCCACGACCTCGCCGGCGAGGTACTCGACGCCCAGCGAGCGCGCCTTGGCGCGGAACGCCTGCAGCAGGGCGTGGGCATCGAACCAGCCCTCGCCCGACAGGCCGAGCGATCCGCCGGCAAGCTCGTCGAGGGAAAGCCATGGAAAGCGCTCGCCCAGCGCCGCCCGGTCCAGCAGCTCCACCTCGACGCCGTGCTCGCGCTGCATGGCGTGGTTGGTTAGCAGCACCGGCATGCCGGCCGGCGTGGCCAGGAAGAGGTAGCCGCCCTCGACGAAGTCGGCGGTCGGAGGCGGTTCGCCGGGGACCGCAAGCCAAGTGCCCAGGTCGCGCAGGAACTCGACGCCGAAGCGGCTGATCTTGATGTTCAGCGGCGTGCTGAACTGCAGCCGGATCGAGGCGGCTGACAGCGTCGTGGAGGCGGTGCGGTAGGTCAGGTCGCGCTCCACCAGCACGATGCGCCCCGACCAGTCAGGTCGCATGGCCAGGAAGGTGGCGACCGCGGAGCCGATAATGGCGCCGCCCACCACCATCACGTCGGCCCGCTCCCTCTCCTCCATGAGCCGATGCTAGCGCGTAGACTTCGGGCCCATGGCCGGCCCGAAGCCCGTCATCCTCACCGTCGACGACGACGTTCCCGTGCTGCGCGCCATCGAGCGCGATCTGCGGTCGCGCTACGGCGCCGACTACCGGGTCGTCGCCGCCACGTCCGGCCAGGAAGCGCTGGAGGCCGTGCGACAGCTGACGGTGCGCGGCAGCTCCATCGGCCTGTTCGTGGTCGACCAGCGCATGCCGGTCATGACCGGCATCGAGTTCCTCGCCGAAGCCATCCGGCTGCAGCCCGATGCCAGGCGCGTGCTGCTGACGGCCTATGCCGACACCGATGTCGCCATCCAGGCGATCAACCAGATCCAGCTGGACCACTACATCCTCAAGCCCTGGGACCCGCCGGAAGAGCACCTCTTCCCGATCACCGACGACCTGCTGGCCGACTGGAGCGCGAACCACCGGCCGCCGTTCGAGGGCCTGCGGCTGCTGGCCGGCCGATGGGCGCCGGGCGGGCACCTCATCCGCGACTACCTGACTCGCAACCAGGTGCCGTACTCGTGGCTCGACCCGGAGGACGATGAACAAGGCCGGCGGGTGGCCGCCAGCATGCTCGAGACGCATCCCGAGATCGGCAGCGTCGATGCCTCGGTGCCGATCGTCATCTTTCCGGACGGCACGGTGCTGCGCGAGCCGGCGACCCGCGACATCGCCGAGCGGGTCGGGCTGCAGACCCAGGCCGCACTGCCGTTCTATGACCTCGTCATCATCGGCGGCGGCCCCGCCGGTTTGGCGGCGGCGGTCTACGGGGCCAGCGAGGGGCTCAAGACGCTGCTCGTCGAGCGCGAGGCGCCGGGTGGCCAGGCAGGCACCACCAGCCGCATCGAGAACTATCTGGGCTTTCCGGCCGGCCTGACCGGCGGCGACCTGGCCCGGCGGGCGCTCGCGCAGGCACGACGCCTGGGCGCCGAGATCCTGTCGCCGCAGGACGTGACCAGCATCACGCGCAACGATCCCTACCGCGTGGTGATCACCGGCGACGCCTCGGAGATCAGCTGCCAGACGGTGGTGGTGGCGACCGGCGTCAGCTACCGGCAGCTGGATCTGCCGCGCGCCGCGGAGCTGGCCGGCGCCGGCATCTACTACGGCGCCGCCACCACCGAGGCGGTGCTCTACCGCGACGCGCTGGTCGGCGTGGTTGGTGGCGGCAACTCTGCCGGCCAGGCGGCGGTCTACCTGTCGCGCTTCGCAAAGAAGGTGCTGCTTGTCATTCGCGGCGGCCAGAACTCGGGGATGAGCCAGTACCTCATCGACCAGATGGCGGCCATCGAGAACATCCAGGTGCGGCTGAGCTCATCGGTGACCGAGGTGCGCGGCGACACGCATCTTGCCGGCGCGACGATCACCGGCCCGGAGGGGCCGGAGGACGTCGACGTCACGGCGCTGTTCATCTTCATCGGCCAGCAGCCGCGGACGGAGTGGCTGGAGGGCACCGTCCTGCGCGATCCCGGTGGGTTCGTGCTCACCGGCGCGAACCTGCTCGAGGACGGCCGGCCGCCCGCTGGCTGGGGCCTCAACCGCGAGCCGTTCCTGCTGGAGTCCAGCATGCCCGGCGTGTTCTGCGCCGGCGACGTGCGGCACCGCTCGGTGAAGCGCATCGCCAGCGCCGTGGGCGAAGGCTCCATGGCCGTCCAGTTCGTGCACCAGTACCTGGCGGGTCTGTGAGCCGATGACTGTCGAGGCACTTCGCAGTGCACCACTGTTCGAGGGCCTGTCGGATGCGGACCTCGAGCGCCTGGCGGCGACGGCCGAACGCCAGCGGCTGGAGCCAGGCGAGCTGCTCCTGCGCGAGGGCGACCCGGGCGACGCGATGTACGTCGTCGTCAGCGGCGAGCTGGAGGTCACGAAGCGGGCCGGCGCCACCGAGCAGCCGCTGGCGCGGGTCGGCCCTGGCGCGATCCAGGGCGAGATCGCCGCATTGCAGGGTACGGAGCGAGCCGCATCGGTACGCGCGGTGACGGACGTCGAAGTGCTGCGCATCCCGCGCGAGGGGCTGCTGGCCCTGCTCGACTCCGGACCACAGGCAGCGCTGACGCTGGTGCGCACCGTGCTCGAGCGACTGCGTGCGCTGGAGCTCTTCGTCCGCCAGCGGGAGAAGCTCGCAGGCCTGGGCACGCTGGCCGCGGGCCTGGCGCACGAGCTCAACAACCCAGCTGCCGCCATCCGCCGCTCGGTGCGCTCGCTGGGGGAGGCCATCGAGGCGCGCGACAGGATTCACCCGCCGCACGACCTGATCGGCATCCAGCCGGACGCCGAGAGGGCCCCGAAGGACGCGCTGGCGCGCGCCGACGCCGTTGACGAGCTGCTCGAGCTGGTCGGTGATTCGGAGGCGGCGGCCGCGCTTGTCGACGCCGGCTGGAGTGCGAACGAGCTGCACGAGGCGTTCGCCGGGATGGATCCGGATACCGCGCGCGAGAGCGCAGCCTGGCTGGCGGCATCGGCCAACATCGACGCGCTGCTGGCCGAGGTCGCCATGGCCGGCGAGCGGATCAGCGAGATCGTGGGCGCGGTGAAGAGCTACACCTACCTCGACCAGGCGCCGGTGCAGAACATCGACGTCCGCAAGGGTCTGGACGACACCCTGGTCATCCTTCGCTCGAAGCTGCGCGCGGTCGACGTGACCCGCCACTACGCCCCCGATCTGCCGCAGATCGAGGCCTACGGCTCCGAGCTGAACCAGGTGTGGACCAACCTGGTCGACAACGCGGTAGATGCCATGGACGGCCGCGGCGCGATCGACATCTACGTCGACCCGGTGGAGAACGGCGGCATCCAGGTGCGCATCTGCGACACCGGCCCTGGCATCCCGGAGGACGTGCAGCCCCGCCTGTTCGAGCCGTTCTTCACCACCAAGGCGCCGGGTGTCGGCACCGGCCTTGGCCTGCACATCACCCACTCGGTGGTGTCGCGCCACGGCGGGCGCATCCAGGTGGAGTCGGAGCCGGGCACGGGGACGTGCTTCATCGTCACCCTGCCGCCCGAGGTGCCGCGGGTCCAGGCGGAGGCATCGGGTGAGGAGTAGTGCCACAGACGAGCACGCCCCCGGGCGAACCCGAGGGCGTGCTGCGGAGAGGTGGCGAATCAGACGGTCGGCGAACCGCCGCCCGACGAGCTGTGCTCCAGCTGCATCGGCGTGCCGCAGGTGCAGACGTAGTTGCTGCGGCCGTAGCCCTTCGATTGGTCGCCGACGTGCTTGACCATGATCTCGCAGCCGCACGTCCGGCAGACGTAATCGGTCCCGTCGTAGCGGGAGGTATCGGTGCCTGTCACGGTGCTGGACTGGGTCATGTGCTACTCCCCTCGTTCTGCATGTCGCTGTCGGGCATGCCCGCAGAACTCGTGCCGGCCTGTCCCTCGGCCTGCCCATAGGTCGCGTCCGGGCTGCGTGCCAGGCTGTCCTCGCGATCGGCGTCCTGCGCAGTTGGATCGGCGATGGGCGCCTGGCCCTCTCGCTGCTCCTGCTCGCGCTGGGTGGCGTCGCTCTGGCCCGCCTCGCGGGGTTCCTGGTCCTGCCCGATGGTCTCGCCGTCGGTGCGATTGGCGCTCTGATCTGTGCTCATGCCCGGCGTCAGTGGCATGACGCGTGCCACCTGTGGCGCTACCAGATGCCAACCTGTTGGGATTTGACGGCTTGGCGGCGCGGGAGGCACGTTGACAGCCCGACTGCCCGGGAGGTACGTTCCGCGGCACATCCGAAGACGGCGACGATCGGGACGAGTACCCGTTCAGGCGAGCCTCCAGGGAGCCGGGAAGACTGAGACCCCGGCGGTTGCGCGAACGGTGAATGGACCCGGGAGCCCCGGAGGCCAACGCGGACCGGCCACGATATCGGTCCATCAGTAGCCGCCGGCGGAGAGGCACCGATACCAAAGCCGAGGCCATCGCCCGCGCCAGCGGAGCCGTGGTCGAACGAGCCCGGTCTGAGAACACCGGGGAACAAAGGTGGCACCACGAGAAGACCCCCTCGTCCTTTGGGACGGAGGGGTCGCGTTGTTCTCGGGGCCCGAGAGGGTCCGATGGAGGCCACTGACATGTCCCAGGCGACCGCGCGCCGGTACCTGCTCCCGGAGAAGGAGCTGCCGACGCACTTCTACAACATCGCGGCTGACCTGCCCGAGCCGCTGCCACCCCCGCTCCACCCCGCAACTCAGGAGCCGGTGGGTCCCGCTGACCTGGCTCCGCTGTTCCCCATGGAGCTCATCAAGCAGGAGGTCAGCATCGAGCGCTTCATCCCCATACCGGAGCCGATCCGCGACGCGTACCGCATCTACCGGCCCTCGCCGCTGATCCGGGCGCTGGGCCTGGAGCGCTCGCTCAACACGCCGGCCCGCATCTACTACAAGTACGAGGGTGGCTCGCCGGCCGGCTCGCACAAGCCGAACACCGCCATCGCGCAGGCCTTCTACAACCGCGAGGAGGGGGTGCGCCGCCTTGTCACCGAAACGGGCGCCGGCCAATGGGGCAGCGCCCTGAGCTTCGCCGGCGCGCTGTTCGGCCTGGAGACCAAGGTCTTCATGGTGAAGGTCAGCTACGAGCAGAAGCCGTATCGGCGCAGCTTCATCCAGACCATGGGCGCCAGCGTGACGCCGTCACCCTCCGAGGAGACGAACGCCGGGCGCACGATCCTGGCGCAGGATCCCGACTCCACCGGATCGCTGGGAATCGCGATCAGCGAGGCGCTGGAGGTGGCGGCCACCAACGACGACACCAAGTACTCGCTGGGCAGCGTGCTGAACCACGTGCTGCTGCATCAGACGGTCATAGGCCAGGAAGTGGCCAAGCAGCTGGAGATGGCGGGTGAGACCGCGGACGTGGTCATCGGCTGTGCCGGCGGCGGCTCGAACTTCGCCGGCATTGCCTTCCCGCTGTTGAGGGACCGATTGAACGGCAGCTCGTCGACGCGCTTCCTGGCCGTCGAGCCGGCCTCCTGCCCCAGCCTGACGCAGGGCGAGTACCGCTACGACTACGGTGACACGGCTGGAATGGCGCCGCTGGTCAAGATGCACACCCTGGGTCACGAGTTCCGGCCGGCGCCGATCCACGCCGGCGGGCTGCGCTACCACGGCATGGCGCCGCTGGTCAGCCACCTCTACGAGCTGGGGCAGATCGAGGCACGGGCCTACGCCCAGACGACCTGCTTCGAGGCGGCCGTGCAGTTCGCGCGGACCGAGGGGCTCATCCCGGCGCCGGAGTCGTCGCACGCCATCCGCGCGGCGATCGACGAGGCGGTGGCGGCGCGCCAGGACGGCGAGGCCCGGGTGATCGTCTTCAACCTCTCCGGCCACGGGTTCTTCGACATGGCGGCCTACGACCAGTTCCTGGCCGGCGAGCTGACCGATGTCGAGTACCAGCCGCAGGCTGAGGCGCAGGACGCGAAGGAGGCGGTCGCGGTCTGACATCCCGGCGGCGCGTACGACCGGACCCGGGCAGGACCATCGGCGCATACCGCCCCATGCTCGGTCGCGGGACCATTGGCACATGGTCATGGCCTCGTGGCCGGCCGCCGATGGCCGCGGCCGCCGGTCGTTGCCGCCCGAATCCGTGCGTCGTCGCGTGAATGCAGCGATGCGCCGCAGCGTGCGCCAGGCGGTGCGCTACGGCGCCCCGATGATCGTGGTCGGGATCCTCGCCGATTCGCTCCATCTCTTGCTGCGCTTCGGCGAGGAGGGCCGCCCTGCCGCCTCACTCGGCACCCTGGGCGTGGCGGTGACCATCGGCCTGGGGCACGTGGCGGTACGCGGCCGCCGCCGCCCCGAGCCGGCGGTGCTGGGCATCCTGCTGGTGCTCTACGCGATCACGCTGGTGACGTCGCGGATGCTGACCGTGCTCACGCCGGTGACTGCCGGCTACCAGGCGCTCATCCTGGTCGGTTCCGCGCTCTTCCTGAACTGGTCGCCGCGCTGGCATGCCAGCTGGCTGGCCAGCGCCATCGGCCTCAGCGCGGTGCAGCTCATCATGGCGCCGGCCGGAGCGGCCGGGCCGGCGGCGTCGGAGCTGATGGTGGCTGCCCTGGCCGCCCTGGTCAGCGGCGTCGGGCAGCCACTGGCCTTCCACCGCACGCAGCGCATGCTGGTCCAGCAGTTCGAGCTGCGGCAGCTCTCCGGGCTGACGCGGCGTCACGAGGTCGCGGTCGAGTCACTGAATCGCGAGCTGGTTCGCACCGCGCGGGTCGACACCGTCACCGGCATCGGCAACCGGCGCGCGCTGGATGAGGCGATCCTGGCCCTGACCGGCACGCGCCTGGCGGCGGTGCTGCTGGACCTGGACCACTTCAAGGCGTTCAACGACAGCAACGGCCACCTGGCCGGCGACGAGGCGCTGGCCCGCGTGGGCGCCATCCTGCGGCAGTCGGTGCGTCGCGAGGACCTGGTGTTCCGCTACGGCGGCGAGGAGTTCCTGATCCTGGTGCCGGGCGGCGATCGCGAGTCGGCGGCGGCCCTGGCCGAGCGCGTGCGGAAGGCGGTCCAGGACGATCCCAGCGGCAGCCCGTGGGGCCTGACGGTGAGCGCCGGCGTGGCGGTCGCCGACCGCTTCAGTGCCGCCAACCCGCTTGGCCTGCTGCGTCGCGCGGACGTGGCGCTCTACCAGGCAAAGCGCGCCGGCCGCAACCGGGTGGTGGTGGACGACCCGGTCAGCCTGGGTATGCCGAGGCCGGCCGGCGCCTGACCGCCGATACTGTGCCCGGCATGAAGTTCGGGCTGCAGATCAACAACTTCACCTGGCCCGGCGGCGTAGCCGCCATCGGCCCAACCCTGGCGCGCGTCACCCGCGCAGCCGATGAGGCTGGATTCGACTCGATCTGGGTCATGGACCACTTCTTCCAGATCCGGGGCGGAGGGCCGCCCGAAGCTCCGATGCTGGAGGGCATGACCGCGCTGGGCTTCATGACCGCCAACTCCGAGCGGGCGCGGCTGGGGCTGATGGTGGGCGGCATTCACTACCGACCGCCGGGCCTGTGGATCAAGGCCACCACCACCCTGGACGTGCTGAGCGGCGGACGGGCCTGGTTCGGCATCGGCGCTGCCTGGAACGAGCAGGAGTCCACCGCACTCGGCTTCGAGATGCCGCCGCTGGGCGAGCGGTTCGAGTGGCTGGAGGACACGTTGCGCATGGCACACGGCATGTGGACCGGCGGCATGGGCTCTGGCGAGCGGTTCGACGGCAAGCGCTTCACCGCCACGCGCCTCCTGAACTCGCCACAGGCCATCAGCCGGCCGCGGATCCCGATCATGATCGGCGGAGGCGGCGAGCGGAAGACGCTGCGTCTGGTGGCGCAGTACGCGGACGCCTGCAACGTGTTCGGCGGGCCGGATCGCATCGCGCACAAGTTCGCCGTGCTGCGTGAGCACTGCGAGCGCCTGGAACGGCCCTATGACGAGATCGAGCGCTCGACCCTGCAGGGCGTCGACCTGGAGCGCGAGTCGCCCGACCAGGTGGTGCAGCGCTTCGGTGAGCTGGGTGAGGCGGGTGCGCAGCACATCATCTTCAGCCTGCGCGGCGTGGCGGACACCAGGCGCCTGGAGCGCATGGGCGCCGAGGTCTTCCCGCAGCTGCGCTGACGCAGTCACGCGCCGCGGCAGCCCGCGGCCGTCGCCAGCGCCTGCTCCAACCGCCGATGCCGGGCGCTGGACATCTGGGAACCGTGGCGCAATAGTTGCCGAACATCATCCAAGTGCCGCGTGTGCAGCGTCGGCCGCAGCGGACGCGCCCCGATCCATGCAGTGCCTCTCGAGGCGTCACGCACCGCCGATGAAAGGAGATCTTCGATGGTCGTCTTGCGCAGGTCCCGCGCGCCGAGGGCAGCAGCCGTCGCCCTCTTCGCCATCGTCCTGGCAGCGTGCAGCTCGGGGACCAGCCCGTCAGCCACGTCCTCAAGCGGCGGTGGCGGCGGTGGAACCACGGTGGATGTCACGTTGACCGAGTTCAAGGTCGAGTTCAGCACCATGGACATCCCCGCCGGACCGGTCACCTTCAACGTCACCAATGGGGGCTCGGTTGTCCACGAGTTCGTCGTCTTCAGGACCGAGGACGCCGAGGACGCGCTGCCCACCAACGACGAGGGTACCGAGGTCGTGGAGGACGACAGCTCGCTGCAATCGATGGGCGAGGTCGAGGACGTGGATCCAGGCAGCTCGAAGTCATTCGACGCGACCCTGGAGCCGGGGAACTACGTGGCCATCTGCAACGTGGCCGGGCATTACAGCTCCGGCATGCACATCCACTTCACGGTGAGCTAGCGAGGCGTCAGCCGTCGGGCATTGCCCGCCGCTCGCCGACCTGCCCCGGCGTGCTCGGAAAGGCCAGGCTGTCGGCAGCGACCCACCACTCCATGAGGTCGTATGCCAGGCGGCCCGCCCTGACCGATGGATCGTCGTCGCTGAGCCGGGCTGCCTCGGCAAGGCCGCAGGCGAAGATCGACAGCCCGCGCAGCGCCTCGTCCGACTGCTCGCCCAGCGGGCCGTTGACGACCAGCACGCCCTGGCGGCGAAGCTCGGCGCGATAGGCGAGATGCCGCGCCTGCAGGGCGTCAAGCTCCTCGTCCGCCATCTCCGGCGCATCGACGGGCCGGCGCAGCAGGACCAGGGTGTAGACGTCGAACGCGTCTGGGATGTTCGGATCGCGCGGCATGCTGCCGACTAGCCGCTCAGCTCGGCAAGGACGTCGTCCAACGGCCGGACGACACGCTCGCCGCTGGCGCGATCGGTGACCTCAGCGCCACCCGCGGCGAGCGAGCGCGTCGAGATGGTGACGGTCAGCGGCATGCCCAGCAGCTCGGCGTCGGTCAGCTTCACGCCGGGCGACTCGTCGCGGTCGTCGAACAGCACGTCCACGCCGGCCTCGGCCAGGCGCTCGTAGAGCGCATCGGCCGCCTGGGCCACCGCCGGGTCCTTGCCGGCGCCAAGGGCCACGAGGTGCGCCGGATAAGGAGCCACCGCAGCCGGCCAGACGATCCCGCGCTCGTCGTGATGCTCCTCGACGATGCAGGCCATCGCCCGCCCGAGGCCGATGCCGTAGCTGCCCATGATGACGTGGTGCCGGCTGCCGTCCTCGGCCAGGTAGGTGGCGTTCAGCTTCTCGGTGAAGTCGGTGCCCAGCTTGAAGATGTTGCCGACCTCGATGCCGTTGGCCAACCGCAGCGGCTGCCCGCAGTGGGGGCAGGGGTCGCCGGGGCGCGCATTGGCGATATCGGCCACGACATCGGGCGTGAAGTCGCGCCCGACGTTGACGTTGCGCAGGTGGAAGCCGGCGCGGTTGGATCCAGCGACAAGGTTCGGTGAGCGAGCCACCAGGTCGTCGACCACCACCGTGGTGTCGCGCGCGCCGATGGGCGAGGCGTAGCCGGGCTCCATCCCGGCGGCGCGGATCTCGTCCGCCGTGGCGGGCCGCAGGCCGCCGATGGCCTTGACCACGTTCGTCAGCTTCGTCTCGTTGACCTCGAAATCGCCGCGCACGATGGCGGTGATCAGTCGGCCGTCGCCGGTCACGAAGAAGGCGGCCTTGGCCGTTCGATCGGTGCCCACCCCCAGCAGCGCTGCCAGCGAGGCGATGGTATCGGTGCCGGGCGTCTCGACCTCCTCGCTCGGCATCGGCTCTTCGGCCGCCGGCTCAGGCTTGGTGACCGCGGCGATCTGCTGGTTGGCTGCGTAGCCGCAGCCGTCGCACAGCACCAGCGTGTCCTCGCCGTGCTCGTTGAGCACCATGAATTCGTGGGCCAGGCTGCCGCCCATGATGCCCACGTCGGCGCCAACCGCGACGGTGTGCAGGCCCAGGCGCTCGAAGATGCGGGTGTAGGCGCGGTGGTGCGCCTGGTACGAGCGGTCGAGCCCCTCCTCATCGGCGTCGAGCGAGTACGAGTCCTTCATCACGAACTCGCGCACCCGGATCAGGCCGCCGCGTGCGCGCGGCTCGTCGCGGAACTTGGTCTGGAAGTGGTAGACGATGGCCGGCAGTTGGCGGTAGCTCTTCACCACGTCGCGCAGCAGGTTGGCGACGACCTCCTCGTGGGTCATGGCCAGGACCATGTCCCGGCCGCCGCGATCCTTGAAGCGCACCAGCTCCGGGCCGATCTTGGCGTAGCGGCCCGACTCCTTCCACAGCTCGGCGGGATGGACCACCGGCATCTCCATCTCCTGGCCGCCGATGGCGTCGATCTCCTCGCGGATCACCTGCTCGATCTTCTTCTGCACGCGGAAGCCCAGGGGCAGCACGGTGTAGATGCCGGAGCCCAGCTGGCGGACGTAGCCGGCGCGGACGAGCAGCTTGTGGCTGACCATCTCGGCCTCTGCCGGGTCGTCGCGCAGGCTGGAAAAGAAGAGGTGGGAGAGGCGCATGAGCCGTGAAGGATACCGAGCCATCCTGCGGCGCGTCAGGGCCGCCCTCGGCGAGCCTACGCCTTGCCCCAGCCAGCCTCAGCGTGCGCCGATGAGGTGCTCCGAGCGGCGCAGCCGCTGCAGCGGCAGCATGGCGATGATGATCAGCACCACGCTGACCCCCAGCAGCCCGTCGATGCCGGCCCAGTCTCCGGCCCGCCCGGACAGCAGCGCGCCCAGGATCTGCCCCACGCCCAGGAACACCGAATACATGCCCATGATGGCGCCGCGGTCGGCGGGATGGCTCTCCGTCATGTCCGCCAGCAGGCCCAGCGCGGCGGGCGTGGCGCCGGCCATCACGAACAGCCCACCGGCAGCCACCAGGCCCAGCACCGCCTGCACCGGCAAGCCCAGCGACTCCGAATGGTTGAGGCCGAAGGTGGCGCCCAGCAGGACCAGCGCACCCACCACGCCGATGGTGATGATCGTCGTGCGGCTCTGCGTCTTGAAGCGGTTGCCCCAGTAGATCAGGCCGGCGGTGAAGATCAGGCCGATGACGCCGAAGCCGAGGCTCACCGAAGTCGGGGTGAAGCCCTGCATCAGCAGTTGGTCATGGAATTGGGCGGGCGGCGTGCGAACAAGCTGAAAGACCGACTGGGTGGTCCAGGAGCCGATGACCGCGTTGAGCGCGATCCAGGTCGGAGCCAGCAGCCAGACGCCCGACGAGCGCAGGATGCGGCGATAACGCGCCAGGTCCAGGCGATCCGGCCGGACATGGTGCGTGCCGCTGGCCAGCTCGTCCTCGGTGGGCTCGTGGTGCAGCTCGGCGACGCCCCAGCGGTAGATCGCGAAGCTGAGCAGGTAGATGCCTCCGTTGACCAGGAAGCCGGCGCGACCGATGGCGTCGAACATCGGCCCTGCGGCCACGATGCCCAGCCCGATGCCGGCCAGCGTGGCGCCCTCGAAGCGTGCCACCGCCCGGCCGCGCAGGGCCTGGTTGCCCGAGGTGGCGAGCGCGATGTACCCGAGGATGGAGGGGATGGAGGCGGCCGCGGCGCCGCCCTCCAGGATGCGAGTGAAGCCCAGGATTCCCAGGTCCACCACGTACGCGGTGATCAGCACCGCGACCAGGCCGAAGATCGGCCCGATCTGCATGATGCGGTGCGCCCCGAAGCGGTCCGACAGGAAGCCGAAGGCCGGCGACAGCACCAGTTCCGCCAGGTAATAGCCGGCGGTCAGCAGCCCGACGGTGGTGCTGTCCACCTGGATGCCGCCGAAGCTGGGCAGCTGGTCGAGGTAGTAGACCAGCAGCCCGCCGGTCAGCCCGGTGCTGAAGCGCAACGTGAAGGTTCCGAGGACAACGGCCGCGATCGAGCGGTTCATAGCGGCGCCGCCGCGCGCCGACGCGGGTTTCGGGCGGCCAGCAGGAGGCCCATCCAGGTGGCGTCCAGCGCCAGGATCCCGCCGCCGACCACCGCGACCCGCAGCCGGCCGGCGTCCGCGGACTGCCCAGGGGCATCCGTGGATTGGGCCGCGGCCTGCTCCGCGGCCGTCAGGTCGCCAGCCTCGAAGGCGTCGCGCGCCTCCTGCAGGCTCGCGTCGGGCGGGACTCCCAGCGTGCCGATGGTTTCCAGCAGCGTCGGCTCGCGACGGGCGGCGACTACGGCGCGCTCGATGGCAGCCAGCGTCGCCTGCTCGGCTGCCGCCTCCCGCTCCGCACGCTCCAGATCGTCCTCGAAGGCGAGCTGGAACGTGGCCGGCGGCTCGAGGTCGAGCTCGGCGGCCTGCTCGGCGACGACCTCGCGCAGCTCCAGGACCTCGCCGGCATGCGCCAGCGCGTCGGTGGCGTCGTCGAAGCGCCACGCGTTCATCGCGGCGCGGATGTCATCCGGCAGGTCCCAGGAGCCGGCCTTCTCCACCGTCTGCTGGTAGAGCTCGCGCGCGTCCGCACGATCATCGAGCAGCGGCCGCTGCTCGGCGTTGACCACCCAGCGCCGCCACAGGTCGGCGTACTCCTCGTCGGTGCGCTCCTCGAGCAGGTCGAGGAACCGCTGCCAGTCCTCCACGGTGCTGGAGAGGCGCGTCTCCGGTGGCCCGTCACCATGCACCGGCTGGTACGCCAGCTCATGGTCGACGGCGGCTTCCCACACCGGTCGCAGGCCGTCCACGCCGCTGCGCTGGGCGATGCGCTGCGCCAGGGAGTACGTCGCGGCGTAGGCGTAGTCCTCAATTTCGAGCGACTCGACCCCCACGGCACCCCAGTCGTTCAGCGGGAAGCGCGAGCGCAGCAGCTGGTCGGTCAACTGGAAGGTGCGGCCATCGGCACCGATGGCCTTGCCGGCCCGAACGCCGTAGAACTCGGCGAAGGCCTCGCCAATCCATCGGTCTGCAAAGAGCGACCCGTTGAACCAGATGTGCGCGGCCTCGTGCAGCGCGACCCAGGCATCGGCGTCGTACCGCACCCTGATGACGCCGGTGATCGAGTTGTAGACGCCGGCATAGGCGCCAAGTCGCGAGCTGGCAGCCTCCTCGACGGTCAAGGGCCCGCGGCCGGAGTACGGAGCGCCGATCAGGCGCTGCAGCTCGGGCAGCCCGCTGCCCAGCACCTCCTTGATGCGCTCCCGCCACGGCTGGTCGTCGTCCCAGCCGCGAACCACCACGGGCACCAGACGCCCGTTGACGTCGATCTCGATGCGCTCCTCCTCGTAGGCTCCCGGACGGTCCGCGGTCAGGTAGGTGAAGAAGGCGAACGGATCCGATGCGCTCGCGGTGAGCCGCGTGGTGCCGTCCGGCAGCCTGGCGATGGCCATCTCGTCCCCCAGCAGGCTCGGCTGGAAACCGGGTGGCAGGTCGACCGTCACGCTGCTGCCCGGCGCGTCGTCGCTGCCGAAGGCCCAGACCGGCAGGGCCGCCAGGCTGCGGCCGATGCGCAGGTCGCCGCTGCCATGTCCCGTGGGATCGACGAGGTCGAAGCTGACGGTGTAGGCGTAGCTCTGCTGATAGAACACGCCGCTCCCGAACGTGACCTCGATGACCGCGAAGCCCTCTTCGCGACGCGTGATGCTGGCGCCGATCGCCGCTCCGCCCGACGAGGCCAATACATTGGCTGCACCCGGCTGGACGGCGAAGCTCGCGCCGCTGTAGAAGATTCGGCCCTGGTCGGTATCCGGCTCGAACGAGGTCGCGACCGCGTCGACCGTGACGTGAACCCGGTTCTGCTCCGGGATCACCTGGTATGTCGTCTGCGCGACGATCACCAGGCCGGCGGCCGCGGCCGGCGCTGGAGCGGCAAGGGTCAGCGCGGCGAGCAGCGGCACTGCCGCGAGGAGCACGCGCCAGCGGGCCCGGGCCGGGCGGCGGGACAGCATGCGCCGCAGTATGCCGGACAACAGAACGCCCGCTCCGGGGCTTCCGAAGCGGGCGTCAGTGCGTTAGGGCGCCTGGGCGGCGCCAGGCGAGAGGGGTCAGGCGCTCTGCGCGCTCTGGTTCAGTGAATCCAGGCCGAAAGCGACCTCCAGCTGCTCCGCCGGCCGGAAGCCCACCGCGGCGCGCGGCGGCTGGCCAGGGGAGAAGAAGGCAACCGTCGGGATGCTCATGATCCCGTAGTGCATGGCGGTGTGCGGGTTGGCATCGACGTCGAGCTTCATCACCTCGACACTGCCGGCGTACTTCTCAGCCAGCTTGTCGATTTCCGGAGCCACCAGCCGACACGGGCCGCACCAGGCTGCCCAGAAGTCGACGATGACCGGCTTCTCGTTCTTCAGCACGAGATCCTCGAAGGTGGCGTCGGTCACTTCGCGTGCGTTCGACATTTGAATGAAGGGTCCTTTCTGAGGTCGCCCCTACTGGGCGACCTGTTGCAGCAGCCGATACACCTCGAGGACGCTTTGGTCCGCGAGCCGATAGAAGACAGTGTTTCCCTCGCGCCGGCTGGCGACGATCCCGGCGCTGCGAAGAACGGCCAGGTGCTGGCTCATGTTCGGCACCTGGCAGCCAACGTCGCGTGACAGCTCGCTGACCGAGCGCTCGCCATCCGCCAGCCGCTCGACGACGCACAGCCGCTTGGCGTCGGCCAGTGCCCTGGCGACGGCGGCACTGCGGTCGCGCAGCGATTCGGGGGCAATTGCCGCTTCCATCTCGCTCATTCTCTCACTGGTTGCGCAAATACGCAAGCAGAATGCGTTTGCATCGCGACACGCTAGTTGTCACATGCCGTGCTCAGGATGCCGGGCATGACGATTCAGATGACCTGCCCCTGGTGCCTGGACGACGGCGATTTCGTGGTGGACGAGGCGGACGACGAGATCGTCTGCAGCGGCTGCTCGACGCGCATGACGTTCGCACCCGACCCCGTAGCCACCTACGACCTGCTGTACGCGGCTGCCTGAACAGCCACGCCGGCGACGACGCTCCCCGCGTGCGTCGGCGTGTGCAGCGGAAGGCCCGCCGGTCTCGCCCGGCGGGCCTTCCGATTCCCGGTTGCGGGTCAGGCGCTCGCGGGCTGGCGTCGCCTGCTGCGCAGGGTGATGGCCGTCGCGGCCAGCACCAGCGCCGCCAGCGAGCCAAGGAGGGCCAGAGTGACGAGCAGCGCTGGCTGGGCGCCGGCAGTTGTCGCAGCGGTCGTGCCGTCCGATGCGCCGATGCGGAGCGGCTCGAAGCCCACCAACACGATCTCCAGGTCGTGGCGCACAGTCCACTGCCAGGTGCCGTCGCGCGGGACGGCGAGCTCGGCACTCCAATGCCCCCTAGCCCCATCGGGGCGCGCCACGGCCGACACTGACTCGCCGGTCGTGGCCTCGGTCAGGGTGACGGTTGGCGAGCCCCAATCGACGGGCGTCTCGCCATGCTGCAGCAGGGTGAAGCCAACGATGAGCGGATTGCCGCTGCCCGGCGGGTCAGCCGGCGGTTCGTCCATGACCGCATTCGCCCAGCCGCCGGCCAGGGCTGTGGCAGCGGTCAGGATGCTGGCCGCCGCGCCCGCTCCCAGGGCGGCCGCGATGCGGGTTCGGAAGCGACGGGCCATGCCTGGCCTCCTCGAGTGTGGTGTTGTCCTGCCTACACCACCTCTGCGGCTGCGGTTCCCGCCCGCGGCGCGCCCGCCGTCCCGGCCAGCGCGGCCACGCCCTCGGCCACCTCGTCGGGCAGTGGCACGTCCAGCCCGGTGAGGAGGAACTCGACCGTGCGAAGGTCGCGCGTGCGCAGGCCGCTTGGCGAGCGCGCGCGGTGGCGATCCTCGGGGAGCAGGACGAGCTCCGAATTGCGCCCGGCAGTCTGCAGCGCGGCCAGGAAGCGGACCGAGTGGCGCAGGTGCACGTTCTCGTCGATGGCGCCGTGGATGATCAGCAGCGAGCCGCGCAGCTCGGTGGCGCGCGGGAGCGGGCTGGAGCGGTCGTATGCGCCCGGGTCCTCGTTCGGATCGCCCAGGTAGCGCTCCGAGTAGGCGGTGTCGTAGCCACGCTGGTCGCTGACTGGCGCCACGGCCACCCCCACGCGGAAGACATCCGGCCGCTGGATCAGCGCCATCAGCGTCATGAAGCCGCCGTAGCTGCCACCGGTGATCCCGACCCGCGATGCGTCGAGCTCGCCGGCCGCGGCCAGCTGCTCGACCGCCGCCGCCTGGTCGTCGAGCTCCACCCCGCCGAAGTGGCCGGCGAGCGGGGCCTCGAAGGCCAGCCCGCGGTTGTTCGACCCGCGGTTATCAACGACCACGACGGCTACGCCGCACTGGGCGAGGTACTGCCGCAGGCCGCTGACCGTTGGCTCCCAGGATTCCTTGACGTACTGCTGGTGCGGACCTCCGTACACCCACACCACGCTCGGCGGCGGCGTGGCAGCCGGGCGCTCGGGCCGATACAGCAGCACGTCCAGCGGCGTCGCGCCGTCGGCAGCCACCAGCGACAGGCGCTCCGGCGGCCGTCGGCTGAACGAGCCGGCCGACCCGGCGGAGGCGTGCAGCACGACCGGCTCCTCCTGACGATCACGGCGCACCAGGCGAACGGCCGGCGCGGCCTCGCGTGTTGACCAGGTGTCGGCCCACATCGATCCGTCAGCTCTGGCGGTCACCTCGTGCCAGCCGGGCTCACGGGTCAGCCGGCGCGCGGCCGGCGGGCTGGACGAAGGCCGTAGATCCGTGGCGTAGAGGTGGCGTTCGGCCGGACCCTCGGCGGTGGCCGTGAAGAGCACCTCGCCTGCCTCGTCCACCGCGGCCACGCCGGTGACCACCCACTCGCCCGCGGTCAGCGGGCCGAGCAGCTCGCCGTCGGGGCTGCGAAGCTCGAGGTGGCGGAAGCCGGTCCGCTCGGAGGAGCGCAGGATGTGCCCGTCGTGCAGGGCACGCGTGTGGTCGTCGACGTTGATCCAGGGCTCCGACTCCTCGGTCCACAGCTCGCGCACGGATCCGTCGGTCGTCATCCGCAGCCAGCGCAGGGAGCGCTGTCGCCGGGGCAGGAGAGCCACCAGCCAGCTGCCGGCGCTCTCCGGCACCACGCGGGCCAGGTAGCCGTCACCGATGTCCAGGGCGACCTCGGTGACGCCCCCGCCGACGGTATCCAGGATGCGCAGCGTGACCGTCGCGTTCGGACCGCCGGCGAACGGGTAGCGATGCTCCTCGTGCGACGGCTCGGCAGCGCCCAGGTGGGCGATGACGAAGATGGGGATGGCCCGCTCGTCGACGTGGGCGGCAGCGAGGTGGCGGCCGTCACCGCTCCACCACATCCCGTCGTAACGGGCGAGCTCCTCGGCCGCGATGAACTCGGCCAGCCCGTTGAACACGCCGGGCTCGGCGTCGCTCGTCAAACGGCGAGGTGGCGAGGCGCCATCGGCCAGGTCAACCACCCAGACGTCGCCGTCGCGCACGAACGCCAGCCGGCTGCCGTCCGGCGACGCCGCCAGCGCCGAGGCACCGTCGACGCCGGGCACCTCGCGCACCGGCGAGCCGTCGCCGCCGATGTAGGCGCGACCGCCCAGCGGAACGACCAGGGTCGGTCGCGCGGCGTGGGGTAGCCAGGCGTAGGAGGTCACGCCCAGCTCGCTGGTGCGCGTCCGCTCGCGCCGCAGCTTCTCCTCCAGGCTGAGCGACTCCTCGCGATCGGTGCCGGCAGACGGGCCGGCGATGATCCATCGCTCGCCGGATGCGAGGTCGTGCCACCACAGCGAGCGCACCAGCGAGCCATCGGCGCTGTGCAGGTAGGTGATGGCGGAGCCATCCGGGCTGAAGCCGATGCTGCCCGGCACGTCGGTGCCGGGCAGGGGCAGGTGCGAGATGTCGGCGATCGTCAGGCGGTCGGCCATGGAATCGGCGTCCGCTCAGCTCTCCTCGATCTCGATGGTGTCGATCCGGTCGCCCGGGTTCGGGTCGCGGCCGGGGTCACGCTCGCGGATGGCCATCACCACGTCCATGCCCTCGACCACCTGCCCGAACACCGAGTGGCGGTCGTTAAGGTGCGGCGTCGGCCCGTGGGTGATGAAGAACTGGCTGCCATTGGTGCCTGGACCGGCGTTGGCCATCGACAGCACCCCGGCCTTGTCGTGCCGCAGCTCCGGGTGGAACTCGTCGCCGAACTGGTAGCCCGGTCCGCCGCTGCCGGTGCCGGTCGGATCCCCGCCCTGCGCCATGAAGTCGCGAATAACGCGGTGAAAGGTGGTCCCGTCGTAGAAGCCCGAACGGGCCAGGTTCACGAAGTTCTCCACCGTGAGCGGCGCCTTGTCGGCGTGCAGGTCGACGACGAACTCGCCGCGCTGCGTCTTGAAGCGCGCCCGGTACGTCTTCGAGGTATCGAGCGCGCCGGCAGGCGGCATCGGTCGGTCAGCCATCGGATCTCCCAAGTGTGGATCTGGGAGACCCGATGCTACCGGAGTCGCTCAGTGCTCGATGTCGAACACCAGTCGCGCTGGGTCGCGCAGCGCCAGGACGCGGACGCACGAGTCAGCCTCGAGGCCGAAGTACCAGGTGCTGACGGCCTCGAAGTCGCCGCCCTCGATCAGCTCGCTGAGCTTGGCGAAGCCGGGGTTGACCTCGGTCGGTCCCTCGAAGACCGGCATGCCGTCGAGCCCTGCGCGAGTGGCGTCGCGCATGACGAGCTGCCAGAAGGCGTTGCCGGAGACGTCGAGCTCGAAGCCACTGCCGTCCGCCAGCAGCGGAGGCGTGGCGCGGTCCAGGGTGAAGGCCGGGGTGCCATCGGCGAACTCGATGACCACGCGGTCGAAGCCGTCGTGGGTGCCGACCCTGACGTCCACGATCTGCGCGCGGGGCACGGTGGCGTTGCCGGTCACCGGGAACTCGCAGCTGAACGGGCCCAGGTCATCCACCGGCTCGTCCGTGGGCTCGGCGGACGGCTCACCCGATGGGTCGCTTGCATCGGCCGATGGCGTGGCCGCAGTTGACTGGCTGGCCGAAGCCGTCGCCACTCCACTGGTTGATGGCGAGCCGGCAGTGCAGGCGCCCAGCGCCAGGACGATGGCCAGCAGCGCGGCCAGTGGCAGAAGTGGGCGGGCGGTGATCACGATGAGGGTTCTCCGGTGGATGGATTGTTTGGGTTCATTGCGGCCCGGCTGTCCGGGGTGCCCTCAGTACGTCTCCGCCGCCCCGGCTGTTACGAGGGCTGCTCCCTGTCCGCTGACGCGACCCGCGCGCGGAGCAGCTCCTGCTCCGCCGGGTTGTCGGTCAGTTCCAGGGCGCGCCGGTCCGCCACAAGCGCCTCCTCCGACCGGCCGACGCGCCGCAGCAGCTCGGCGCGTGCCGCGTGGTAGAGGTGGTAGTCGGCCAGTCGCTCGCCCAGCGGCTCGATCTCCTCCAGCGCAGCCTGTGGGCCGGACAGCTCGCCCACGGCCAGCGCGCGGTTGAGCGCCACGACCGGCGTGGGCTGCAGGCGCAGCAGCTGGTCGTACAGTGCCACGATCTCGGCCCAGTCGGTCTCGGCGTACTTCGCCGCACTGGCGTGGACCGCCACGATGGCTGCCTGCACCTGGAACGGTCCGGGCCTGCCGATGCGCAGCGCCCGCTCGAGCAGCTCCTGCGCGGCGCCGATCGCCGCGCGGTCCCAGAGCGAGCGGTCCTGCTCGGCCAGCAGCACCATCGAGCCGTCCTGCGTGAAGCGAGCCGCGGCCCGGGCGACGTGCAGCCGCATGAGGGCCAGGAGGCCCATCGGCTCCGGCTCGTCGGGCATCAGGCGAACCAGCAGTGAGGTCAGCCATTCCGCGTCGGCGGCCAGCTCCCGGCGCTCGGGCGCGTCACCCGAACTGGCCAGGTAGCCCTCGTTGAAGATCAGGTACAGCACGGTGAGCACCTGCTCCAGTCGCGGCGGCAGCTCGACCACGTCCGGTACGCGGTAGGGGATGTTGGCGTCGCGGATCTTGCGCTTGGCTCGCACCAGCCGCTGGGCGATGGTCGCCTCTGGCACCAGGAAGGCTCGCGCCACGGCCGGCGTCTCCAGGCCGCCCACGGTGCGCAGGGTGAGCGCCACCTGGGACTCGCGGCTCAGCGCCGGGTGGCAGCAGGTGAAGAGCAGCGACAGCCGGTCGTCCGCCGCCAGCGGGCCGCCGGTCGGGATTGGAGTGTCCATCTGCGTTGCCTCGGCGGTCAGCTCGGCCAGACGCTCGCGATAGCGCACATGGCGCCGCAGCCGGTCAACCGCGCGCCGGCGGGCGGTGGTCATCAGCCACGCTCCCGGGTTGCGGGGAATGCCATCGACCGGCCAGTGCTCGAGCGCCGCCACCGCGGCGTCCTGGACCAGCTCCTCGGCCAGGTCCCAGTCGCCGATGATCCGCACCAGCGCGCCGGTCAGCCGTGCGCGCTCCTCGCGCAGCACTGCCTCCAGCGAGGCATCGACCTGCGGGCGATCAACCAAGCGTGCTCAGTCCCGGCTGTCCACCACGGGACGGATCTCTAGCACGTCTGGCGCCGGCCAGCCGGACATCAGGCGGATGGCTGCATCCAAGTCGGGCACGTCGATCACCGCGTAGCCGCCGACCATCTCCTTGCCCTCGACGAACGGGCCGTCCGTCACCGCGGTCCTGCCGTCCCTGGCGATCCGGATGGTGGTCGCCGTCTCGACCGGCTGCAGCTGGTGGCCCTCCAGGATCTCTCCCGCGGCCGCGTGCTCGGCCCACCAGTCACTGATCTTCTGATAGAGGGCATCCTGCTCCGGCTTGCTGAGATGGTCCCAGCCCTCCGCCGTGCTGCCGATGAGCACCATGTACTTCATGAACCGATTACCTCCGCGCCGGCACGGCCGTCAGGCCGCGCTCATTGTGACGACGAACGGGCCGGCGGGGAATCGACTCTCTTCCGGCGGGTGGTGACGGCGGGGCGGCCGGCGCTCCGTCACAATATGTTGATGTCCACCAGCGGCCGCGGCTCTTCGACCCTGTCCGTCGTCATCGCCCTGGGCATCGTGTACGTGGTCTGGGGCTCGACCTACCTGGCCATCGCCTACGTCGTCGAGACGCTGCCGCCCCTGCTCTCCGCCAGCTTCCGCTTCCTTGTCGCGGGTGGTCTGCTGGTCGCCTTCGTGGCGGCGCAGCACGCCTGGCGACGATCGCGCGGCGTGGCCGATCAGCTGCCCTTCCCGCGGCTCGTGGAGTGGCGCACCGCCGCAATCGTGGGCACGCTGCTGCTGCTGGGCGGCAACGGGCTGGTGTCGCTGGCCGAGCTGCGCATCCCCTCGGGAATCGCCGCGGTGATGATCGCCACCGTTCCGATATGGATGAGCCTCTTCGAGGCGATCCTCACCCGGCGGGCGCCGAGCCTGCTGGCCATCGGGGGGATCGTGGTGGGGCTGGTGGGCGCGGTCATCCTGCTGCTGCCCTCCGACGGCCTCGATGCCCTGGATCCGCTGGGCGTGCTCATGGTCGCCGGCAGCGCCATGGCCTGGGCCTGCGGCTCGCTCTATGCCCGCCGCGGACCGCTGCCGCGCAACGCGCTGCTGGGCACCGGCATGGAGCAGGTGGCGGGTGGCGTGGCGCTGGTGCTGGTGGCCACCCTCATCGGCGAGCCTGGCCAGCTGGTGATCGAGGAGGTATCGGCGCAGTCGCTCATCGGGCTTGCCTACCTGATCGTCTTCGGCTCGCTCGTGGCCTTCACCGCCTACGTCTGGCTGCTGAACCACGTGCCGGTCACCACGGTGGCGACCTACGCCTACGTCAACCCGGTCGTGGCGGTGGCGCTGGGGGTGCTGTTCCGACAGGAGCCGATCACGCCGCGCACGCTGATCGCCGCGGTGCTGATCATCGGCGCGGTAGTGGCCATGGTCAGCGGCCGACCGCGAGACGCCGAGGAGACCGGACCGGCACCCGAGGCGGCTGCACTCGAGCGCGACGACGCCGCCGCATGACGCAGGAGCGGGATGTGGAAGAGCGAGGTGCGGGTGCGGCTTGGCGACTGAGCCGCCTCTTCAGCGAACCGGGTCGAAGCTCGAGTACTTGAAGATGCGCTGCATGACGTAGCGCCCGTCGCCCTCGGGGTCGAGCAGGCTGGGGCGCGCGTGCAGGTGCATCACGTACGGTCGCAGGCGAACGTTGACCAGCTGCGTGCCGTTAAACGAAAGGTCGAGGATCACGCCCTCGTCCACTTCCTGCCACCAGTTCTGGCCGAACATGTAGTTGCCCGGACAGACGAGGACCACGTTCGAACCCGTGTCGCGCTCGCGCACCAACACCGGTCCGGCCACGTGCGTCCCTGAGCCGATGACGTGGTCGCAGCCGGCATCATCGAACCAGCCCAGCTGCTCGGCCTGCACCGGCCAGAAGTCGTCGTGATATTCGGCGCCGCCCCACCACTGCGGGCTGCAGATCACCAGGTCGGCGCCGCCCTCGCGGGCCAGCTGCACGGCGCGGTTCGCGTTCTCCGGGGTGATCCACGGCACGCCGGGGGTGGAGTCATCGGCGCGGGCCACGCCGCTCACGTCGTTGAAGGCAACCAGGGCAACCGTCAGGCCCGCGGCCTCCATGAAGGTCGGCTGGATGGCTTCGGTCAGGTTCATGCCCAGCCCGGTGTGCGGCATGTTGTGCTTGTCCAGGATTCGGAGCGTGGACTCGATGCCGGCGACGCCGGCATCGCTCAGGTGATTGGCGGCCAGGTACACCGCATCGAGGCCCAGCTTGCGCTTCCATTGCACGACCACTGCCTCCGGGACGGTGAACACCAGCGCGGGTCCGGACTGTGGGGCCCAGCCCTCGTTTGGGACGACGGGGCATTCATGGTCGGCGATGGCCAGGTCGCTGCGCTTCAGCACTGCCGGCGTGGCCCCATCGTTTCCGGTCAGGACCGACGTCACGCCGTAGTTGGCGAACCCGCTTTCATTTGGGTTCGGAGGGTCCACCAGCGCGGGAGCGGTGTAACGGGCGCTGCCGCCATTGAAGACCCAGCCCCATCCCAGGCCGTTGCCCACCGCCTGGTCGGCGACCAGCGGGCTGGAGCACAGGCTGCCGATGTTGGTCAGGGTCCAGACCTGCTGCGGGTCATAGGCCAGCCACGCCTGGTCCAGCGTTGCGTCGCCAGTCGCCACGCCGTGCACCGGGTAGTCCATGGCGCGCGCCCGGGTATCGCCGAACAGATCGGGGCCGAACATGCCAAACGGTCCGTCGCCGGCGATCGACAGCACCTTGGTCGCAGGCTCCACCAGGCCAGCCGGCAGCACGGCCACGCGCTTCTGGTGCCGCTGCAGGAAGGCCGCCATGCGATCGGCGCGGCGGCAGTCGGCCGGTGGCATCAGCTCCGGATCCATGACCGCAATGCCGCATGGCACCAGCAGCCGATTGGCTGCCGCCAGCCGGTCCAGCTCCTCGAGCGAGATCGACGATTTGAGGTTCGTCATGCCGGTCACCACCGCCAGCGGGAAGGTCGCCGGGCCGGACGGTGTGGAGGCGGGCGTGGGCTCAGGCGATGCGGGGGCCGATGCGGAGGCAGCCGTGGTCGGTGTGGCGCCAGACGCCGTGGGCGGCGGCGGGTTCACGCTGGTGCAGCCGACGAGGAAGGCGATGGCGGCGAGCAGCGTCGCCAGCCTGCGGGGTGGTCGGAACTTCACGGCAGGTATCGTAGGGAACATGCGCACAGCCCGCGTCCGCCTCGCGGCACTGGCCTTCAGCTTCGGCGTCCTGGCGCTGCCGCTCGCCGCCCCGGCGCCAGTAGCGGCTATCGGGCCGCTGCCCGACTGCCGGCTGGACGACATCATGACCGTGCCGCGCGACTACGACAGCTGGAGCACGACCCTGGTCGACTGGCTGCTGCGCGTGCCGAAGAGCTACGTCCCGCCGGACCTGGTGCCGGTGAGCGAGGCAGGCATCGCCGGCCCGGGGCTGATCCGCGCGGTGGCGATCGAGGACCTAGGCGCCATGACCGCAGCTGCCGCCGCCAACGGGACGCCCATCGCCGTGAACAGCCCCTACCGCAGCTACGCCGAGCAGGTGGCCAGCTTCAACGGCTGGGTCGGCGTCGACGGCTACGAGGACGCAATCACCTACTCGCAGCGTCCCGGCCACTCGGAGCACCAGCTGGGCCTGACGATCGACTTCATGACGCTCGGCGGCGGCAGCGCGCTGCAGGGCGACTGGTCCACGGACCCATCGGGCGCCTGGATGGCAGCCAATGCGTGGAAGTACGGCTGGCTGATGAGCTATCCCCTGGCCGATAACGGCGCGCTGTTCTCCGAAGCCACCTGCTTCCACTACGAGCCGTGGCACTACCGCTACGTGGGGCGCGAGATCGCGCGCAAGATCCATCGCTCCGGGCTGACCATCCGCGAGTATCTGTGGCGGCACCACACCATGGTCGATCCCGAGACCGGTGAGCCCATCGCCACGCCCACGCCGACGCCCTCACCCGCGCCGTCGCCATCGCCGACCCCCACGCTGGCCGCCACGCCCAGCCCAGTCACATCGACCCCGGTTGCGACCCCGTCAGCGGCGGCCTCACCGCCGCCCTCCGGCGGCGAAGGCGGCATCGACCCGCTGGTGCTGGGCATTGGTGGCGTGGCCCTCGTCCTGCTGGCGACCATCGCCATCGTCGTCCGGCGCGGCAGCCCGGCGCCGAGCTAGCGGCTCCATCGGCCTCCCATTCGAGCGTAGAATCGCCGTCCCATGACACGCGACCGCGCGGTGGGGGCGATCGGCTTCGGGTCGGGCGTCTCCGACGACCACAAGGACGGGATTCGCTGGGTCGATTACACGAACATCAGCTGGAATCCGGTGTTCTGCAAGCGCTGCGACATCTGCGTCGACATCTGCCCCAAGGACACGCTGGTGCTGCGCAACGACGCGATCATCGAGGAGCAGAACTGCATCCTCTGCGGCCTGTGTGAGCGCTACTGCCCTGACCTGGCCATCGAAATGATCCCGGCCGCGGTGGCGGCCCACGAGGCGAATCCCGAGAAGCCACCGCGCTGACCGCCGCGTGCGCGGCAGGACGGTGCCAGTACGCACCGGTGCGTGGTTTCCGGTACATCTTTGAGCGCACGCCGGCCGCCGAAAGTACTAGACAGCGCACTCGGCGGCCCGTACGATCCGCGCCACGTTTCGCGGGGGAGGAGACCCCCGCGTCGGGCCAAGCTGACCCGGCCGTACGCAGTGCCTGCTGCTGACGGTAGCTCTCCCGAGCAGGTATTGCCCGCATGCCTCAGGGGTCGCGATCCACGCGCCACCGGGTCACGGTGGGCTTCGTGCTGCTCACGTTTCTCAGCTCGGTCCTGTCCGGCGGGACACCGCCCGTCGCTGCGGCCGCCACGAATGCTGCCCTGCAGTTCGACGGCACCAACGACTACGTCACCTTCGGTGCCGCGCCCAGCCTGGGACTGAGCACCTTCACCCTCGAGGCCTGGATCAAGCGCACCGGCACCGGCGTGACCACGACGACGTCGGCCGGGGGCGGG
>DATBIY010000029.1:0-3025 GCA_036556695.1 Candidatus Limnocylindria bacterium
TCATGCGGCTCATTCCAAGCATCCGGCGCCCACCCAAATGGAGCTACGGTGGTGCGTCCGAGCAACCGCAGGATCGCAGTCGCCCACGGGGCAGCCAATGGCCCAAAGGTACCGATCAGGGGCCAACCTGACGCTACCCACAGCGGAATCCGCGGGGCGTCGCAGCGGGAGGACCGTCTGCGGGCTGAGCGCCGGTTGCCTGGCGAGCCCAGACCACCGAGTTGAGCGTGGCTTCTCCTCGGACACCTTGGTCGCAGGGCCTCGCGACTGACAATACGTTACAACCCGTCGCAAGGGCGACGCCGCAACGCGTGACCGCGTGTCCGTGCGGCAAGAGGTCGCCCCGTCAGCCGGCCGAGGCCTTCTGGCTGGACACGCCATGCGCGCGCCGGACCTTGCCGGACAGGGCATACACCACGCCCCCGATGACGATGACGCTGAGCGTGCTCAGCAGGAAGTCGGTGACCGCCACGGCTGTGGCAGCTTCCTGTGATACGCCGTAGAGGTACAGCACGCCCACGATTCCCGCCTGCACGAAGCCGATGCCGGCCGGCGTGAGTGGCACCACCGTCAGCAGCGAGGCGGCCAGCGCCACGAAGATCGACGAGCTGATGCCCAGGTCCAGGGCCGGCAGGTCCATGGCCTGCAGGTCCAGCGAGCGGATGACGAAGTACACGCGCACGCCTTCCAGGATCCAGACGACCGAGGTGATGAGCCCGACCTGCAGCAGCAGCACCGGGCGCAGCGCCGAGGTGCTGCCCTCGTGGAAGCGTTCCCACAGGTCGGCGATCTGGGCGGGCAGGAAGCGGGTCACCCGGTGGCCCTGGAAGCGCAGCGCCACCAGGAAGATGACGAGCAGGCTGGCAACGACGAAGCCGGCCAGGAACAGGGTATCGACCGTGGGGTTGTCGCGGTTGCGGAAGCTCCAGAAGCCGGCCGCCAGGGCAAGGCCGAAGATGATGACGATGTCCGTGATCCGTTCCAGGAAGATGGTGCCCACCGTCCGCGAGATCGACGCCCCGAAGTTGCCGCGCAGCAGGTAGGCGCGGTACAGGTCGCCCAGCTTGGCCGGCACCACGCAGTTCACGAACCACGACACGAACAGGATCTCGGTCGCGTCGCGGTACGGAACCGGTGAGCCGACGCGCCGCAGGATCAGCCACCAGCGCAGGCTGCGCAGCGGGAAGGTCAGGTAGTAGGCCAGCAGGCCCAGCAGCAGCAGGCCAACGTTCGCGGTGCTGACCAGCTGCCAGGTGCGGCCGAAGTCGACGTTGAGCACCACCCGGAACAGCAGGAAGACCAGCACGATGGCGAACGCCAGGCTGCCCAGCGTCTTCCAGTTGAGGAATCGGCGGCTGAGCGAAACCTCGGACTCGGCGATGACCTCTTCGGGCGGCGCGTCAAGGAACTCGCCGGGCTCGTAGACCGAGTGCCCGTGCTCGTGCGGGCCGTGCGGATGCTCCGGCGCGTGATGCTCGGCCGGCAGCTGGCCACCGGGCTGCTGGGCGGCCATTCGGGGATCAGCCTCGCTCACCGGACTCCTCGGGGTCGTGCTTCTGGGGCAGCTCCTCGGGCGCCGGCCGCTCTATCGGCTCCTGCTCCACCCTGGCTGCCGGCTCCGGACCGAGCACCGGCGCGGCGGCCGTCTCCCGGCCCAGCCAGCGGCGGACGATGTTGCTCCACACCGCCCAGCGAGTGGTGAGGTGGATGAGCACCGTGGAGCGCGACCCATGCCACTCGTTCTCGGGCAGCGCCGCCTTGAGCTCGGCCGCGCTTGAGAAGTGCGGCAGCGCGTTGAAGCTCATGGCGATCTCGAAGGAGGAGTGGCTGTCCGAGGCGGCAATCCCGGGGACGCCGTAGCGCGCCGCCAGCTCGGCGGCGGCCAGGTTGTGGCGCTGGAACGTCACCCGGCTGTTGAAGACCTCCATCATGTCGACCTTGCCTGCCTCCAGCAGAGCAAGCAGCGGCTCCTCGCGGATGTGCGAGGCACGGAACGGGTCGTATGCGTGCGGGATGGAGACCAGGCCGCCCTGCTCGTGGATGGCGTCGGCCGTCTCGTCAGCCGAAAGGCCGCGCGGGATGGTGCGCTGCAGGAAGACGCCCACCACCTCGCCGTCGGCGGTGGAGACCTCCTCGCCCAGCACCACCGTCAGGCGGTCCTCCAGGCCAAGCTCGGCGACCTTGTCGCGCACGGCGACGGCGCCCTCCACATTGTTGTGGTTGGTAATGGCCACGTGGGTCAGGCCGCGGTCGAGAGCCAGGCGGATGAAGCGCTCCTCGCCCAGGATCGAGTCCCGGCTGAAGCGGGTGTGGATATGGAAGTCGGCAAAGGCCTGCGCGCGCGGCCTGGAGCCGGCGCGCTCCTCCGCCCTGACTTCTTGCCTGGCGCCGGTCCGGGCAGCGGCAGTCGGCGCCCCCGCCGTCACGAGCTGCTCACCAGGCTCTTTCTGAAGGTCCCGAAGTGCTCGAGCGCCAGGCCGGTGCCCACGGCCACGGAGTTCAGCGCGTTCTCGGCCACGTGGCAGGGGATGCCGGTCACCTGGGTGAGCATGGTGTCCAGGTTGCGCAGCAGCGAGCCGCCGCCGGACATGACCATGCCCTTGTCAATGATGTCGCTCGACAGCTCGGGGGGCGTCTCCTCCAGCACGTTGCGCACGGCGGTGATGATCTGCTGGAGCGGCTGTTCGATCGCCTCGGTGACCTCGGTGGAGGTGATCGGGATCGTGCGCGGCAGGCCGGCGATCATGTCGCGGCCCTTGACCTCCATCGTCATCGGCTCATCCAGCGGGAGGGCGGAGCCGATCGCGATCTTGATCTCCTCCGCGGTGCGGTCGCCGATCATGAGGTTGTACTTGCGGCGGATGTAGTTCGTGATGGCCTCGTCGAGCTTGTTGCCGCCGACGCGCACGCTCTGGCTGACGACGATCCCGCCCAGGGCGATGACCGCGATCTCGCTCGTGCCGCCGCCGATGTCGATGATGAGGTTGCCCGACGGGGACGAGATCGGCACGTTCGAGCCGATCGC
>DATBIY010000030.1:0-13070 GCA_036556695.1 Candidatus Limnocylindria bacterium
GCTGGTGGACGACGACGTCGAGATCGTCGTGCGCGAGCGGCCGCGGTGGGCGAGTCGAGCGGGAGAGAAGCTGGCGGCAGCCCTGGACGCCTTCGAGATCGACCCGTCCGGGCTGGTGGCGCTGGACGCCGGTGCGTCGAGCGGCGGCTTCACCGACGTCTTGCTCGAGCGGGGGGCCGAGCGGGTGTACGCGGTGGACGTCGGGCGGGGACAGCTGATCGAGCGGCTGCGAACCCACCCGCGGCTGGTCAGCATGGAGCGCACCAACCTGCGGACGCTGAAGTCGCTGCCGGAGCCAGTGCAGCTGGCGACCCTGGACCTGTCGTTCATCTCGCTGCGGCTGGTGCTGTCCGCCGTGCGCAGGCTGCTCCAAACGGACGGCAAGGTGGTGGCCCTGGTGAAGCCGCAGTTCGAGGCGGGAAAGGATGCTGTCCCGCGCGATGGTGTCATACGCGACCCGGACGTCCACCTCGCCGTGCTCCAGCGGTTCGGCGAGGACGCACGCCAGGCGGGCTTCGGCATCCGCGGGCTCATCCGCTCCCCGCTTACGGGCGGTGAGGGGAACGTGGAGTTCCTGGCGCACCTTGTGGAGCCGCCGGGAATGGCGCCGGAGGCGCTGGCGGAGCGCGTCCGGGAGGTTGCGGCGCCATCGGCCTAGGCGGACGAGGCGTGACAGCGCGTATTACGATGCGGCGCGAATGAGGAAGCGCAGCGCGGCGCCACCCGGGGAGCAGCTCAGCGTCGGCTTCGAGGGGCTGGAGGTCGTTCCGCCGCCCATCCACGAGCCGCCGCCGGACACCATGCGGCAGATCGTGTCGCTGCGCATGCCGGATGCGCTGCTGGCCCGGGTGGAGCAGGCGGCCCGCGCCCGCGGCGTGTCGCCAAGCAGCCTCATGCGCGCCCTGATCGCTGCCGGCCTTGACCGGTCCTACGCGGCCGTGCAGGAGGACATCGGCAGCGAGATCGCCGCACTGCGGCGGCAGGTGGCGGAGATCGCGGCTCGCCTGCCCAGCCAGCCGCGGCGCGAGCCGGACGAGTAGCCACGTGCGGGTCGGCTTCGCCTACAACCCCACCGATGACGACGCGCGGCAGGTGCTGGCCCGCGGCCGCGCCTGGTGCGAGCAGCACGGCGCACGGGCCTGGGAGGCACGCGCCGAGGACCGCGAGCGGATCGCGGCGGAATGCGCCGGGACCGACGTGGTCTGTGTGCTGGGCGGGGATGGGACGTTCCTGCGCACGGCCGGAGCCATTGGCGACAACGGCGTGCCGGCGCTGGGCATCAACCTGGGGCGGGTGGGCTTCCTGGCCAAGGTCGAGACGGACGGGCTGGAGCGCGCGCTGGACCAGGTGGCGGCGGGCGACTACCGCATCGACGAGCGCTTCCGCATCCAGGCCACCCTGCTCCGCGCGGACGGCACGCAGGAGAGCCATTCCTGCCTGAACGAGGTGGTGCTGGCGCGGGGCGCGCGGGTGCGCATGATCCAGATCGAGGTCGACGTCTCCGGCAGCCACCTGGCCACCTACGTGGCCGATGGCGTGGTGGTGGCCACCCCCACCGGCTCCACGGCCTACTCGTTCAGCGCCGGCGGCAGCATCCTGGATCCGAGGCTGCGCAACGTGATCATCACCCCGGTGGCCGCCTACCTGTCCTCGCTGCACAGCGTGGTGGCGGGCGAGGAGCACGTCGTGACGCTGTCGCTGCGCGCAGCGCCGACGGGGGCCGTCGTCTCGATTGACGGCCAATGGGATCTGCCGATGGTTGCCGGCGACCGCGTCGAGGTGCGGGCCCTGGAGGTGCCGCTGCGGCTGATCGAGCCCAGCGGCTCGACGCCGTTCTACGACCTGCTGCGCACCAAGGCCTCGCGGCTGCCGTACTAACAGGGTTTGCTGCGCCGATGTCCCTGACCGAGCTCACCGTCGAGAACCTGGCGGTCATCGAGCGCGTGCGGCTGCCGATTGCTCCCGGCTTCACGGTGCTGACCGGCGAGACCGGGGCGGGCAAGTCGCTGATCGTGGACGCGCTGGCGCTGGCGCTGGGCGCTCGCGCGGCGACGGACCAGGTCCGCTCCGGGACCGATGCCGCCCGGGTCGAGGCCGTGTTCGACGGGGTCACGGCGGGCGAGGACGACCCGTTGGCCGACGTGCTGGCCGCGGGCGACGGCCAGGCGATCGTGCGTCGCGAGGTGGGCGCCGACGGCCGCTCGCTGGTGCGCGTCAACGACCGCAGCGTGACGGTGGGCGGCCTCGCCTCCCTGGGGGAGCGGCT
The DNA here is from genome assembly GCA_036556695.1 of Candidatus Limnocylindria bacterium. Lineage (GTDB taxonomy): Bacteria > Chloroflexota > Limnocylindria > QHBO01 > QHBO01 > DASSCW01. The sequence goes on from DATBIY010000030.1 coordinate 2,267, forward strand.
GGCCGAGATCCACGGCCAGCACGAGCAGCAGCGCCTGCTGGCTTCGGACCATCAGCTCGCGCTGCTCGATTCGTTCGGCGACCTGGGCGCTCAGGTCGGTGCCGTGGCTTCTGCCCACGCCGCGTGGCGGGCGACCGTGGCGCAGGCGGCCGAGATGCTGGCCGACCCGCACGAGCTGGCCCGTCGCGTGGAGCTGCTGCGTCACCAGGCCTCGGAGATTGCAGCGGCCACCGTGCGCACCGGCGAGGACGAGGAGCTGGTGCGGCAGCTGCGCGTGGCGGCCAACGCGGAAGCGATTGCCCGCGCCGCGGACGCCGCGGTCCGCGCACTCCGCGACGAGAGCGCCGGGCTGGACGCCCTGCGCGCTGCGGCCGGTGAGCTGGCGGAGGCCGCCGCCCTGGACGAGCGCTTTGCCTCGCTGGCGGATCGCGCGGCGGCCCTCGAGGCGGAGGCCACCGAGCTGGCCCGCGACGCCGCCGCGTTGCGGGATGCGGTCGACCTGGATCCGGGAGCGCAGGCAGCCATCGAGGAGCGGCTGGCGCTGCTGTACGACCTGAAGCGCAAGTACGGGCAGACGCTGGACGAGGTGATCGCCTTCGGCGAGTCGGCGTCAGCCGAGCTGGCGCGGCTGGAGGACCAGGAGGGCGCCCGCGAGCGGCTGCGGGTGGAGGAGGAGCAGCGCCGCGCGGCCCTGGAGAAGGCAGCCGCCGCCCTGACGAAGGCGCGGCGCAGCGCCGCCAAGCGCCTGGCGGAGCTGGTCAACGTCGAGCTGCCGCCGCTCGGCCTGCCGGCCGACAGCTTCGGCGTCTCCCTGGACGAAGCGGAGATTGGGCCGCGCGGCGCCGACCGCGTGACCTTCACCTTCGCCCCGAACCCAGGCGAGCCGCCGCGGCCCTTGGCCCGCATCGCGTCGGGCGGAGAGGCCAGCCGCCTGTCGCTGGCCCTGAAGGTGGTGCTGGCCGCGGCCGACGAGACGCCGGTGCTGGTCTTCGACGAGGTGGATGCGGGGATCGGCGGGCGTCACGCCACCGCCCTGGGGGAGCGGCTGCGGGCGCTGTCGCGCTATCACCAGGTGCTGTGCGTCACGCACCTGGCCCAGGTGGCGGCGCTGGCCGACAGCCACGTGCACATCGGCAAGCGGATGGTCGACGGCCGCACCACCGCGGACGCGCGGCTGCTCACCGCCGATGAGCGCAGTGCGGAGCTGGCCGCCATGCTGGCCGGCGAGGGCGCCGGCGAGGAGGCACGCGCCGCGGCCGACGCCCTGCTGCGGGCCGCGGCCGGCGGCTGATGGCCGTCGACCCCGCGCTGACCGCGGCAATCGACGCCTTCCTGCTGGAGCTGCGCGTGGAGCGCGGCCTCTCTCCGCTGACCATCAACGCCTACCGGCGCGATCTGGGGCAGTTCGCCGCCAGCGCCGGCAAAGCATGGCGCGAGGATCCGCAGCCGGTCGCCGACTTCATCAACGGCCTGCGACGTGCCGGCAGCCGGCCCTCCACCCAGGCACGCAAAGTCGCGGCCATTCGCAGCTTCTATGGCTTCGCGCTGCGCGAGGGCATCGCCCGGCGGGACGTGGCCTCATTGCTCGACAGCCCCAGGCCGGGCAGCTACCTGCCCGACGTGCTGACCGAGGAGCAGGTCGACCGGATCCTGGCCACACCATCGCCGCAGGACCCGGTGGGCGTGCGGGACGCGGCCATCCTGGAGCTGCTCTACGCCTGCGGGCTGCGGGCCAGCGAGCTGACCGGCCTGGACACCGACCGGCTGGACCTTGCCAACCTGCAGGTGCGGGTCATTGGCAAGGGGAACCGCGAGCGACGGGTGCCCATGGGGGAGCCGGCCCGGGAGCGGCTGCATAAGTACCTGTCCGGTCCGCGCGCGACCTGGACGGCCGGCAGGCCGACGCCGGCGCTGTTCGTCAGCCAGCGCGGCACGCGGCTGACGCGCGAGGCGGTGTGGCGGCTGGTGCGTCGCTGGACCCGTGCGGCCGGGGTGGACGGGCACGTCACGCCGCACACCTTCCGGCACAGCTTTGCGACCCATCTGCTGGAGGGCGGCGCCGATCTGCGGGTGGTCCAGACGCTGCTGGGCCATGCTAGCATCAGCACCACCCAGCTCTACACGCACCTGACCGGCGAGCGCCTGCGGGAGGTCTACGCCCGGGCGCATCCGAGAGCCTGAGCACGGAGCACGGCCGCATGAGCTACGCGAAGAACCTGCTGAGCCGGGGCGAGGAGATCGTCTTCGAGAGCCGCCAGCACTGGTTCGCCGTGCTGGCCGAGACCTGGCTGTTCGTCATCGGCGCCATCCTGGCGCTGGCCCTGCTGCTGTGGCAGACGACCGCCGAGGCCTGGAACCTCCAGGGCATCCTCCAGATCGTGGCGCTGGTGGCGCTGCTGGTGTGCCTGGCGTACATCGGTCTCAAGATCTGGGCCTGGCGCAACCAGGAGTACCTGATCACCACCCGGCGGGTCATCAAGGCCGAGGGCATCTTCAACAAGGAGATGGGCGACTCCAGCCTGGAGAAGGTCAACGACGCGCGCCTGTCCCAGAGCTTCTTCGGCCGCATCTTCGACTACGGCACGCTCGACATCCTGACCGCCTCCGACGCGGCCGAGACCGGCCTGCTGAACGACTTCCCGATGCTGGCCGAGCCGGTGAAGTTCAAGGTCGCCATGCTCAATCAGAAGGAGCGCCTGGAGTTCCCGGACCTGGCCCCGCCGCCGGTCCAGCGTCCCTCTCCACAGCCCAGCATGCAGCGCGCTGACCCCATGCCGCCGCGCGCCGGCTCCACGCGGGTGTCCGAGGTACGGAATGAGCCGATGCCGGCCGGGCCGCAGTCCGAGCCAGTTCCCGTAGCGCCGGCTGCCGAGCCTGCGCCCGCGCCCTCCACGCCGGCCGATCCCGGGACCCAGCTGGCCTCCACCCTGGAGAGCCTGGCCGGCCTGCGCGACAAGGGCCTCATCACGCCCGAGGAGTACGAGGCCAAGAAGCGCGACCTGCTGGAGCGCATGTAGGGTGGAAGCGGTTTAGTGGAGCCCGTCCGCCGGGGCGCGCTGCCCGACGGGCTCTACGGCGCGGAGCTCGAGCGCCGCATCGACGAGGCCGCCGCGTTCGTCCGTGACCGCCTCTCCGCTCAGCCGGCGCTGGCGCAGCCGAGCCTGGCGTTCGTGCTGGGCTCCGGGCTGGGCGGCGTGGTCGAGCTGCTGAATCCCGAGCCGCAGATCCGCATCCCGTACCGGGACATCCCGCACGTCCCGGGCTCCGAGGTGGAGGGGCATGCCGGCGAGGTGGTCGTGGGGCGCGCCGGCAACGCCACGGTCCTGATCCTCTCCGGCCGCGCGCACCCGTACGAGGGCTGGAGCCACCGCCAGGCTACGCTGCTGATGCGGGCGGTGCTGTCGCTGGGGATCGGCACGGTGGTGCTGACCAACGCCTCGGGCGGCGTGAACCCCGACTTCGACCCCGGTGACGTGATGGTCATCAGCGACACCATCAACCTCTCCGGCGAGAACCCGCTGCTGGGCCCGAACCTGGATCGCTTCGGACCGCGCTTCCTGGCCATGGCCGACGCCTGGGACGCCTCGCTGCGGAAGCGCGCGCATGCGGCGGCCGAGCGTGTCGGCGTGCGGCTGCGCGAGGGCGTGTACCTGATGCTCTCCGGCCCTGCGTACGAGACCCGCGCCGAGCTGCGCATGCTCCGCACCCTGGGAGCCGATGCGGTGGGCATGTCCACCGTCCACGAGCTGCTGGTGGCGCGCCACATGGGCGCGCGGGTGCTGGGATTCAGCCTGGTGACCAACAAGGCCACGCCCGACATGGAGGGCGAGGTCACGCACGAGGAGGTGCTGGCCATGGGTCCGGTGGGCGCCGCGCGGCTGGTGCAGGTGCTGCGCGAGCTGCTGCCGGAGCTGACCGCATGATCCTGGAGGCGGCGCCTCCGGTCATCGTCGGGCTGCTGGTCGCGCTGGTGGTGGGGACCACCTTCCACGAGTTCAGCCACGCCTTCGTGGCCGATCAGCTGGGCGACCACCGGCCGCGCGCCATGGGCCGCGTCAGCCTCAACCCGCTGCGCCACCTGGATCCCATGGGCACCATCCTGTTCCTGCTCGCCGGATTCGGCTGGGGCAAGCCGGTGATGGTCAACCCGGCGGCGCTGCGCCCCGGACGCATCGGCATGGCCTGGGTGGCAGTGGCCGGGCCGCTGGCCAACCTGGCGGTGGCGATCGCGGTCGCAATCCTCTTTCGGGCGTTCGACTCGTCCGGTCTGCTGGGCAGCTTCGGCTCGTTCCTGCCCCAGGCGCTCTTTTGGATCGTCACCTTCAACGTGATCCTTGGCCTGTTCAACCTGCTGCCCGTCCCGCCACTGGACGGCTACAACCTGGTCATGCCCTTCCTGCCGTTGCGCACCGCGCTGACGGTGCAGCGCTACGCGACCTACGGCGTGCTGGTCCTGGTCCTGCTCGTGCTCCTGCCGCGCGCCATGGGCGGCTTCAGCCCGCTGGGCTGGTTGTTCGACCTGGCGTTCGCCTTCAGCCGCCTGCTGACCGGTGCATAGGGTCGAGCAGTTCATCGGCCACCTGCGCGCGCGGGTGGAGGACGACGAGGTGCAGCGGGCGCATCGGCTCCTTGGCCCTTCGGCCGCACGCCTCTTCGATGCCATGCCGGTGGCCGACCGTCGCCATGCGCTGGACGTGGTCCATCGCCTGACTACTGGTGGCCATGATGACCCGGAGCTGCTGGCCGCCGCGCTGCTGCACGACTGTGCCAAGGGCCACGATCTGCGGCTGTGGCATCGCGTGGCGGGCGTGCTGGGCGAGCGATTCGCTCCCGGCCTGCTGCGCCGGCTCGCGCTGGGCCGGCCCGGATCCTGGCGCTACCCGTTCCACTTGTACCTGCACCATGAGGCTCTTTCGGCCGATGCCGCGGCCGCTGCCGGCTGCTCGCCGCGCATCGTCGCCTTCATCCGCGGCACCGCCGGCGGGGCCGATGCGTCGCTGAGCGCCGCCTTCAAGGCCGCGGACGAGGCATCCTGAGCGCGATGCCACTCGAACCCATCCCCATCCAGCCCGAACCTTCCGGGTTTGAGCTGCGCCTGGAGGTCTTCTCCGGGCCGCTGGACCTGCTGCTGCGCCTGATCGAGGCGCGCGAGCTGGACGTGCTGACCGTGCCGCTGGCCGAGATGGCCGACGCCTACGTCGCGCACCTCTCGGAGCACCCGGTGCCGGCCGACGAGCTGGCCGACTTCGTGGCCATTGCCTCGCAGCTCATCCTGCTCAAGTCGCGCCGCCTGCTGCCCGGTGAGCCGGCGCCGGTCGCCGCGTCCGCCGACGAGGAGCCGGACGAGGAGGAGCTGCGCCGCCGGCTGCTCGAGTATCGGGCCATCCGCGACGCCGCCCGCGAGCTGGGCGCCTGGGAGGGCGAGCGCGCGTCCTACCGCCGCGAGCCGCGCGAGTCGGACCTGCCGGAGGCGCCCACGGAGCCGATGCCCCCCACCATGCTGGCCGAGGCCCTCGAACGGCTGGCGGCCATCCCGGAGCCGATGGCGCCGCCGCCCGACGTCGTGCCGCGCGAGGTCACGATCGCGATGCAGATCGCCGCCCTGCGGCGCGCCATGGGATCGGCCGGCCAGGTGGTGCTGCAGACCGTCCTGGCCGCGTGCCGCAGCCGGACCGAGATCAGCGTCACGGTGCTGGCCATGTTGGAGCTGGTCCGCCGCCGCCAGGCGACCGTCGAGCAGTCAGAGCTCTTCGGCCCGATCCTGGTGCGTGGTTTGAACCCGGAGGCGGCTTCATGAGCGCGGCGGACGACCTGGGCTCCTTCTACGAGGCGCTGCTGTTCATCGCTGAGCGGCCGCTGACCACCGGCGAGCTGGCCGAGCTGGGCGAGGTGCCCCTTTTGCAGGCAGAGGGCGCGCTGGCCGACCTGGCCGAGCGCCTGGAGGAGGACGAGCGCGGCCTGCGCCTGCAGCGCATGAACGAGGAGTGGCAGCTCGTCACCGCTCCCGAGCTCGGCGCCCGGCTGGCCGCCTACGCCGCGCGCCAGGAGGGGCGACTCTCGCCCGCGGCGCTGGAGGCCCTTGCCGTGATTGCGTACCGGCAGCCGTGCACCCGCGGCGACGTCGACCGGGTGCGCGGCGTCGACTCGGATTACGTCATTCGGTCGCTGCTCCATCGGCGCCTGATCACCGAGGTCGGACGGCGCGACACCCCCGGCCGGCCGATCCTGCTGGGCACGACGTTCACCTTCCTGGAGCGCTTCGGCCTGTCCTCGCTCGACGACCTGCCGGTGCTCTCCAGCGAGGCTGCTGCCCTGACCGCGCTGCCGCCGGAGGTTATTTCGGACGCGTTGCCGGAACCCTCGCCGGAGCCTGCCGATGCCGGCTGAGCGCCTGCAGAAGGTGCTGGCCCGGGCGGGGATCGCATCACGGCGCGGGGCGGAGACGCTCATCCAGCAGGGACGGGTGACGGTCAACGGCCGGCAGGCAAGCATCGGCGAGTCGGCCGACCCGGAGACGGACAGCATCGCCGTCGACGGCCGGCCGGTAGGACCCGCGGCGATGGCACTCCACTTCGCGGTGCACAAGCCGCGCGGCATGGTCTCCTCGTCGCGCGACGAGCGCGGCCGGCAGAGCGTGGTGCACCTGCTGGATGACGTGCCGGGCGTGGCCGGTCACCGGCTCTGGCCGGCGGGTCGCCTGGACGTCGAGTCGGAGGGGCTGATGGTCCTCACCAACGACGGGGAGTGGGCGAACCGCCTGCTGCACCCGCGCTACGGCATGGAGCGCGAGTACGCCGTGCTGGTCGACCGGCCACCGCACCCGGACGAGGTGGTGGCGCTGCTCGACGGGGTGCGACTGGAGGACGGTCCCGCGCGGCTGCTGGCGGCGCGGGCCGAGGAGCCGCCGGCCGAAATCGCGCGCGAGGAAAGCGAGACCGGCTCCTGGCTGCGCGTCCGGGTGGGCGAGGGGCGCAAGCGCGAGGTGCGCCGTCTCTTCGCCGCGGTCCACCTGCGCGTGCTGCGCCTCGTCCGGGTGCGGCTCGGGCCACTGGCCATTGATGGGCTGCGTGTCGGCGCGCGGCGCGCCTTGCAACCCGACGAGGTGGCGGCGCTGATCGGCCAGGCGCCGGTGGCCGCTCCGGCTGCGGGGCGGCGAGGCCCGCTGACGGTGGCCATTGACGGGCCGTCCGGCTCTGGCAAGAGCACCGTCGGCCATGCGCTCGCCGAGCGGCTGGGCGCTGGGTTCGTGGACACCGGGCTGATGTACCGGGCGCTGACCATCGCCGCGCTGGAGCGGGGCGTGGACGTCGATGACGGCGACGCGCTGGGCCGCCTGGCCACCGCGGTGCGCATCGAGGTCCGCCGCCCGACCGCCGACGAGCCGGGGCGCCGCGAGACGGTGCTGCTCGACGGCCGCGACGTGACCGACGAGACGCATCGGCCGCACGTCGACCGCGCCGTGAGCTCGGTGAGTCGTCACCCGCAGGTGCGCCAGGCGATGCTGAGCGCGCAGCGCGCCGCGGCTGCCGGGCAGGACACCGTCATGGTCGGCCGCGATATCGGCACCGTGGTCCTGCCGGATGCCACGCTGGTCGTGTTCCTGACCGCCAGCGCCCCGGTGCGCGCCGCGCGCCGTGCCGCCCAGGTGGGGCGTCCTGACCGCTACGAGGAATACCTGCGCGAGATCGAGCAGCGCGACGCGGCCGACGCCGGCCGCGCGGTGGCGCCGCTGCGCAAGGCGGAGGGCGCCCTGGTGATCGACACTGGAGAGCTGGGCGTGCAGGCCAGCGTGGACGAGATGATCCGGCGGCTGCCGGAGCGCTACCAGGTGGCTGCGGGGGTATCGGTCCAGGAAGGGCCGTGACGGTTCATGACTGAGCTGTCGACCTGGTTCTTCCGCCCGGGCGCGGTGATCACCAGCTGGCTGCTGTGGCTGTTCGGCCCGGGCCAGGTCGAGGGGCTGGAGAACGTGCCGCGCACGGGGTCCGTGCTGGTGGTCGCCAACCACGCCTCGAACCTGGACCCGTTGTTCGTGGGCTACGCGGTGGGGTATCGGACGCGACGCATCATCCACTTCATGGCCAAGGACGAGATGCGGCATTGGCCGGTGATCGGCTTCCTGGCGCGGAATGCCGGCGTCTTCTTCGTGCGGCGCGGCGAGGGCGACCGCGCGGCACAGCGGCTTGCCTTCGACCTGCTGGCCGATGGCCGCATGGTCGGCATCTTTCCCGAGGGCACGCGCAGCCGCGACGGCCGCATGCACGAGCCCCGCGCCGGCGCCGCGCTGCTGGCGATCCGCACCGGGGTGCCGATCCTTCCCGTGGGCGTGGCCGGGACGCACGCCATCTTCCCCGGGCGCAGCCGATGGCCGCATCGCAACCCGATCACGATTCGCGTTGGCGTGCCCTTCACCTTGCCGGTGCTGTCGGATGGGCTGGACCGTGCCGCATTGCGAGAGGGGACGGACCGGATGATGCGGTCCATCGCCGAGCTTCTTCCCGAGGAGCAGCGCGGCCGCTGGGGCTAGGTCCGGTTTGGGCTCCATCGGCTCAATCTCGATACACTCCTGGCGATGACCACCGCGACTCCTACTGAAATTCGCCGCCCTGAGGTGCGCATCGCCGAGCGCGCCGGCTTCTGCTATGGCGTGCGCCTGGCGATCGACAAGGCCAAGCACGCCCGCGAGCAGGGCGAGGAAGTCACGACCCTGGGCCAGCTGGTCCACAACCCCGGCATCAAGGCCGATCTGTCCGACCGCGGCATCAGGACCGCTGACCTGGCCGACCAGGTCGAGGGCGGCACCCTGGTCATCCGCGCCCACGGGGTGCCGGCATCGGAGATGGACAAACTGCGATCCAAGGCCGAGGAGACAGGCGACCTGCAGGTCATCGACGCCACTTGCACCTGGGTGCTGCAGTCGCAGAAGGCCGCGCGCGAGCTGGCGGATGCCGGCTACACCGTGTGCATCATCGGCCACGAGGACCATCCCGAGGTGAAGGGCGTGCGCTCCTACGCCGGCGAGAGGCACGTGGTCGTCGACGACATGGACCGCACCACCTGGGAGCGGGTGCCGCGCACCAAGAAGCTGGGCGTGCTTTCCCAGTCCACCATCCTGCCGCACAAGCTGGAGGAGTTCGCTGCCTTCTGCCTGCGCCGATGCCACGACCTGCGCGTGGTCAACACCGTGTGCCCGGTGACGCTGACCCGCCAGGATGACTCCGTGCGCCTCGCGGCCGAGGTCGACGCCATGGTGGTGGTCGGCGGGAAAAACTCCTCGAATACGCGGGAGCTGGCCGTGAAGTGCGCGGAGGTCTGCGACGCCACGATCCACGTCGCCGACGCCGACGAGCTCGCCGCCTCGTATGCGGAGTGGCTGCGGGACAAGCCGCGCATCGGGATCACGGGCGGCACCTCCACGCCCGAGGTCGACCTCGAAGAGGTTCGCGAGCGCATCTACGCCCTGACCGCCGCCTAGGGCCTCGGGGCCGCCATCGCCCCGCTCGGTTTCGGCCGACTATTACTGGCTGGTTATGCGCGTGACCGATTCGGCCGAAAACGCGCCGCTTTCATGACGGGTCGTCATTGGAGATGCAGGTTTCTGCCCGAATCGGTCATTCCCATAACTGTGCAGTGATACGCCAGCGCTCGCTCCCGCAGTCATATGCTCGCACGAGCCGCCGCGTTCGGACCCTTCACGAAGAGAAGGCCGTCGCGACCCAGCTCTTCGCCCGACCTGATTGCCTGCCATACCGCGGACGAGCTCGCTGGCAAAGCGGCGCGAATCACCGGACCGATGCGGGCGGCCACCTCGCGCGCACGCCGCGTAGCCGGAATGGCGATGACCAGGCGCACCGGCGCGTCGACGCGCTGAGCCATAACAGCGCGCTTCAGCTGCGCAGCGCGGAGCTGAGCCTGCACATCGACGAGGCGCCGCTCGATCTCGATGTGGAGGATCTCGCCACGCCCGGTGAGGATGAGGTCGGCCGCCCGGCGGTCCATCGAGCCGGGAGCAATGGGAACTTCCATGCCAGGATGCCATGCCTCGTGAGCAGCTTGGACGATTGCCTGGGCGAGGCCCAGTTGTCCGCTGTCACGCAGCGAGACGCCGTGCATCGGGAAGAGGCGCAGCGACAGCTCGTGGCCTACGGCCGTCGCCAAGGTGCACGCCGTCTCGATATCGGGCACCCGCGTTCCACGCTCGATCATGCTGACGAACGGTTGGCTGACGCCGGCGTGAACGGCGACGCGGCTCTGCGTCAGCCCGGCGGCTGCCCGGGCGACACGCAACTCTGAACCGAACCTCGCCGCAACGCCCTGCGCCCGGCGAAGCCCCGTACGGCGAGCACGGGTCGCATCACGAACGGCCATGCGCGCAGTTTGACCTCCGGGTGCTTACTGCCCGATTACTCGGTCGCCCCGTTCGACTCCGCTCTGCACCGCCAGCTATCACTGGCCGGTTATGCAAATGACCGATTCGGCCGAAAACGCGCTGCATCCATTACGCGCCGTTCTGAAAGCGGCGACTTTCAGCCCGATATGGTCATTCCCATAACTGGGGAGTGATGTGTGCCCCGAAGCCTGGATGGCAACTCAGCTTCCCACCACGCCGCCGACGACCTCCCCGAGCAGGCGGCGCAGGCGGCGCCGCAGCACCTTGTAGGAAAGCCGCCGCCGCGCGATGTCGTAGTTACGTGCCGCGATGCGCGCCTGGTGCGACGGGTGGGACAGGGCGTAGCGCACCGCTGCAACGGTTTCGTCGGTAATGGCGCCGTCGATCTCGATGAACTCCAGGCCCAGCGTGGCG
>DATBIY010000031.1:0-2232 GCA_036556695.1 Candidatus Limnocylindria bacterium
GTGTGGCCCCGCTCCTCGAAGAAGCGCTGGAAGCGCTCGCGAATGTCGGCCGCGCTCATCGGCTCCATTGGCTCATCCCGTTCGCTGCGTCAGTCTGTTCTGCGGCGCCCGTCCGTTCTGCGGCGTCACACGTCGAGAGCCGGCTCACCACCGGCTCTCACTCCTGCTGCATGCTCGGCGGCAGTGGCGATCAGGCGGCGCCCTCCGGCGCAGCCCCACCCCTGGCGGCGGCATCGTCCGCGTCGACCATCCCGGCGCGCGCGATCTCGGCCGCCGCGCGGCCCTCGTTGATCGCCTCGTCCCAGGCAGCCTTGCGGCCGTCGACGAACTCGCCGACCTGCTCGCGCATGTCCTCGCCGCTCGACGGCGCCAGCAGCAGCCCGATCGCAGCTCCGATCAGCCCGCCAATGGCCACCCCGGCCAGGAAGCTGCCGATCCCCGAGTCCTTCATGCGATCTGCTCGTCCTCTCGCGTGTCGGGCGATTGTACCGGCCCAGCACTGGCCGATGGCGTGGCTGGCTCGCTCGTCGAGCGGCCGGCCAGCTCGCGTTCCGCCAGGTTGGCCAGCCGCCGTGCGTCGCTGGCCAGCGCCCTGGCGTCGCGTGCCACCGGTCGCAGCGAGAGGGCGATCATGATCACGCCCAGCCCCACCAGCACCGCGCCGACGCCGATCCCGATGCGGAAGATGAGGATCGCGATGTCCATCAGGTCGCTCCTCCCGCGGCTGCGAGTCCGGCGGCAGCTAGTCCCGCGGCTGCTAGTCGTCCGAGCCCGGGCCGGGCAGCAGCGCCGCGATCAGGAGCACCACCAGCATGGTGAGCTGCGCGCCCAGCGAGGCGGTGAGCACCTGGTAGTCGCCCAGCCGCAGCGCGTCCACGTGGGTCAGGCGCCCGACCGCATCGCCCGCGGCGGTGCCGGCCAGGCTCGCGACAAGCAGAACCCAGCTGACCCGGCTCCAGCGGCCGCGCACCACGTGCAGGGCGGTCAGGTTGACCAGCGCCACCAGCACGGTCAGCAGCAGCCACGGCGTCATCTCACCCCGGGCGCGCGATGCGTCCGCCGCCCAGGCAGACGTCGTCCTGGTACAGCACCGCCGCCTGGCCGGGGGCCGGCGCCCACAACGTCTCTGCTGCCTCGGCCACAAAACGGTTGTCGCCGACCAGCGTGATCTCGGCCGGCACCGGCGCCGCGCGGTGGCGGATGCGGATCTGCGCCTCGAAGCGCTCAGCCGGCGGCTCGCCGGCCACGAAGCGGCGCCCGTCGACGGTCAGCTGGCGGGCGGCCACCTCGTCACGGCGACCGATCACCACCGTGTTGGAAGCCGGCCGCACCTCGCGCACGTAGACCGCCTCGCCCAGCGCCACGCCCAATCCGTGCCGCTGCCCCACGGTGTAGTGGGCGTAGCCGGTGTGCGTGCCGACCTGCGTGCCCTCCGCGTCCAGGATCGGCCCCGGCTCGCCGGCGTAGCCGCGCCGCTCGTCGAGCAGCGCGCGGTAGTCGCCGGCCGGCACGAAGCAGATCTCCTGGCTCTCCGGCTTCTGGGCGGTGGGCAGGCCCAGGTCCGCGGCGATGGCGCGTACCTGAGGCTTCGTCAGTTCGCCCAGCGGAAAGACGGTGTGCGCCAGCTGCTCCTGGTCCAGCACCCACAGGAAGTAGGTCTGGTCCTTGTCGGCGTCCGCCGCTTTCCGCAGGACGTACCGCTCGCCGGCCTTCTCGACCCGTGCGTAGTGCCCGGTGGCCACGCGGTCGGCGCCGTAGGCGCCCAGGCCGCGGCGCAGCAGCTCATCGAACTTGATGTACTGATTGCAGGCCTGGCACGGGTTGGGCGTGGCGCCGGCCAGGTAGCCCTCGGCGAAGGCGTCGATCACCCGCTCCCCGAACTCGCGCTCCAGGTTCAGCACGAAGAACGGGATGCCGGCGATCTGCGCCACCCTTCTCGCGTCGTCGGCCGCATCCGGCGAGCAGCAGCTGCGCGTCTGCTCCCAGCCCTCGCCGGCGTCGCCGTGCAGGCGCATCCACACGCCAATGACCTCGTCCCCACTGGTCGCCGCGTCCCGCGCCAGCAGCGCGGCAGCCACGCTGGAATCCACGCCGCCGCTCATGGCGGCCACGATCCGGCCCATCAGACCGATGCGACCTCGGCCCGTCGCTCCCCGGCGCCACGCATCCGCTCGAGCACGCGCCGTGTCGCCTCCACGGTGGTTTGCACATCCTCTTCGGTCGTGCCCCTGC
>DATBIY010000032.1:0-42235 GCA_036556695.1 Candidatus Limnocylindria bacterium
GGCTCGATGTCGTGGAACAGCGAGGCCGCGACGTGCACGTGCGCCTCCCGTCGGGCGCGCGCGCGGTCGAAGAAGACCTGCCAGTGCGCCAGACCGGGCTTGTACGAGCCGATCTCCGAGGCCACCACCCGCAGGTCCACCCGCACGCCGATCGCGGTCAGCGAGGAGTCCAGCAGCTCCGGGTCAGTGTTCGACAGGATGGCCAGCCGCCAGCCGCGGTCACGCAGCTCCGCCAGCGAGTCCGGCACCTCCGGGAAGACCCGCCACGAAGGCAGCGACTCGCCCAGCGCATCCTCGCGTCCTTCGGGAATCGGCTTTCCCACGTCCGCGGCCACGCGCTGCAGCACCTCTGCCATGACCTGGCGGTACGGAATGCCGCGCCCTGCCTGCACCCCCGGCTCGTGGGCGTGGTACGTGGCCAGCAGGGCGTCGGCGTCGGCCGCGGGCCACAGCGCGGCCAGCGTGGACCGGATGCCGCCATCCCAGTCCACCAGCGTGCCGTAGCAGTCGAAGGTCGCCCAGCGCGTGCTCATGGCCTCACGAGTCTAGAGAAGAATTGCCAGACCCTCGCATCGCCCCAATTGCCGATCCGCCGGCATCCCAGCCACCGGCACAGAGCTGCGTGGCAGCATTCGCACGTGGCCGAGCTCATCTCCACGCTCCAGGCAGCGGTCGGCGACCAGCGAGTGCTGGCTGACGCGGACCTGCGAGCCGGCTATGAGACGGACTGGACTCGCCGATGGCATGGCGAGGCGCTCGCCGTGGTGCGGCCAGCCAGCGTGGCGGAGGTGGCCGCGGTGGTGTCGGCCTGCGCCGATGCCGGTGCGGCGCTCATCCCGCAGGGTGGCAACACCGGCCTCGTGGGGGGCTCCGTGCCACGCGCCGAGAGCCAGCGACCGCAGGTCGTGCTTTCCACGACCCGCCTCCGCGACCTGGAACCGGTGGATGCCAACGCCGGCGAGGTGACCGTCGGCGCCGGCGTGACGCTCGGCGCGCTTCAGGCCCACGCGCGAGCCGGCGGCTTCGACTTCGGCGTTGACCTGGGCGCGCGGGACAGTGCCACTATCGGCGGCATGGTGGCCACCAACGCGGGTGGCATGCAGGTCCTGCGCAACGGGCCGATGCGCGCGCAGGTCATCGGCCTGGAAGCCGTCCTGGCAAATGGCTCGGTGGTGCGGCGGCTTCCCGGGCTGGTGAAGGACAACACCGGCTACCACCTGCCGTCGCTGCTGGCGGGCAGCGAGGGGACGCTGGCGATCATCACCCGGGTTCGGCTGCGGCTGCGGCCCCTTCGCCGGCGCAGGGCCAGCGCGCTGTGCGGGGTCGACGACACGGCGGCAGCGGTGCAGGTGCTGGCGGCGCTGCGGGAGCGGCTCCCGGACCTGCTGGCCGCCGAGTTGTTCTTCGAGGAGGGCATGGCGCTGGTGCTGGCGCATGCCGGCATCCAGCGTCCCCTGGCGGAGCCGCATCCGGCGTACCTGCTGGTGGAGGTCGACGGTGCCACCGACCCGACGCCGCAGCTGGCCGCGGCGCTGGAGGCCGCCGGCGAGATGGTGCGCGACGCGGTGCTGGCAACGGACCCCGCTGGCCGCGAGCGGCTGTGGCGCATCCGCGAGGGGCATACCGAGGCGGTGAATGCCGTCGCCGTCCCGCACAAGTTGGACGTGGCCGTGTCGGTCACCCGCCTCGCCGCCTTCATGGATGGCCTGGGCGAGGCTGTCCGGCGGGTGGCGCCGGGCACATCGGTCATCACCTACGGCCATATCGCCGATGGAAACATGCACGTCACCGTGCTGGGGCCGCCCCCGGAGGACGAGGCCGCCGATGACGCCGTGCTGCAGCTGGCCATCGACCACGGCGGCACGATCAGCGCCGAGCATGGGATCGGCATAGCCAAGGTGCACTGGCTGGAGCGTGACCGCGGCGCCGCGGACGTCGCCGCCATGAGGGCCATTAAGAACGCCCTGGACCCGGGCGGCCTGCTCAACCCGGGCGTGCTGTTCAGCGAATGAGCGCGAATTCATCGGTCTCGGGGAGGAATTTCCACGGTTTGGCTGATGCGCCACGGCACCTGCATGCTCGAGCCTTGACCCATGCAGACCGATGACTCTCACGTGACCCTTGCGCGCCTTTCAGCATTGACGCCGGCCGAGCAGGCGGTGCTCGACCAGGCCCTGACCGGCATCCCCGCCCGCGAGATCGCCGAGCACCTGTCGCTCAGCGAGGCCACGGTGCGGTCGCACCTGTCCAGCATCTACGTGAAGCTGGGCGTCAGCGGCCGGGTGGCGCTGTTGGCCCATTTTCGAGCAGGCGAGGGCACTGGCCTGCCGGCCGAACCGCCCGCCGCCCCGCGCCCGCTCGGCGTTTCCGTGGCCGGCTTCGGCTGGGGAGGCCTGGCGGTGCTGGAGGCCGGCTATGCCGTTTACCTCCTGAGCGGAGCGCTGGCGCGTGGCGGCTCGCAGGAGACGTGGATCCTGGCCATTGGCTTCGCGATCCTTGCGGTCCTGGTCGGGCGCCTCGCGCGAGAGATCCTGCGCCGACCCTCGCGCCGGATCCTGCTGGTCGCGGAGCTGGCGGCTGCCGGTCACCTGCTGTTCGCAATGCGCGGGCTCTTCCTGAGCGGACCGGTGCAGCCCTTCATGGTCCTCGGCGTGCTGGCCCTTGCGATTGGCTGGATCTCCTTCAGCGCACGCCGCGCGCTGCCCGCCTAGGGCAGGAAGATCAGCTTCAGCCCGGCGATCAGCAGCACCAGCGCCAGGCCTCGGCGCACCCAGGGTGCCGGCAGCCTGCGGCTGCCCAGGTCGGAGCCGATGACGCCGCCGGTGGCAACTGCCGCGAGCCAGATCGGGATGGCGCTGGGCACGTTGCCCACGGCGCCGAAGTTGCCGGCAAGGCCCGAAATGGAGTTGGCCAGGATGAACAGCGCCGAGGTCCCCGCGGCGAAGCGGGTGCCCGCCCAGCCGGCGGCTATCATCAGCGGAGTCAGGAAGATGCCGCCGCCGGTGCCGGTGAGGCCGGCCAAGAGGCCGATGAACGCACCGCTCAGCACGCCCAGCACCAGCGGCTCGCGGGGCGCGAACTCCTCGCCGGCGCGCGAGGCCGTCACGCCGAAGCGGAAGGCGGCGAAGATCAGGGTGGCGCCCACCAATGGTCGGTAGAGCTCTGCCGGCAGCGTGATGATGCCGCCCACGAAGGCTGCGGGCACGGAGCCGACGAGGAACGGCAGCGCGGCCAGCGGCCGCACGAAACCGGCGCGCGCGAAACGCAGGCTGACGATGCTGGCCACCAGGATGTTGAGCACCAGCGCGGTGGGCCGCATGACGTCCGGCGCCACGCCCAGCAGCGCCATGATCGCCAGGTAGGCCGATGCCCCGGCGTGGCCGACCATGCCGTACAGCACCGCGGCGACGAGGAAGAGCACGGCGAGGAGGAGCACCTGGTCCATCGGGGCCGGATGCTAGCGGGCTAGGCTAGCGGCATGTTCGAGACCGATGCTGAGCTCGCCGAGCTCGACGCCCTCTTCCAGGCGCACTTGGCACGCGCCAATCCGCACATGCGGGCCATCGTCACGCCGGAGCGTCGGCTCACCGCCCGGCAGGTGACCAACTACCTGCAGGGCACGAAGCACGTTGCTTTTGCCACCGTGACCTCCAAGGGTGAGCCGCGTGTCTCGCCGCTGGACGCGCTGTTCATCCATGGCCGCTTCACGGTGAGCACCGACGAGCTGGCCACCAAGGTCAGCCACCTGCGCCGCAATCCGGCCTGCTCCGCGGTGCACATGGACGGCGATCGTATTGCCGTGGCGGTCAACGGCCGCGTGGAGTGGATCACGCGCGACCATCAGGACCATGACGAGATCCACGGCGCGTGGGTGCGGCAGTACGAGGGCGATCCGTACTCCTGGGGGAACGTCGTCTTCTTTCGGATCGAGCCGGACACGATGTGGGCCTACGCTTTCCACCCCGAGGAATTCCCGGAGTAGGCCCTAGCCCAGCTCCTTGTGCGCCTCGATGAAGAGCGTGCCCATGGCGCGCGCCACGGTGGGGAAGGCGTGGATCGTGTCAGCCAGCACGGAGAGCGGCGTCTGGAGCTTCACGGCCAGCACCGCCTCGTGGACCGTCTCACTGACGCCCGGGCCGGCCAGGAAGGCGCCGACCAGGGTCTTCGCCGCACGATCGACCACGATGGTCACGTGGCCCGCCGCCTCGGCCGTCTCGCCCTTGGCGGTGCTGGCCAGGTCGACGGTGAATTCCTTGGCATCGATGCCACGCTCCTGGGCCTGCTCCAGCAGCAGCCCGGTGGATGACGTCTCGGGATCGGTGTAGGTAGCGCGTGGGATGGCCCGCAGGTCTGGCTTCTGGCTGGCGCCAAGGGCGTTGCGAGCCGCGATCTCACCCTCGTAGTGGGCCATGTGGGTGTGCAGCTCGGGTCCCGCTGCGTCGCCGGCGAGGTAGATGCCCGGTGCGGCGCGCAGGTATTCGTCGACCTTGACTTTCCCGTGGTCTACTTCGACCCCTACTGTCTCCAGGTCTAGGCGATCGAACGGGATGTCGCGGCCGACTGTCATCAGCAGCGCCGCACCCTCGACCGTGCCGCCGTCCGACAGCTCCACCACGTGACGGCCGTTGGTGCCCGCGTGAGCGCGCACGCCGGTGGCGCGCGAGTTGAGCCGGATCTCGACGCCCTCACGGCGCAGCGACTCCGCCAGGAGCTCGGAGCTGCGCCGATGATCGCGATCGTTGATGCGGTCTCGGGGATGGACCAGGGTGACGGGGACGCCGTAGCGCGCGTAGACCTGCGACAGCTCGACGCCGCTCGGACCGCCGCCGAGGACGACCACGCCATCGGGAAGCTCGCGCAGCGAGGTGCCCTCGCGATTGGTCCAGTGCCCCGACTCGTCCAGCCCGGGCAGTGACGGGATGCGCGAATGCGAGCCCACCGCCAGGATCACGGCATCGGCTTCCAGCCGTCGCGGCTCAGCCTGGCCGTCGCGCACCTCAATGGTGCGCGGGTGGTTTGACACGAACCGCGCCTCGCCGCGGATCGGCTCTGCGCCGGCCTGGCGCAGCGCGTCGACGTGGCTGGTGTCATCGGGGTAGTCGCGGTCGATGCGGTTGATCATGTAATCGCGGAAGGCCGATGCCTTCGACCATGGGTAGTCTCCGCCGGCGTGGTGCGCCGCGGCCGCGTGCAGCAGCGCCTTGGAGGGCATGCACTGCCAGAACGGGCAGCCGCCGCCGAACAGGTCGCGCTCGATGATGGCCACCCGGGCGCCCTGCTCGCGAGCCTCGTAGGCGGCCGCCTCGCCGGCCGCGCCGGCGCCGATGATGATCAGGTCGTATCGGTCACTCACCTCGAAAAGTCTAGGGAAGCCGGGCTTCAGGCGCCGATGACCACCTCGCCGCCGACCATCACCATGGCCGGCCGCACGGCGCCGAGGCGCAGGGCGAAGGCGCCCTCGTGGTCTGCCTGCCAGGCAACAAGGTCCGCGTCGGCGCCCGGTTCGATGCGGCCGCGCCGATCACCCAGCCCCAGCGAGGCCGCTCCGCCGCTGGTCGCGGCCACGACTGCCTCGGTGGCGGTCATCCCCAACAGCGTCGAGCCCAGGCCGATGACCAGCGGCATGGCGCCCCACGCCCCGAAGGTGCCGGCATTGGCATCCGAGGCGATCGCCACCTGGACGCCGGCGTCGAGCAGCGCGCGGGCCGGCGCCTGGCGATCGCGCAGCACCAGCGCGGGGCCTGGCAGGAGCGTCGCCACCGTTTGCGATGCTGCCAGCGCCTGGATGCCCTCCGGCTGCAGCTGCTCCAGGTGGTCGGCGCTGACCGCGCCGATGTCAGCCGCAAGCTGGGTTGCGCCGATGGATGCCAGCTGGTCGGCGTGCAGCCGCGCCCGCAGGCCGCTGGCCTGCGCGGCGTCGAGGATGTGCCGGGCGTCCGCCACCGAGAAGAATCCGCGGTCGCAGAACACGTCGCAGAACTCGGCCAGCCCCTCCGCCGCGACGGCCGGGATCATCTCCTCGACCAGCGTGGCGACGTAATCGCCGGCGTCGGGCGGGACGGCGTGGGCGCCCAGGAAGGTCCGTACCAGCCGCACCGGGAGCCGATTTGCCACTGCACCCATGATCCGCAGGTGGCGCAGCTCCTCAGCGGTGGAAAGGCCATAGCCCGACTTGCACTCCACCGTCGTTGTGCCGGCGGCCAGCTGGGCGCGCAGCCGCTCCTCGACCAGTGCCTCCAGCGTGCCGTCCGGCGCGGCCCGCGTGGCCGCCACTGTGCGCAGGATGCCGCCGCCCGAGTACACCTGCCCGGCAAGTCGCGCCGCTGCCTCGTCGGAGCGATCGCCGGCGTAGACCGGGTGCGTGTGCGCATCGACCAGCCCCGGCGTCACCAGGCCCGCACCCAGGTCGAGCAGCGTGTCGGCAGCCGGCGCATCGGCCAGTGGTCCGACGTAGGTCACCTGCCCGTCGTCCACCGCGATTCCCCACGGAGAGCTTCCTTCGTAGGGGACCGGGGTGAGCAGCCGGCCCGTCCCGGTGATCAGCCGCGTGCTGGATGCCATGGCGCCACGATACTTCGCGGGGAACTGCCGGAGGCCGCGAGGTGTACCTAGGTCGCAGGTGGAGGGCCGTCCACTGACCGAATCCGAGCTGATGGAGCGAGCCCGGAGCGGAGACATCGCCGCCTACGAGGAGCTGGTGCGACGCTACGAGCAGCTGGCATTCCGTGCTGCCTACCTGGTCTGCCGCGACACCGACGAGGCACGCGACGCGGCCCAGGAGGGCTTCGTGCGCGCCTGGCGTGCGCTGCCTCGTTTCCGGAGCGGTGCCGAGCCGCGTCCCTGGGTGATGCGCATCGTGGTCAACGCCGCACGCAACCGGCGCCGGGGCAGCGGGCGCCGCACCAACCTCGCGCTGCGAATGGCACAGGATCGCCCCTCGGACGGTGCGGCCCCATCGCCCGAGGTGGCGGTCCTGGCCGGCGAACGCCGCCAGGCGTTGCTCGCCGCGCTGAACCGGCTGCGTGACGAGGACCGCCTGGTGCTGGGGATGCGCTGGTTCCTGGAGATGGGCGAGGCGGAGATGGCCGAGGCGCTGGCCGTGCCGCGCGGCACCGTCAAATCGCGGCTGTCGCGGGCCATGCAGCGGCTACGGGAGCAGCTCCCCGCGGAGGACGGGCCATGAGCTTCGAGGAGCGGGACCAGCGGCTTGGCGCCGAGCTGCGGCAGCTGGCCAGGGCCATCGACTGGCCGGAAACGCCGGAGCTGGCGGAGGCGGTAGCCGATCGCATCGCCGACAAGCGCGAGCGCGGCGCCGGGCGCGGCTTCCACTGGCCGCTCGCACGGCGAGGCCTGGTGCTGGGGCTGCTGACGGTGGTGCTGGCCGTCGGCACGGTGGGAGGCATCGGCTTTGCGCTGGGCGGCCTGCGCATCAACTTCGGCGCCGGCCCGGCCGCCAGCCCCCTCCCGCCAGGGTTGATCCTGGAACGCGCCTTCGGCCTGCCCACGGATCTCGACACGGCGCGGGACGCCCTGGGAGGGACGCTGCTGCTTCCGACGGACCCGGCGCTCGGCGACCCTGACCACCGCTTCCTGGATGAGAAGACCGAGGCCGTGGCGCTCGCCTGGGGTGCGCGCGATGGGCTGCCGGCAGACCCGGGCAGCGGACTGTCGGTGGTCATCACCGAGTTCCGCGCCGACATCGGCTCCGGCACCTTCACCAAGATCCTGAACGAGGGAGCCCTCATCCAGCGCGTGGCGTTGGGCAACACCAGCGGCTTCTGGATCGAGGGCGGCGAGCATTTCTTCTTCTTCCGCACGGCCGACGGGAAGCCGCTGGAGCGCACACTGCGCCTGGTCGGCAACACGCTGATGTGGGAGCGCGACGGCCTGACACTGCGGATCGAGGGAGCGCCCAGCCTGGAGGATGCGCTGAGCATCGCCGAGTCCATGCAACCCGGCTGAGGACGGGGCTACGGTCCAGCCGACGCCGCTGCCGGTCGTGACTGGCGTCGCCGCACGGTGGCCAGCAGCAGCCCGGCCACGATCACCCCGCCACCCAGCAGCTGGACGACGCTCGGCTGCTCCCCGACCAGCAGCATCGCCAGCACCACCGAGCTGACCGGCTGGGTCGTCAGCACCACGCTGCTCAGCGCGGCCGGCAGGCGCGGCAGTGAGACGCTGATCATCAGCCAGCCGATGAACTGGTTGGTGAAGGCCAGCACGAACAGGTAACCGTGCGCCGGCCAGCTCGGCACCAGCTCCAGCTCACCGAGCGGCAGGCCGATCAGGATGGAGCAGAGGGTGGCGGACAGGGTTGCGTCGAACAGCGGCCCGGCCGGCCGCCGCAGGTCGGCGTTGCCCTGGCGCAGGATGATCAGGAAGGCGGCATACGACAGTCCGGTGGTCAACCCCGTCAAGACCCCCAGCTGCGGGTTGGCGCCGTAGGCATCGGCGCCGATGACTCCCGAGATCAGCACCACGCCGACCAGCACCACCGGGATGGACAGCGCCGTGCGCGGCGCCATGCGCTCACCGATGATCAGCCAGGCCAGGACGCCGACGAACACCACCTGGGTGTTGCCCAGCACGGTGGCCAGCCCTGCGCCCACCAGCGGAATCGTGTGGTGGAACATCTCCAGGTCGATGGCAAAGAAGATGCCCGCCAGCCAGGCCAGCAGCACCTGTGACCCGGGTCGCGGCCCGAAGGCGCGCCGCTCGGCCATGGCGATGCCCAGAAGGAACGGCAGCGCGTAGGCGCAGCGGAAGATCGAGGCCGTGGCGGGCGGCACGTTGGCCCACTTCACCAGGATCGCGCTGAAGGCGATGATCGTGGCGCCGACGAGCGCGGCGGCCACGGGATGGTCGGCCAGCGCGCCCAGTCCGGGCGTGCGGCTGGCATGCGAATCGAGGGTCGCGGGGACGTCGGGGGTCACGGCCGGAGCGTAGCGGAAGCCACCGCGTTGGCGCGCGGGGCCCTTGCCGTCCCCTGCTCGCATGGCGACACTGGGCACGTGGCCGATCTGCCGTCCGGAACCGTCACGTTCCTGTTCACCGACATCGAGGGCTCGACGCGCCTGGCGCAGCAGCTGGGCGACGCCTGGCCGCCGGTGCTGGCTCGCCACGAGGAGCTGTTGCGAGACGCGGTCGAGGAGCACGGCGGCACGGTCTTCGGGACGGAGGGCGACGCCGTGTTCGCCGTCTTCCCCAGCGCGCCGCGGGCCGTAGCGGCGGCGGCCGCAGGGCAGCGCGCCCTTCAGCAGGAGGCATGGCCACCGGAAGCCGCGGTGCGGGTGCGGATGGGCATCCACACTGGGGAGGGCCTGGTCTCCGGCGACACGTACGTCGGGCTGGACCTGCATCGCGTGGCCCGCATCGCCAACGCCGGCCACGGCGGCCAGGTGCTGCTCTCCGAGGCAGCCCGGCTGCTGACCGAGCCCTCCATGGAAGGCGGCCTGCAGCTCCGCGAGCTGGGCGAATACCACCTCAAGGACCTCTCCCGTCCGGAACGGATCTCGATGCTGGTCATCGAAGGGCTGCCGGACGAGTTCCCCTCGCTCCGCACCCTGGATGCGGTGCCGAACAACCTGCCGACCCTGCTGACCACGTTCCTGGGACGCGAACGGGAGCTGGCGGAGGCATCGGCTCTGCTGGAGACCGCTCGCCTGCTGACCCTTACCGGGCCGGGAGGCACCGGCAAGACGCGGCTGGCGCTGCAGCTCGCCGCGGATGCCACCGAGCGTTTCCGCGACGGGGTGTACTTCGTGCCTCTGGGCCCGATCACGGAGCCGCGGCTGGTGATGCCGACCATTGCCCAGGCACTCGGCATGGCCGATCCGGGCGGCAAGGTGATGGAACGCCTGACTGAGCAGCTCGCCGACAAGCAGCTGCTCCTCCTGCTCGACAACTTCGAGCAGGTGCTGGACGCGGCGCAGGACGTGGGCGAGCTCCTGAACGCGCTGCCGGAGGCGCGCGTGCTGGCAACCAGTCGCTCCCCGTTGCGCATCTACGGCGAGCAGGAGTACCCCGTCCCGCCCCTGGAGCTGCCGGGAAGCGACGAGCCGGCGGACCCGGAGGCGCTCTCGCAGTTCGCCTCGGTGGCGCTCTTCGTGGAGCGCGCCATGGCGGTGCGCCCCGACTTCACGGTCGACGTCTCGAACGCGCCAGCCATCGCACAGATCTGCATCGCGCTGGACGGCCTGCCACTGGCCATCGAGCTGGCGGCCGCCCGGGTCCGCGTCTTGACGCCGCAGGCCATCCTCTCACGGCTGGGCGACAAGCTCAGCATCCTGGCCGGCGGATCGGCCAACCTGCCGCAGCGGCAGCAGACGCTGCGCGGGGCCATCGACTGGAGCTACGACCTGCTGGAGCCTGCCGACCGCGCGGCGTTCGCGCGGATGGCGGTCTTCGCCGGTGGCGCCGACCTGGCTGGCGTCGAAGCCGTGGTGCTTGCCGACTGGCCGGCGGACGCCGGGCCGAAGCCGGATGCGCTGGACGCCGTCACCTCGCTGCTGGACAAGAGCCTCATCCGCCAGGGCAGCGACCCACACGGCGAGCCGCGGTTCCTGATGCTCAGCACCATCCGCGCGTACGCCATGGAACGGCTGCATGAATCGGACGCCACCCATGCAGTCCGCCGCCGCCATGCCGAGCACTACCTGGAGCTGGCGAGCGGCCTGTCGAACAACGTCTTCGGTGGCCAGCAGCGCCAGGCGTTGGACACCTTCGAGCGTGAGCACGACAACCTGCGAGCGGCCCTGGACTTTGCGGTGGAGGTGCAGGACGCCGGCCTGGCCATGCGCCTGCTGTCAGCCACGTGGCGGTTCTGGCAGATGCGCGGCTACCTGCCCGAGGCCCGCGAGCGGGCGGAGCGGGTCATTGCCCTGCCGGGTGGCGAGCCCATGGATCTGCTGCTTGCGCTGGACGCCATCGGCGGGATTGCCTACTGGCAGGGTGATCTCCTGAAGGCCAGAGCCTGGTACCACGAGGAGGGGACGATCGCGGAGCAGCTCGGCGATGAGCGGTTGCTCGCCGAGGCGCGGTACAACGAATCCTTCACCTACTCGCTCGCGCCCGGCGAATACGCCGATGCGCTGCGCCTGGCGCAGGAGGCGCTCGACCGCTTCCGCGCGCTGAAGGACCGTGCCGGCGAGGGCAAGGCGCTGTGGGGCGTGGTCAATGCCTACATCTACGCGGAGGACCAGGGCCCGTCGCGCGAGCTGATCGACGAGGCAATCGCCATCTCGCGCGAGCTGGGCGATCGCTTCCAGCTCGGCTGGGGGCTGTTCACGCGCGGCCTGATCGGCACACAGCTCATGGACAGTGTTCTGGCCCGCGAGTCATACGCGGAGGCGATGCACATCTTTCGCGAGACGGATGACGTGACCGGCTATGCGCTGGTGCTGGACGGGATCGCGGCCCTGGAGTGGCGGGAGGGCAACCGCGAGCGGGCGATGCAGCTCACCGGTGCGGCCAGCGCCATCCACGACGTGCGGGGCATCGGCCTGGCGCAGATCAATCGGGACGCGTCGCACTTCTTCCCGGACGACCTGCTCGACGACCCCGAGCTCGCGGCTGCGGCCGAAGAGGGCAAGAAGCTTACCCTGGAGCAGGCCCTGGCCCTGGCGCTGCGCCAGGACGAAGCCACGGAAGCTATCCCCGAGGCCGACAGAACCGCCTAGTCGGGCGCGGCCAGGTCGCGGCGCGGAAAGACGACCAGCGCGTAGGCAACCGGGACGGCAACCGCGAGGCCGCAGATCACGAAGTCAAGCGGATCGGCTGCTCCGGTGAGGATCTCCGACGGCTGGAAGTGGTGGAACAGCGAGTATTCCTGCGACCAGGCGACATCGGTCCACAGCGAGCCCAGGATTTCCAGGAAGTAGTTCACCAGCAGGTACGCAAGCGACAGGCCCAGCGCCGGACCCTGACGGTCGAAGCTGACCGACGCGGCCAGGCCGAATGCTGCGAACGCGCCCCACAGCAGCAGGCCGTTGGCGAACAGCAGCCAGATCTGCGAGCTGTCGACCTGTTCGGCGATGTCGGTGGCCAGCATGCCGGCCCACATGCCGGCCAGCAGCGCCGCCAGCTCCAGGATGAGCAGCATGGTCACCGCCACGGCTACCGTCAGGTACAGCGCGCGGCGCGAGATCGGGCGGGCCAGCAGCACCTCCAGCGTGCCGCGCTCCCGCTCGCCGGCGATGGCCGCTGCCGGCGTGCCGATCGCGAAGATCGCCAGGAAGGCGATGGCCAGCGGGTGCTGGAAGCCAAGGGTGATTGCGCCCGGCACGGTGAACAGGCTGCCCGACCCGAAGTTCATCAGCTGCTCAGGGATGGCGCCGGAGTTGGCGATCTGGCGAATGGCGTCGCTGAAGTTGGCGTAGATCAACGGGATCAGCAGCCCCCAGCCGATCCCGGCCAGCAGCAGCGCCACGAGCCGCGCCCGATTCCAGCGAAGGGTCTGGGCCAGGAGCCGTAGGTTCACGGCAGGTCGCCCTGGTAGTACTCCAGGAACGCCTCCTCCAGGCGAGCCGGCTCGATGGTCAGGTCCACCAGCGATGGCGATGCCACGGCGCGCACGAACGGCGCCACGTCGCCCAGCAGGGTCGCCTGCAGCCGGTCACCGTGGATGCGGATGTCGGCCAGCCCCGGCACCGAGGAGAGATCAGGCACCGCGCCGCGCCAGCGCAGCGTCACCGTTCGCTTGCGGCGCGCCAGCAGCTCGTCCACGTTCTGCAGCGCCATCAGGTGGCCCGCCCGGATGATGGCCACGCGGTCGCAGATGCGCTCCACCTCTGACAGCACGTGGCTCGAGAAGAAGATGGTTCGGCCGGCGGCCTTCAGCTCCTCCAAAATCCCGTAGAAGGCCTGCTGCATCAGCGGGTCGAGCCCCTCGCTGGGCTCGTCCAGGATGGCCAC
This sequence comes from Candidatus Limnocylindria bacterium, assembly GCA_036556695.1. Lineage (GTDB taxonomy): Bacteria > Chloroflexota > Limnocylindria > QHBO01 > QHBO01 > DASSCW01. The sequence continues at coordinate 12,913 of DATBIY010000032.1, forward strand.
GTCCGGATCGTGCTGCAGTGCCTGGATGACGCCGATCTTCTGCCGCATGCCGCGCGAGTAGTCGCGCACCCGGCGGCGCAGCACGCTGGCCGGCATCTCGAGCCGCTCGCACAGCTCGTCCCGTCGGAGCGGCTGCCGGCCCTGCAGGTCGTTGAGGTAGTCGAGCGCATCGGCTCCGGAGAGCGAGTCGTAGAGGGCGATCCCGCCCGGCAGGTAGCCGACCCGTCTCCGGATCTCGACCGAGTTGCTGACGATGTCCATGCCCAGCACCTGGGCCGATCCGGCGGTCGGGTGCAGGAAACCCAGCAGCGTGCGGATCATCGTCGACTTGCCGGCGCCGTTCGGGCCCAGGAAGCCGAAGATCTCGCCGGGCTGCACCTCGAGGCTCAGGCTCTCCAGCGCGCGAACGCCGCCGTAGTGCTTGGTCAGTGCCTGGGTCCGGATGGCTGCCTGCTGGCCCACGAGCGTCGAACCCTAGCCCAGGTCCGCCAAGGCGGCCTGGAAGGCATCCCACGTCGCCGGCCGCAGCACGAAGCGCACGACCTCCAGCGCCGATGCCTCCGCCAGCCCCTCAGCCACGGTTTGCACCGCGACCGTGGCCGCTTCCTTCGCCGGGTACCCGTAGATCCCCATGCTGATGGCCGGCAGGGCCAGGCTGGCCGCCCCCAGCCCATCGGCCAGGCGCAGGCTGGAGCGATACGCCCGGGCCAGCAGCTCCGCCTCATCGTGGCCGCCTCCGCGCCACACCGGGCCCACCGCATGGATCACCCAGCGAGCCGGCAGGCGGTGGGCGGAGGTCTCGACCGCGGTGCCGGTCGGCGTTCCGTCTGGATAGCGACGCCGCAGCTCGTCCAGCAGCCCCGGTCCGGCCGCGGCATGGATCGCGCCGTCCACGCCGCCCCCGCCGCGCAGCGCCTCGTTCGCAGCGTTGCCGATGGCGTCGACGGCCTCGGTGGTGATGTCGCCGATCATCAGCTCCAGCCGGCCGCGTCCGATCGCCAGGCCCACGGCGCTACCGGTCGACGCGGACGGCGCTGAAGACGTTCCGCAAGCTGAGGCGCTGCCCGTACAGCAGCACGCCCGCCGAGTAGATGCGTGCCGCCACCCACAGCGCGCCCGCCAGGAAGGCCAGCATCAGCGCCCCGGCCAGCAGCCACTCCCACGGTGCCACGGTGTCGAGGATGGCCCGCGCGATCAGCAGGTACGGGCTGAAGAACGGCACCCACGACAGCCACTGCATCCACTGCGCGTCTGGGGTGTTGAGGCCGATGAAGGCGGCGAAGTAGCCGATCATGGCCACGAAGATCATCGGCCCGGTGACCTGCTGGACCTCCTCCTGGCGGCTGGCCATGGAGCCCAGGCCGGCGTACAGGATGGCGTACAGCATGAAGCCGCCGATGAAGAACAGGCCGAACGGCGCCAGCACGCCCAGCTGCAGCCCCTCCAGCTGGTTCGCCGACTCGGCGCCCAGCAGCCGGCCCTTGAGCACGTTCTGCAGGACCAGGCCGATGCCCGCCGCAAGCACCACCGCCACGTACTGGGTGAGCCCCGCAGCGCCGGTCCCGAGCACCTTCCCGGCCAACAGCTGGCGAGGCGTGGCGGCGGTGATCAGCAGCTCCATGACCCGGCTGCTCTTCTCCTCGGCGACGCTGGAGGCGACCCAGGTTCCGTAGGTGATGACCGCCATGAAGGTCAGGATCACCAGCGCCATGGCGAAGAGGTAGCGCGCGCCGAAGTTCTCCTCCGGGTCCTGCGCGTCGGGGTCGCTGCGGGTAACGGTGATGGCGGGCGGCGCCAGGATCTGGTTGGCATCGGCCTCGACACCGGCGCGCTGCAGGCGGTCGCTCACGCTGACCTGGTAGAGGGCCGATCGCAGGGCGACGTGCAACGACGAGGTGGGCCCCTCATCGGTGAAGACGTCGTAGGCCAGGTCTCCACCACTGCCGCGGCTGACGGCCAGCAACGCATCCAGCTCCCCATCGGTCACTTCCTGGCGGGCGCCCGGCTCGTCGTCACTCGACTCGACCTGCCACTGCCGCTCCGGGTCGGTCTCGGTGGCGTTGAGGGCCGCCTGCAGCGTGCCGCCGAGCGACCCGGGAATGTCGTTGCCGGACGCGACCACAGCCACCCGGCGGTCGTCGCTGCCGGCCAGCAGCTCGATGCCCAGTGGCAGCAGGGTCAGTCCCACGCCAACCAGCGCCAGGATGGCGGTGACGATGAGGAAGCTGCGGCTGCGGACGCGCATGCGGAACTCGCGGCGCGCGACGAACCAGGCGTTGGGAAAGAGGGTTCTCATGCCGCGCCGCCCGTGCGCTCGGCCAGGTGGCGCTCCTCCTCGGCGGCTGCGGGCCGGCCGACATGCTCGATGAACACCTCCTCCAGCGAGGGATCGGCGATCTCGAAGCGTGTCACCCGCTCACCCCGCTGCAGTGCCAGGCGCAGGATGGCCTCCGGGTCGCTGCCGGCAGGCACGCGGATCTCGACGTAGTCCTGGCGTTCCGCTCCGACCGTCATCCCTGGCAGCTCGCCCAGCCAGCCGTCGACTCTCCCGTCGCCATCGGTGGCCAGGCGAACGACCTGGCGGCCCATCGCCCGCTTGACGTCGCGAACGGCGCCCTCGACCACCACGCGACCGCGATCCAGGATGGCGATCGACTCGCACAGCTCCTCCACGGTCTCCATCTGGTGGGTGCTGAAGATCAGCGTCTTGCCGCGCGCCTTCATCTCCAGGAAGGCTTCCTTGAGCAGCTGCACGTTGACCGGGTCGAGGCCGGTGAAGGGCTCGTCCATGATGAGCACGTCGGGGTCGTGGAGGATGGCCGCGATGAACTGGATCTTCTGCTGGTTGCCCTTCGACAGCTCCTCGACCTTGCGCTCCCGGTAGTCGGGGACGCGGAAGCGTTCGAGCCAGTCGTCGATCTCCCGGGTGGCATCGGCTTCTGGAACGCCGTACAGCGAGGCGAAGAAGCGCAGCACGTCGAGCACCGTCATCCGCGTATACAGGCCGCGCTCCTCGGGGAGGTAGCCCCACGTGTCACGCGGCAGCTGGGTGTTCGAACGGCCCTGCCACGTGACGCTGCCGGTATCGGCCCGCAGGATGTCGAGCACGATCCGCATGCAGGTCGTCTTGCCGGCGCCGTTGGCGCCAAGCAGCCCGAAGATGCGGCCCGGCTCGACCGTGAAGCTGGTCTCGTCAAGCGCGAGAACGTGGCCGAAGCGTTTGCTCACCCGCTCGATGACAAGGCTCATGCGACCAGCGTAGCGAATTGTCCGGCTGGGGCGCGGCTGGCCCATCGGCTGGCTCTGGTACACTCCGAATCCCGAACCGCCCGCGCCGACCAGACCGACGCACTGGCGGTTCGCCGTGTGTGCACCACAGGAAGCTTGCCTCTTGAAGATTGCAGTTCCGCGCGAGACGGCTCCCGGCGAGACGCGCGTGGCTCTCACCCCGCAGACCGCCGGCCAGCTGGTGGGTGACGGCGTCGAGGTGCTGGTCCAGGCCGGCGCCGGCGACGGCTCGTTCATCCCCGACGAGGCCTATCGCGAGGCCGGGGTGACCATCGTTCCGGACGCGCCCGCGCTGTACGGGCAGGCGGACGTCGTCCTTCGGGTGGGCCGGCCCACCGACGAGGAGATCGGCTTCCTCAGACCCGGCACGGTGCTGATCGGCACTCTGGGCACACTGGCCAACCCGCAGCTCGCACAGGAGCTGGCCAAGGCCGGCGTGACGGCGATCAGCATGGACGCGATCCCGCGCATCACCCGCGCTCAGTCGATGGACACTCTGAGCTCGCAGGCGACGGTGGGTGGCTATAAGGCCGTCCTCATCGCCGCTGAGCGGCTGCCGAAGTTCATGCCGCTGCTGACCACCGCTGCCGGCACGGTGCGCCCGGCGCGGGTGTTGGTCTTCGGAGCCGGCGTGGCCGGCCTGATGGCCATCGGCACCGCCCGGCGCCTGGGCGCGGTGGTCGAGGCCACCGACGTGCGGCCGGTCGTCAAGGAGCAGGTCCAGTCGCTGGGCGGCACCTTCCTGGAGGTCGAGATGACCGAGGAGGAGAAGGCCCAGGCGGAGACGTCTGGCGGCTACGCCCGCGAGATGAGTGACGACTACAAGCGCCGCCAGGCCGAGCTGATTGCCAGTCGCGTCGGGGAGGCGGACGCCATCATCACCACCGCCCTCATCCCCGGTCGCCCGGCGCCGAAGCTGATCACCGCCGAGATGATCAAGACCATGCGCCCCGGCAGCGTGATCGTCGACATGGCCGCCGAGATGGGCGGCAACACGGAGCTGACCGAGGCCGGCAAGGAAATCGTCACTGACAACGGCGTGCGGATCATCGGCTTCACCAACCTGCCGGCCACCATGCCCGGCAGCGCCACCCAGATGTACGCCAAGAACATCCAGACCCTGATCAAGCACCTGGTCAGCGACGGCAAGCTGAATCTCGACTTCGCCGATGAGATCACCGCCGGCGCCACCATCACCCACGACGGCAAGGTGGTGAACCAGGCGACAGCCAAGGCGCTGGGCATCGAGCCAGCAGCCCCGGCGCAGGAATCACCAAAGGCCGATACGCCCGCTGCCGCGGGCGCCGAGGCGTCGGCTCAAAAGGAGAACGCCTAGATGGACGCCAGCGGCATCGATCCGTTCGCGCTGATGGCGGCGCTCTTCATCCTGGTGCTCGCCGCCTTCGTGGGCTACGAGGTGGTCTCCAAGGTGCCGACCATGCTCCATACCCCGCTGATGAGCGGCGCGAACGCCGTCCACGGCGTGATCGTGGTGGGCGCGATGCTTGTCGCCGCGACCGCCGAAGGCCCGCTGCGCATCATCCTGGCGCTGCTGGGCGTGACGCTGGGCACGATCAACGTGGTCGGCGGCTTCGTGGTCACTGACCGCATGCTCGAGATGTTCCGCAAGCGCCCCGGGGAGCGCCGTTAGATGGAGCTCACCGAGATCCTGACCTACCTCGTCTGGCTGGTCGGCGCGGTCACCTTCATCCTGGCCCTCAAGTTCCTGGCATCGCCCGCGACCGCGCGGCGTGGCAACCAACTGGGCGCGGTCGGCATGGCGCTGGTCATCCTGTGGACCTTCCTGTCGGTCGACGGCATGTTGGCCAACTGGTGGATCCTGCTGGTCGGCGGGCTGATCGGCTCGGTGATCGGCGTGCTCGGGGCGCGCCGCGTGCCCATGACCGCCATGCCGCAGATGGTCGCCATTTTCAACGGCGCCGGCGGCGGTGCTGCCGCGCTGGTGGCCGTGGCGGAGTTCCTGCGCGACACGGGCGAACACCCCGGAGAGCTCCTGTCCCTGCCATTCATGATCGCCACCCTGCTTGGCGCGATCATCGGCTCCGTCTCGCTGACCGGCTCGATCATCGCCTTCGGCAAGCTGCAGGGCATCGTCGCCGCGCGGCCGGTGAAGTACCCCGGCTCGCAGCTCGTGACCGGCGTGCTGCTGCTGGCACTGATCGGCCTTGGGGTCTACCTGGCGGCCATCGAGAACAGCGTTCCGCTGTTTCTCCTGTTCTGCGGCCTGGCGTTGGTGCTGGGCGTGCAGCTGGTGATGCCCATCGGCGGCGCGGACATGCCGGTGGTGGTCTCGCTGCTGAACTCGTACACCGGCATCGCGGTGGCGGCCACCGGCTTCGTGCTGGGCAACTACGCGCTGCTGATCGCCGGCACGCTCGTTGGCGCCTCGGGCGCGATCCTGACCCAGCTCATGTGCCGGGCCATGAACCGCTCCCTCTTCAACGTGCTGTTCGCCGGTTTCGGCACAGGCGGCGAGGCGGCCGCGGCGGGCGCGGAGGGCGAGGAGAACCTGCGCGAGATCGGTGCCGAGGATGCCGCCGTGCTGATGGCCTACGGCAACCGGGTGATCATCGTCCCGGGCTACGGCATGGCAGTGGCGCAGGCACAGGGACCGGTGCGCGAGCTGATGGACCTGCTGCTGGCCAAGGGGGTGGACGTGCAGTTCGCCATCCACCCGGTGGCCGGCCGCATGCCGGGCCACATGAATGTCCTGCTGGCCGAGGCCAACGTCCCCTACGATCGCCTCCAGGAGATGGACGAGATCAACGACGATTTCGCCGATACCGACGTCGCCCTGGTCATCGGGGCCAACGACGTGGTGAACCCGCTTGCCCGCGAGGAGGGCTCTCCCATATCGGGCATGCCCATCCTGAACGTGGACCAGGCGCAGAACATCATCGTCCTGAAGCGCGGCCGCGGCACCGGCTTCGCCGGCATCCCCAACCCGCTGTTCAGCAACGAGAAGACGAAGATGCTGTTCGGCGACGCCAAGCCATCGGTCGAGGCGCTGGTCAGCGGGGTCAAGCAGGCCTAGCCCTATACTTGCCGCCCCGAGCCCGATAACCGGCATCCATTGGAGGCGGCCATGGCACAGATGTCCACTTCGGTCCTCGACGACCTGCGCTCGCACCTGTCCGACGACACCATCAACGACATCAGCCGTCGCATCGGCGCGGATCCGCAGCAGACAAAGGCGGCGGTCGACGGCGCCATCCCCATGCTGCTGGCGGCGCTCGGCAAGGAGTCGGCCGATCCGGAGCGGCGCGCCGGCCTGCAGCAGGCCATCCGTGAGGATCACGACGGCTCGATCATCGACAACCTGTCCGCGTACTTGAACGGCCAGGTGGGCGGGCGCGCGGCTGACGGCCAGGGGATCGTGAACCACGTCCTCGGCGACCGACAGCAGACCGCAGCCCAGGCGCTCGCCGGCAAGAGCGGCCTGGACATGGGCACCATCATGTCGCTGCTGCCGCTCCTGGCGCCCATCGTGATGGGCATGCTGGGCAAGAAGGAGCGCAGCGGCGGGCTGAGCCTCGACAACATCACCGACGCGCTGGGTGGTGACACGCAGCGCGCCGCCAACGAGTCTCCCGACATCGGCGACCTGCTGGGCCAGGTGCTGGGCGGCGGCTCCGGCCAGGGGCAGTCCGGCGGCATCGGCGACGTCTTGGGGTCCATCTTCGGCAAGCGCTGACACTGGTCGCCGCGCGCGACTTGCAGCTGGAGCACACATCCGACATCTGACCGGGGTCCGGGCGGACACTGGCCACTGATCCGGCGGGCGATGCCCTGCATTCCCACTGGATCCGTGGCCCTGTGACCCAAACGGGCAGCGGCAAGGCCGGCGAACGTCAGGAGTGTGCTGGAGACGTAAACGGCGGCGACCGCGTGTGAGTGGCGGGGTTAGCATCGGGTCATGGCTGACCAGGACTGCACCATCTGTCGCGGCCCCGCCGGTGACCCGGAGCTCGACCGCGTCGAGGTCTGGCGCGACGAGCTGTGGCGCCTCTCCATGTCGCTTCACAGCAGCATGAGGGCGTTCGCCTACCTGGAGCCGATCCGCCACATCGCGTACCTGGCCGACCTGGACGGGCCAGAGGCGGCGACCTTCGGTCCGGTCATCGCACGTGCCTGCAGCGTCCTGCGCGAAGCGACCGGCGCGAAGCTGGTGTACGCCTACGTGTTCGGCGGCGGCATTCCGCACCTGCACGTCCACCTCGCCCCGAATGCGCCGGAAGGCGTGCTCAACACCAACCTCATCCGTGGCCGCACCGAGGAGCGCCACCTCCCCAGCGGCGCCACCGAGATCCGCAGCCTGGACCACCCGGAGCTGCCCGAGGCGCAGATCCAGGCGGTCATCGAGCGGGTGCGCGCCGCCATGGCTGGCTCCTGAGCCGATGGCGTCTGAGCCGATGGCGCCCGAGCCGATGGCGCCCGATGGGCGGTGGGTGTGCCTGGACGTCGGGGAGACGCTGATCGACGAGACGCGTGTCTGGAGCACCTGGGCCGATGTGCTGGCCATCCCGCGGCTGACCTTCATGGCCGCGCTCGGCGCCGTGATCGCGCGCGGCGGCGATCACCGGGACGTGTTCGGAGTCTTCGGGCTGGAGGAGCCTGCCTGGCGCGGCCGCATGCCGGAGGTGGAGCAGCGCTATGGCGGATTCCAGGAGGAGGACCTGTATCCGGACGCGCGCAGCGGGCTGCAGCGGCTGGCCGACGCCGGCTGCCGGGTCGCCATTCTGGCCAACCAGCCAGCCGTGCGAACCGCCGAGCTGCGCGCCCTGGGCATCGCGGCTCCGGTCATGGCGATGTCGGACGAGATAGGAGTGGCCAAGCCGGCCGCAGCCTTCTTCGCGCGTGCGCTGGAGCTGCTGGGCAGCCCCGACCCAGCGGACGTGGCCTACGTCGGCGACCGGGTGGACAACGACGTGCTGCCGGCCATGGCCGCCGGCATGCGCGCGGTGTGGCTGCGGCGCGGCCCGTGGGGTGCCATTCAGGACATCCCCGACGGGGTGAGGCCGGCACTGGTGGTGCAGACGCTCGACGAGCTGGTGGATCGTATCGGTGAGGTCTGGGCCGCGAGCTGAGCCCTCAGGCGCGCTGCCGCAGGATGAGATCGGCTTCCCGCTCGCTGACGCCGTACCGCCCAAGCGTGTGGCGCACGAGCTCGAAGCCCAGCTGCCGCTCGGCGGTGATGACGCGCGCCACGCCGATGCGCCGCAGCTCGGCCTCCTCCTGCGCCGAGTGCGCCCGCGCCACGACATGCAGCCGTTCGTTGCGGCTCAGCCCGTACGCCGCGGCCTGCTGCGTGGCCAGCGGATTGCTGAGGGCGATGACCATGGTGCTCGCCGTCTCGATGCGTGCCGCGTCCAGCACCTCGCGCGTCGCCGCATCGCCGTAGAGCAGCGGCTTTCCGGCCTCCAGCGCGCGGCGCACCATCGGGTAGTCGGCGTCGACCGCGACCCAGGGGATGGAGCGCGCCTCGAGGACGCGGCCGACCTGGCGGCCGACCACGCCGTAGCCCACCAGCACCACGTGGCGGCGCAGCTCGTCCGGCGGGGCATGACCGCCGGCGACAATCGGTGGTGCCGGGAATCGCTGCTCCAGCCGTGCGCCGAGCACAGATGCCGCTCGCATGACCGGCGCGGCCAGCAGCATGGAAATCACCACCGCACCCATGGCGTGGCTGAACACCTCGCGGTCGAGCGCGCCGATCTCCAGGCCCACAGTGGCCAGCACGAAGCTGAACTCGCCGGCCTGCGCGACGAGGCCGCCCGCCAGCAAGGAGGTGGCGAACGGTCGGCGGCTGATCCGCACGATTCCGGCGACCACCAGGCCCTTGCCCAGCACGATCACCACGAGGAGCGCGAGCACGAGTGGCCACCCGGCAAGCACGGCCGCAGGCTGCAGCAGGATGCCCACCGACACGAAGAAGACGGTGGCGAACAGCTCGCGCAGCGGGACGATCTCGCCGAGGACGCTGGCCGCCAGGTCTGACTCGGCCAGGGCCAGACCGGCGATGAAGGCACCGAGCGCCACGGACACTCCCACCTCGTGCGCCAGGGCAGCGGTGCCGATGGCGATCACTGCCACGGCCACCACGAAGAGCTCCCGGGAGCCAAGCAGCGCGACCCGGCCCAGGACCACGGGCAGCAGGCGCGAGCCGATGACCAGCACCGCGCCGACGAAAACGAGGGCGATCAGCACCGCCAGCCCCGATTCGGCGACGCCCGACTGCTCGGGATCGGCCACAGCCGTCAGGAGCACGACCAGCACCACGGTCAGCAGGTCCTGGACGATGGACCAGGAGAACGCGATTCGTCCGTGCGGCGAGCTGGCCAGCGTGCCCTCGCCGGCGATCTTGACCAGTACCACGCTGGAACAGATGCTGACCACGGCGCCCAGGAAGAGCGCCTCATGCACGCTCGAGCCCAGCCATAGCGCGGTCAGCGCGCCCAGGCCCATGGTGATCGCAACCTGGACGGGCGCGCCGATCAGCACCAGCCGACCAACCTCGCGCAGCTCGGCAAGCCGGAACTGGAGGCCGATGCTGAACATCAGCAGCGCCACGCCGATGTCGGCCAGGGCGAGCACTTCGTCCGGATCGGCCACCACGCCCGGCGTGAAGGGCCCGACCACCAGGCCAGCGGCGATGTAGCCGATCATCGGCGCCAGCCCCACCCGGTGCGCCAGCGCGCCAAGCACCAGGGCGGACCCCAGGGCAGCAAGCAGGGTGATGGCCAGGCTTCCTGTCATCGCATCATGGCGCGGGTCATGGTGGATGGGCTCCCATCGGCCGATGATACCGGCGTGAGCCTGCGTGCCGGCCGTCCGCAGACTCCGGTATCCTGCGGCGGCTGCGAATGCCGGTCACGGCACCTCGCACGGGCGTCACGATCCGCCCGTAGCCCGATCGCGAATGGAGGAGACTGCGCATTGACTGCGCGGTCTCGTTCGCTTCTGGAGCAGAGCCAATGAGCCACAGGGAACCGATCTCGGCAAAGACGGCAGCCATCGACCTGGCGCGGCTGCTGGGCGGAACCGATCCCATCGTGGTCCGCAGCGACGATGCACTGCAGTTGCTGGCCGAGCGCGCGGTGCGCAATCCCGCCTGCCGCGTGCTGTCGGTGGTCGATGCCGACGACCGGCTCATTGGCCTGGTGCGCGTCACCGAGCTGCTCGACGACGTCTTCCTGAAGGTCGTGCCCGAAGAGGCGCTGGGATCGATCGAGGACGTGGAGGACGCACTCCGCTATGCCGGCCACCTCGGCGCCCGAACGGCCGGCGACATCATGCAGCCCGCCGTATCCGTGAGGACCGATGACGACCTGCGCGCCGTCTTCCATCGGCTCCATCAGTCGGGCTTGAACGGCCTGCCGGTGACCGATGCCGACGGTCGGGTGGTGGCCTACGTCGACCAGCTGGAGCTGCTGATGGCCTGGATCGAGACCACCGGCCGCGATGTGCTGCTCACCCCGGAGCAGCGGGACGAGCCGCCGGCATGAGCTTCGAGCTGGTGGCCGCCGCCACCATCTTCGTGGTCGCCTATGCCCTGATCGCCAGCGAGCGCGTCGACAAGACGCTGGCCGCGCTGGCCGGCGGGCTGGGCATGGTGCTGGTCGGCGTGCTGGACCAGCACGGCGCATTTGCCGGCATCGACCTGAACGTCATCTTCCTGCTTGCCGGGATGATGGTCATGGCCGACGTGGTGCGGCGCACCGGGGTGTTCGGCTGGATGGCGGTCCGCGCCGCCAGGCTGGCATCGGCGGATCCATATCGGATCCTGGTGGTCATGTCGCTGGTCACTGCCGTGGCATCAGCCTTTCTCGACAACGTCACGACGGTGGTGCTCATCGGGCCGGTCACCCTGTTCCTGGCGGCCGGCCTGGGCATGAACCCGGTGCCCCTCGTCATCAGCGAGATCCTGGCCTCGAACATCGGTGGCGCCGCCACGCTGATCGGCGACCCGCCCAACATCCTGATCGCCAGCGCCGCCGGCCTGGACTTCAATGCCTTCCTGCTCCACATGGCACCGCTGATGGTGATCCTGCTGGCGCTGTACCTGGTGGCGGCGCGCTGGATCTTCCGCTCGCAGCTGGTGGTGGATGCGGACCGCAGCCGCACCCTCCTGGCCCTGGACGAGCGGCAGATGATCGGCGACCCGGGACTGCTCCGACGCTCGCTGCTGGTCCTGGGCCTGACGCTCGTTGGCTTCGTGCTGCACGGGCCGCTGGGCTATGAGCCGGCGACCGTGGCGCTGACCGGCGCGGTGGCGTTGATGCTGCTGGCACGCCAGGACCCGCGCGCGGTGCTGGCCGAGGTCGAGTGGCCGACGCTCTTCTTCTTCATCGGCCTGTTCATGCTGGTCACCGGCGTCATCGAGGTCGGCGTGGTGGATGCCGCCGCCCGCCTGGTGGCCGACGTGACCGGCGGCGCGCTGGGTGCGACCACCTTTTTGGTGCTGTGGGTCTCCGGCATCGCATCCGCGGTGATCGACAACATCCCGTACGCCGCGACCATGACGCCGCTGGTCGCGCAGCTGCACACGGGCCACGGTGGCGAGGCCGACGTGCTGTGGTTCGCCCTGGCCATCGGCGCGGACCTGGGCGGCAATGCGACGATCATCGGCGCGTCCGCCAACGTGGTGCTCGCCGCGCTGAGCGATCGCGAGGGCCACAGGATCAGCTTCATGAGCTATCTCCGCTACGGCCTGCCGCTGACCGCTGGGATGCTCCTCGTCTCCAGCCTCTACCTCTGGCTCCGATACCTGCTGTAGGCCCCTGAACCGATGGAGCACCTCGCCGATGTCCTGCGGCAGCTCTTCGTTCTGCTGCTGGCTGCGAAGCTGGGTGACGAGCTGTTCAAGCGGCTGGGCGCGCCCACGCTCGTTGGCGAGATCCTGGGCGGCGTGATCGTCGGCCCCGGCCTGCTCGGCTGGTACCAGGTCGGGCCGGAGACGCAGCTGTTCGCCGAGATCGGCGTGGTGGTGCTGCTCTTCCAGGTCGGAATCGAGACGCGCCTGCAGGACCTGGTGCGGGTCGGCCGGACGGCCCTTGCCGTCGCGCTGCTGGGCGTGGCCCTGCCGCTGGCCGGCGGTATCGGCCTGGGCCTGGTGCTTGGGCTCGACACAGGCGTGGCCGTCTTCCTGGGCGCTGCACTCACGGCGACCAGCGTGGGCGTCACCGCGCGCGTTCTGCAGCAGCTGGGCCTGACGTCCAGCGCCATGGGCAGGGTGGTGATCGGCGCCGCGGTGATTGACGACGTGCTGGCCATGCTCATCTTGTCCGTGGCGTCCGGGGTGGCGGCCGGTGATCTCGATCCGCTGCGGGTGGGGGGCACGCTGGTCCTCGCCATGACCTTCATCGTGGTTGTGGGAATCGGCGGGAGCCGCCTGCTCAGCCGCCGCCGGTCGGTGTTGACCGCTCCGCAGTTTGCCGAGACGCCGTTCCTGCCGGGGATGCTGCTGATGCTCGGTCTGGCGGCCGCCTCGGCGGCCATCGGGTTGGCGGCAATCATCGGCGCCTTCCTGGCCGGGCTGGTGGCCGGCGAGTCGAGCGAGAAGCACGCGCTCGAGGCGGAGACCGCGCCGGTGGGAGCGTTCTTCACGCCGTTCTTCTTCGGCTTCATCGGCGCCCAGGTCGACCTGGGATCGCTGGCAGACCCGGTGGTGCTGGGCACAGCCGCTCTCATCACGCTGGTGGCCATCGGTACCAAGCTGGTCGGCGCCTTCGTGGGCGCGCTTCGGCTCGGCGCGCGACGAGCCCTGGTGGTGGGCTGGGGCATGGTCCCGCGCGGCGAGGTCGGAATCGTGGTCGCGGGCCTGGGCCTGCAGCTCGGAACGATCGACGCCGGCCTGTTCTCAGCAGTGGTGGCGATGTGCGTCGCCACCACGCTGCTCGTACCGCCGGTCCTGCCGCTGCTGGCGCACCGGGCCGCCGTTCAGCGCACATAAAAAGTTGGGACCCCTCTCGCGAGGAGCCCCAACACAGAAGAGTCGCGAGGGAGGGCTCTAGGCCATCTCGCCCGCCGGCATGGCGGCCTCGGCCTCGGCGGCCTCGCGCATGGGCGAGATCATCACCAGCACGACGTAGATGAGGAATCCGGCCACCAGGCCGACCACCCAGCTGTAGTCGTACAGCGGCTTGAGGAACGAGATCAGGCCGTCCGCCGGGAACGGACCCGCGGTGCCCGGTGCGGTGTATGCCCCGCCCACGGCGAGGATCACACCCACAATCAGTGCCACGAGGGCCCGCCAGTTCCAGCCGGCGGCGTACTTGTAGGCACCACCGTCCGTCCTGAAGAGGTCGGCGAGCCGCAGGTTGGTCCTGCGAATCCACCAGTAGTCAGCGATCAGAACTCCGGCGATCGCGCCGGTGGCTCCGCCGTAGAAGCCGAGCCAGGTGAAGATGTAGACCTCCTCGTTGCTGATCAGGTACCACGGCTGAATCAGCACGCCGATGATGGCCGTGATGATCCCACCGGTCCGGAAGCTGATCAGCTTCGGGAACGTGTTGCTGAAGTCGTAGCTCGGGCTGACGAGGTTGGCAGCCACGTTGGTGGTCAGGGTTGCCAGCGCCAGCGCGAACAGGGCAACGATGATCACGAGGGGATTCCCGAACCTGCCCACCAGTGCGACCGGGTCGAAGATGGCATCGCCATACACCACGATGGTTGCGGAAGCCGTGAGCACAGCCAGGATGGCGAACAGGGTCATCGTCGTCGGCAGGCCCAGGATCTGGCCCCAGAACTGATCACGCTGGGCACGCCCAAACCGGGTGAAGTCCGGCATGTTCAGACTGAGCGTCGACCAGAAGGCGATCATCGCCATCAGCGACGGGAAAAACAGTGCCCAGAAGTCGCCGGTCCATCCACCGAAGCGGCTTGGCTGCGAGAGAATGGGGCCGAAACCGCCCGCCTGGATGATCATCCAGATGGTCAGCAGCAGCGAGACCGCGATCAGGAACGGGGCAGACCAGTTCTCGAAGATGCGGAGCGTGTTCATGCCCCGCAGGATGATGTACAGGTTGATCAGCCAGAAGATCCCGAAGCTGAGCCACTGCGTCCATGGCACGGCCCCGCCGAATCCGATCGCAAGCGGGCTGGCAGTCGTCCACCAGGAATCGGCCCCGAGGATGGCACCGACCAGGATGAAGATCGCCGCTCCACCGATCCAGGTCTGTATCCCGAACCAGCCACACGCGACTCCGGCTCGGATGAGGGCCGGCAGGTTCGCGCCGATCACGCCGAATGCGGCGCGCGCAAACACGGGATAGGGAATTCCGTACTTCGTCCCGGCGTGGCTGTTGAGCAGCATCGGCACCAGGACGATCACGTTTCCGAGCATGACGGTGAACACCGCCTGCACCCAGTCCATGCCGAGGCCGATGAGCCCGGCAGCCAGCGCCCAGCTGGGAACGTTGATGGCCATCCCGACCCACAGCGCGAAATAGGCGTAGGTGTTCCAGTTGCGCTGCTCTATGCGGACGGGGGCCAGGTCCTCGTTGTACAGGGGGCTGTCGGCGAGCGCCGCCTGAGCCTCATCGGTCAGCTCGTGGCGCCCGTCTGGATAGACACGTTCCTCACGTGCCGCAACAGTCATCGGTCAACCTCCGGTGTGGACCCGATAACTCCCTCCACTCGCCGGCTCGGGTAGGCGTCCGGCGAGCTTGCTCCTCCACTCCTCCTCAGTTGCGCCTCCTTTCAGCGCACCGCTGCGTCGGTCACCTCCAGCGCCGCGTCGATGATTCCGAATGCCTCGCCCAGCTGCTCCTCGGTGATGCACAGCGGCGGATTGGTGAAGAAGCCATCCCAGTGCTGCATGGTGTAGAGCCCATCGGCCTTGAGGCGAGCGTCGAGCGCCGCCATCTCGGGCGACGAGCCGTTGAAGGGAGCCATCGGCTCACGCGTCTCCGTATTGCGGATCAGCTCCACGATCCCGAACAGGCCGATGCTCCGCACCGAGCCGACACTCGGGTGATTCGCCTTCAGTCGAGCCAGGTGGTCGGCCATGACGGGTCCCAGGCGTGCCGCGTTGCCGATCAGGTCGTCGTCGCGCAGGACGCTGACCGCCGCGATCGCCGCCGCACAGCTGACAGGGTGGGCGGAATACGTGAGGCCGCCGTAGTACACCTTGTCGGAGAAGTGCTGGGCGATCTGCGGCCGCATGGCCACGGCGCCAAGCGGCAGGTAACTGCTGGTCAAGCCCTTGGCCATGGTCAGCAGGTCCGGCACGACGTCCCAGTTGTCGACCGCGAACCAGCGCCCGGTGCGGCCGAAGCCGGCCATCACCTCGTCGGCGATGAGCAGGATGCCGTAGCGGTCGCACAGCTCGCGCACGCCCTGCAGGTAGCCGCCCGGCGGGATGAGGATGCCATTGGTGCCGGTGACCGTCTCCACGATGAAGGCGGCGATGGTGTGCGGGCCCTCGTACTGGATGACTTCGTCCAGGTAGGCCAGGTGCTCGTGCACCGGGTCGGGCTCCGGTTTGCCGTAGCGGTACGGGTCCATGACCCGCACGATCCCCGGCACGCCCGGCTCGTTGGCCCAGCGGCGCGGGTCGCCGGTCGCGCTGATGGCGCCCGCGGTCGCACCGTGGTAGCTGCGGTAGCGGGCGATGACCTTCTGGCGGCCGGTGACCATGCGCGCCATGCGCAGCGCGTTTTCGTTGGCCTCCGCGCCGCCCAGGGTGAAGAAGAACGTGTTCAGGTCACCCGGCGTCAGCTCGGCCAGCAGCTGGCCCAGGCGCCCGCGCACCTCGGTGGCGAACTGCGGCGCAGCGAAGGCCAGCCTGTGCGCCTGCTCGGCGATGGCGTCCGCCACCCGGCGGTCTCCATGGCCGATGTTGACACTCATCAGCTGGGAGTTGAAGTCGATGTAGCGCTTGCCGTCCGGATCCCAGAAGTAAATCCCCTCGGCACGATCGATGACGATCGGGTTGATCTTCGCCTGTGCGCTCCAGCTGAAGAACGTGTACTCACGGTTCAGCTGCAGGATCTGATCGGTTGTCAGACGCTCGGTGGTGACGGTCATGCAGAACCTCGGGGCTCGGGTCGCGAATCAGTCCCTCCGAACGACGATTACACCACAGCCCGCAACCTTTCCGGGCCTGCGCGCAGAGCAGGCAGACCGACCACCACCTCTTGCCCTTTTGTGCACCGGACCGATACTGACCGTACCGTGGGGCACCTGAGCTTCCTCCGCGACATCCTGATCGGCGCCATGCCATTGGTCGTCGCCCTGCTCGCTGTACCGATGCCGGCGCTGGCCACGCACCGACCGACGGTGGAGCAGGTTGTCGCCATTGCCAGTGGCGATCCCTGGAGGATGAGCTGCTCAACAGCGGGCAGCGGGGTGGCCTGCGTCGCCATGGATCCCGACTTCACCTGGCGGGAAGAGGCGACCCTGTCGCCTGTCGGGGGTCCGCTCGAGCGGCTCCGCACGCAGGTCGCGATGTTCACGACAGCGCTCGCACCGTCCTTCCGCGACTGGTTCTACGAGCTTCACGCGGCCGGCTGCGTCACGGGCGAACAAGGTTCCAGTCAGCTGAGCGCACTACTGGCGGCCGTGATCACGCGCCAGACCCCCGGAAGCGAGGCGCCGGTCGACATCACCGATGAATGCGCGCTCGAGGGTGGCATGGACGCGGTGTCCACCGGGTCCGGGTCCGTGTACACCTATTGGATCGAGTCCGTCGTCCTTGCGCCGGTGGCCTCGACCCCGACCCCTACGGCCACACCGAGCCCTACCCCACGACCGACGCTCGCGCCCACCACCGCACCCACGGTCGTCCCAACATCGACCGCCTCACCCGCGGCGACAGCCTCTCCCACCGCAACGGCTAGCCCCACGGCGGAGCAGAGCGTACTTGCCGGCAATCCCACCCCCGCGCCATCGGCGCAGCCGGTCACTGCCCCGACAGGCTCGGGCGGCAGCGACCGGTCGCGCGGGTTCCTGGCGGCCAGCCTGCCACCGCTGGCATCGGCCAACCTCGAGCCCGCGGCGCTGGGCGCCAGCCTGGCGCTGGCGATCGTGCTGCTGCTGTTCATGGCCTTTGCCTCGGAACTGTTCAACAGCACCTTCGAGAGCAATTACGACGAGATCGCTGGCTGGCTGCGGCTGCGCCGACGCGGCACGGCAAACCCCGGACGGCGTAGCCTGTGGGCGACGCCACTGGGCGTGGCCATCTTCATGGCCGCCGGCGCGGCGGTCTATCTGCTGCTGGACCCTGAGCTGGCCATCGGCCTTGACGCGCTGGCCACCTACTTCGGCCTGCTGGCGGGGCTGGCCATCACCATGCTCGCCTTCGAGCTGCCCGGGCTGCTGATGTATCGCCGCCGAACGAGCACCTCTGCCGGAGTGCGCGCCCTGCCGTGGACGCTGCCGGCGGCCATTGCCTGCGTCGCCGTCTCTCGGGTCGCGGGGCTGGAGCCCGGTTACCTGTACGGCATCCTGCTGGGGCTGGTCTTCGGCCAGGAGATTGGCGCCCGCGACGAGGGCCGGCAGTCCGCGGCCGGTGCCGCCTGGACCTTGGCCGTGGCGCTGCTCGCCTGGATCGGCCTCGACTGGCTGCGTGCCAACGATCCCACGCTGAGCCCGTTCAGCCTCCTGCTGCTGGAGACTGCCATGGCGGCGGTGGTGGTGGGTGGCCTGGAAGCGGTGGCCCTTGGCCTGCTGCCGATGCGATTCCTGGCCGGGGCGTCGGTCTACGCCTGGAACCGGCTCGTGTGGGCGCTGCTGTTCGGGATCAGCGTCTTCGCCTTCGTGCACCTACTGGTCGGCCCGCACGCCGGCTACCTGTCGAGCCTGTCGCCGACGGCGCTGCTGGCGGCGATGGGCGCCTTCGCGGCCTTCGGCGCCTTCTCCGTGCTGTTCTGGGCGTACTTCCGCTTCCGCCCGCAACGGATGGCGGCCGGCTAGCCGGAGGACCTGGCCGCGCGCAGGATGGTCTGCACCGAGGCGTCGGCATCGGCTTCCGTGGTCGACCAGTTGCTGACACTGATGCGCATGGCGGCCATACCGTGCCAGCTGGTGCCGCCAAGCCAGGCGGTGCCGTCCTCCTGCACCGCGGCAATGACCCGGTTCGTGCGCTCGTCGTCGCCGAAGCGCACCAGCACCTGGTTGAGCACCACCTCGTTCAGGATCTCGGCGCCACCGGCAGCGAGACCGTCGGCCATGCGACGGGCCAGCGAACAGCAGCGCTCCACCAACGCCCGCACGCCGTCACGGCCCAGCGAGCGCAGCGCCGCGTACAGTGCGAACCCGCGGGCGCGCCGCGAACTGTCGAAGACGTATTCCCACGACTCGCGCTGGTCGCTGCGCAGCAGGTAGGCGGCGGTCGCCGCCATGGCTGCCCGATGCGCCTCCGGGTCGCGCACGGCCACGAAGCCGCAGTCGTAGCCGGCGTTCAGCCACTTGTGCGCGTCCGTGGACCACGAGTCGGCGCGCTCCACGCCTTTCACCAGGTGACGCAGCTGCGGTGAAACGTTGGCCCACAGGCCGAACGCCCCGTCCACGTGAATCCAGTGGTTCGGGTGGTCGGCCAGCGCATCAGCGATCTGGTCCATGGGGTCGAAGCCGCCGGTGTTCACGTTGCCCGCCTGGGCGAGCAGGATGAGCGGCCCGGAGATGCGGGGAAGCGCATCGGTCAGGGCGTCGGCGTGCATGCGTCCCTGCTCGTCGGTTGGGATACGGACCACCCGCTCGCGGCCGAGGCCCAAATACTGCAGCGCGGTGAGCGCGGTGGCATGCGCCTCGTCGCCGATGACCACACTGATCTCCGGCGCTCCGTACAGGCCGCGCGCCTCGACGTCCCAGTCCTCGCGCTGCAGGACGGCGTGCCGGCCGGCCGCGATGCCGACGGCGTTGCCCAGCCCCGCGCCGGTCGGCAGGCCAACGCTGGCCGTGGC
This sequence comes from Candidatus Limnocylindria bacterium, assembly GCA_036556695.1. Classification (GTDB taxonomy): domain Bacteria; phylum Chloroflexota; class Limnocylindria; order QHBO01; family QHBO01; genus DASSCW01. The sequence continues at coordinate 32,127 of DATBIY010000032.1, forward strand.
GGGCAGCGCCAGCAGATCGAGCATCCACTCGCCGGCGACCTCTTCCGCGGCGGCCGCGGCGGGGGAGAGGGCGTGGAGCGCGGCGTTCTGGCCCCACGCGGCGGTCAGCACGTCGGCCGCGAGCGCAGCCGGCAGCACCCCACCGATCACGAAGCCGAAGTAGCGGGGCCCAACGCTAGCCACCACGCCCGGTTCAACGGCCTGGGCCAGCTCGGTGACCACCTTGGTTGCGTCGGTCGGGCCGTCGGGAAGCTTCGTCACCAGTCGCTCACGAACGGCGGCGGCGTTCGCAACGGCGCCCACATGGCGCTCAGCGACCCCATGCAGGAAGTCCAGGCCGAGGTCGAACGCGGCGCGGAGAGCCTGCTCCCGCTCCTTGTCAGCCATGGCCGCCATGTCTTCGTGCGCTCCGCGTCAGTCGTGCTGCAGGCGGAGCGGCGCCAGTTGGCCCAGCGACTCGGCCACCACCACCGCGTCGTCCCCGGGCTCCATCTTGAAGTCCGCAGCAGGGTTGGTGGAGACGTGGCCGCGGCGGCTGACCGCCAGGAGGGTGGCGTGGTGATCGGAGCGCAGGCGGGCGCTGAACTCGTCGACCGACATGCCGCACATGTCTTCCGGGATGGCGATGCGGTACAGCTCCGAGCCTTCGCCGCCGGAAACGAGATCGGTCACGAGCTCGGAAAGGCCCGGGTACAGGGCCGATCGGGCGAGGAGCCGGGAGGCGAGGCGCGAGGTGACCAGCACCTCATCGGCCCTGGCCCTGCGGAAATGCTCGACATGCGCCGGGTTGTTGGCCTCCACCACGGTCCGCACGCCAGGGGCAATCGACTCGATGGCCATCACGCACAGGATGGAGCGCATATCGGCCTCGTTGTCTGGCGTGGCCGGAAAGACGATGGCGCTCGCCGCCTCCGCGATGCCCGCGCGGTTGAGGTCCTCCTCACTGGTGATGTCTCCCCGCACGAAGTACACGCCGTCGCCGGCGGGGTTGCGTTCGCTGTCGTGCAGCACCACCACCTTGGCGGCGTACTCGTCGGTCTTGAGCTCCTCGATGAGATCGCGGGCGGTGGTATTCCAGCCGCAGACGACGATGTGGTCCTTGAAGCCCGCGGCTCCCATGCCCTGGCCCTCCTTGAGCAGAAAGTCGATGACGAATCCCACCACCGCGCCGGTCATGGCCGCCACCAGCGCCACGCCGAAGAACGCAAGCAGCCAGCCGACGATGAAGCCACCCGGCGAGGTGACGTAGCTGGCATCTCCTGAGCCGATCACCGTGGTGACGGCCCAGTACACCGTGTTGCCGAAATCGGCGATGGTCAGCTGCCGTTCCAGCAGCACGACCGCCAGCGCCGCGAAAGCCACAAAACCGAGTACGGCGGTCAGCAGCGTCACGAAGAAGTGGCGGTCGACCTGCCCGCCGATGCGCCTCGCGTGGAAGGCCACGCGGCGCAGCAACGGGACGTTGAACAGGGTCGCGATTCGGGCCGGCAGCATGAGTGAGCGGAGTGTACTCAGGCCGTCGAGTCGGGCATCTGCTCCCGCAGAACCCAGCGAAGAAGGAGCGGTCGCTCAATGCCGCGTATGCTCGCCGAGCGAACAGCCCCGATACGAAGGAGACCCAAAACAGCCTTCGCGCGCGGCACGCTATGCATTGCGTTCCTCCGCGGAACGCGTCGCGAGAGTGCCCGCTGGCTGGCTGGCTGCCAGGCTCTCGCCGCGGACCTCGGCGAGACGGCGGACGATGGCCGGCCAGTCGAACGATTCGGTGACCTCCGAGGCGCGCACGTTGATCAGCCGATCGGCCGCGATGTATAGCGGCAGGATCCGGTCCAGGATGACCTCGATCTCGTCGCGGAACGCGTCACTCGTCGAGCGCACGCCATCGGCCAGCAGGGCCACGTCGGGGAGCAGGCGGACGAAGAGGTCGTAGGTCTGCGCCCAGCGTCGGATGAGCGGCTCGACGGCGAACGGGTCGGCGCCATCGGTCACCCGCAGGTAGTAGGCGTAGTTGTCGACCACGGACCGGTCCGTGACGAGCACCTCGGCGCGGGTCCGCAGCTCCAGCTCCTGCTGTACCTGGGCCATCAGCACCCACAGCTGCGCCTCGGGCGTGGCCGCCTCGTTCATGCCCAGCGGGTTGAAGCGAATGACCTCGCGCCCGACCTCGACGGTCAGCCCGGCGCGTCCGGCCGTACTGGCGAAGGCGTGGACCGCGTTCGACTTGCGCACCGAGTGCGAGCCGATGAACGCGATCTTGGCGTGCCCCTTCCAGCCGGCCACACGACCATTGTGGCGGCTCCATGGACGCCCTGGGGTAGCCTGTGGCGCATGGACGACCCCATGCAGCCGGTCCGTCGCCCGGATTTCGAGCCGGAAGCCGAGGATCCGGGCACCGAGGCCGAGATGCCCGTGGTGCGCGAACCGGAGCCGCAGCCCGTGCCGCCCCCCGAGGCAGCAGGGTGGGTCCCGCCACAGCCCGCGCCGGCCCACGTCGTCCGCGCCCCGCTGCCAGGCTCGGTGATGACCGCGGCCATCGTGCTGCTGGTGATGGGCGTCCTGGCCGCGCTCTTCGCCGTGCTGATGTTCCTGGCAAGCACCACCTACAACCAGCTGCCGGCCTCGAACTTCGGCGGCCTCAGCGATGAGCAGCTCGAGTCGGCGCGGCGGCTGGGCGCGGTGATGGCCACCGCATTCGGCGTCGTGGCCGGGGTGGTGGCCATCGGGCATATCGCCTCGGGCATCGGCGTGCTGCGGCGGGCCGGCTGGGGGCGCGTGCTGGGCATGGTCTTCGCCGGGCTGGGGCTGCTGTTCACCGGGCTGCTGGCGATGCTTTCGGCCGTGCTGCTGGTTGCGCAGCTGCCTGCCACGACAATCGCCGAATCGGGGCTCACGGCCGAGCAGTACACCCAGGTGACCCGCATGGGCGGGATCATCGGCCTGGTCATCTTCGGGATCTGCGCCCTGGCCTACCTCTTCACGCTTATTGCCCTGATCCGGGGCGGCCGGGCCTTCGACTGATTGTCAGTCGGCCAGCCAGGCGTCGTCGTACGGCATATCCAGCTCGCGCTGCGTCTCCTCGTGGAGGAGGCCACCGGTCCACGACCGCCAGCGCGTCGGCGTGATCTCGATCGCCACGTCGTCCAGCCGATCCCAGGCACGGTTGATGGCGTCGAGCGCCTCGGGCTTGAGGTACTTGGCGCGGAGCCGATGGTTGATGGCGACGGCATCCTCGCCGGTGAGGACCCGCGCGGCGCCCTCCGCTGCGACCATCAGGTGTCGCCCCGTTGCCGCGGTGCCCTGGACCAGCATCGACGCCGTGGGGCGTGCCGCCGCGTTCCGCGCCTTGCGCGTGGTCGATGAGGTCTCGAGGTAGAGGCATCCGTCGGCGTACAGGAAGATGACATGCGCCATGTGGACGGTCCCGTCCTCGTTCAGGGTGCCCACCGCGGAGCCCAGGCGCTGAGCCAGGACGTCGTCGATTTCTTCGCGCGTCGGATGGGCTCGGTAGACGGCTTTGGCATCGGCCATGGCTGGGCAGCCTCCCTGGGTGGTCGGTGTATCGTATCGGCCCATTCGAGCATCAACACCGGAGGCCGAGCAGCATGCCGCGAACCATCCGTGCCGCCTTGCTCCAGGCTGAGTGGACGGGCGACAAGGACACGATGATCGAGAAGCACGAGAAGTACGCCCGCGAGGCCGCCAAGCAGGGCGCCCAGGTGATGTGCTTCCAGGAGCTCTTCTACGGCCCGTACTTCTGCCAGGTCCAGGACCCGCAGTACTTCAGCTACACCGAGCACATTCCCGACGGCCCGACCACCAGGCGCATGCAGGAGCTGGCCAGGGAGACGGGCATGGTGCTGGTGGTGCCGATGTATGAGGAGGACGAGCACACCACCGGCATCTACTACAACACCGCCGCGGTGATCGATGCCGACGGGACGTACCTGGGCAAGTACCGCAAGACGCACATCCCGCACGTCAAGGGCTTCTGGGAGAAGTTCTACTTCCGCCCGGGGAACATGGGCTACCCCGTGTTTGACACCGCCGTCGGCAAGGTGGGCGTGTATATCTGCTACGACCGCCACTTCCCGGAGGGCGCGCGGGCACTGGGCCTGAACGGCGCAGAGCTGGTGTTCATCCCATCGGCCACCTCGCGCGGGCTCAGCGAATACCTGTGGCGCGTCGAGCAGGTGAGCCATGCGCTGGCCAACGGCTACTACGTGGGCACCATCAACCGCGTCGGCGTCGAGCCGCTGGGCGACGACGACTTCTACGGCCAGTCGTACTTCGTCGATCCGCGCGGCCAGTTCGTGGGCGACGTGGGCGATCCGCACAAGGAGGAGCTGCTGGTCCGCGACCTCGACATGGACAAGATCACCGAGGTCCGGCAGTTGTGGCAGTTCTACCGCGACCGCCGGCCGGATGCCTACGACGACCTCGTCCGCCCGTAGGCGCCTGGGCCGATGGATTTCGGGTTCACCCTCAAACCTGAGAACGACCTCAAGCGCACCGTCGCGCTGACCCAGCGCGCCGAAGCGAACGGCTTCACGTATGGCTGGCTGTTCGACAGCCACGTGCTGTGGCGCGAGGCGTACGTGCTGCTGACGCTGATGGGGAGCGCATCGCAGCGCGTGCGGCTGGGCACCTGCGTCACCAACCCGGCGACCCGCGAGCCGAGCGTCACGGCGTCGGGACTCGCCACGCTGAACGAGCTGACCGGCGGCCGCATGGACCTGGGCATCGGCCGTGGCGACAGCGCGCGGCGCGTGCTCGGCAAGCCGCCGACCACCATGAAGACCCTGGAGGAGGCGATCGGCGTCATCCGAGACCTGGTCGAGGGCCGCGCTGTCACCTACGAGGGCACCGAGCTGCAGCTGCCCTGGACGGGCAAGTGGTCGCTCCCGGTGTGGGTGGCCGGGTATGGGCCGATGGCCATCGCCATGACCGGCCGAGTGGCGGATGGATTGATCCTGCAGCTCGCCGACCCGGATCTCATCCGCTGGTTCGTGTCACAGCTGCGCGAGGCGGAGGCGGCGGCCGGCCGGCAAGCAGGGAGCGTCCGCGTTCAGGCGGCGGCACCGGCGCACGTCGCGCCTCGCGACGTCGGCCGCGACCGGACGCGCTGGTTCCCGGCGCTGGTCAGCAACCACGTCGTCGACCTGGTGAACAAGTACCCGCGCGAGCAGCTGCCGGAGGCGCTGACCGGCTACATCAGCGACCGCGAGGGCTACGACTACCACCACCACGCCGAGGTCGGGTCGTCGAACGCGGCGTTCGTGGGTGACGAAGTGACGGATCGCTTCTGCGTGCTGGGTGGGGCGGAGGAGCACGTCGCCAAGCTCGAGGAGCTGGTCGACGCGGGCGTGGACCAGTTCAACATCTACCTCATGAACGGCGACGAGGAAGAGCAATTGGACGCCTACGCACCCATCGTCGCGCGGTTCGCCAATGGTTGAGGCCGCGCGAGCCCTGGCGGCTCACGACCTCGACCAGCTGCGTCGCACCTGCGGCGAGGTGGTCACCGCCGCCGACGCGTCCTACGACGAGGCGCGCCGCCTCTGGAACGCGATCAACGACCGCCGGCCGGCAGTAATGGTTCGGCCCACGTCCGCCGAACAGGTGGCGGTGGCGGTGCGCTTTGCGCGCGAGCACGACCTGGTGATCGCGGTCCAGTCCGGCGGACACAGCGCTGCCGGAGTGCGCGGCCCGGACGGCGGCCTGGTGATCGACATGTCGGCCATGCGTGGCGTCGAGGTCGACCCGCAGACCCGCACCGCGCGGGCGAAGGGTGGCGCGTTCCTGGGCCAGCTCGACGTGGCCGCGCAGGCCCATGGGCTGGTGTGCCCGGTCGGCGTGGTCGGCCACACCGGCGTCGCCGGCCTGACTCTCGGCGGGGGAGTGGGACGTCTGCAGCGCCACTTTGGCCTGACGATCGACAACCTCGTTGCCGTGGAGCTGGTCACGGCCGATGGGCGGCTCGTCCGTGCCAGCCAGACGGAGGAGCCAGAGCTCTTCTGGGGCCTCCGCGGGGCCGGTTGGAACTTCGGGATCGCCACGGCCTTCGACTTCAGGCTGCATCCCTTCGGGCCGGATCTGCATCGGGGCGTGCTGACCTTCCCGGCGAGCCGGGTCCGCGAGCTGTGGGGCATGTGGCGCGAATACGCGCTGAGCGCTCCCGATGCCGTGTCGACCATCTTCGGATTCGATCGCGCTGCCCCCGACGCAGGCTACGAAGACGACATGCTCGGCAAGCCCATCGTCTATTTCGCCTGGAACCACAGCGGTTCAGCCGATGACGTGGAGCGCGACACGGCCGGGCTGCGGACGGCTTCGGCGCCGCTGACCTCGACCATTGGGAGCACGCCGTACCTCGAGGTCCAGACCGCCAATGACCTCACGGACTTCGCCTGGGGCAGCCGCTCGTACATCAAGAGCCACAACGCCAACGATGTCCGCGTGGAGGCGCTCGAGGAGATGGTCGAACTCATTGCCACCGCGCCGGGCGCGGGAACGTTCTCGGTCACTGCGCTGGGTGGCACGATTGGCCGCGTCCCCGAGGACGCGACAGCCTACGCGGGTCGCGCGGCTACCTTCGATGTGAGTGCGGACGCCAACTGGTCGGACGCGGCCGATGACGAGCCGATGATCGGCTGGTGCCGGCGGGCGATTGCCGTATTCGAGCCGGATCGGGCGCTGGGCGCCTACCCGAACGGCAACAGCGATGTCGGGCCGGAGGATATCCGCCGGTTCTACGGCGACGCCAAGCTTGCCCGCGTGGCGGCGCTGAAACGGACGTGGGACCCCGACAACGCCCTCCACGTCAACCCCAACGTGGCGCCCGACGCAGCCTGAGCCGGTCCACGCAGGGGACGGCTGCTGCTGGCTCTCGGAGGCCGGAATACCAACCCGGCTGGTCAGAACGCCGCGTTCGGTGCCAAATCTGCCGGAAATAGCATCGGGGCTGCTCAACAAGGCACGAATTGAGTACTTGGTGGCCATCCTGAGCAGCCGGGCTGATCAACCGGCTGGGCCAGTCAGGAGAGGGTGACGAGCCCCTTCAGGCCGGCACCGATCGTCGTCCAGCGATCCTCGAAATCGGGCGCCAGCGAGTACACGATGTTGGTGCCCTGTCGCTCGCTGCTCACCACGCCTGCCTCGCGCAGCACCTTGAGGTGATGGCTGATGGTCGGCTGGCTGACGGTGCAGCACTCAACGAAGTCGCAGGCGCACACCGCGGCATCACAGCCGGCGATCTGGCGCACGATCGACAGGCGCACCGGATCGGCAAGGGCCTGCAGGAAGCGGACGTCGGGATCAGTCTGAACGGTCATCTGTCATGCAGCGTATCGAATTTGACCGATATTGACAACGATCAATATAGTTAGGAGAAACCGCACGGGAGCTCCAACATGCGTTTGAACGACTGCGATTGCGACTGCTGCGAGGGCTGCTGCACGAACGCCTGCTGCTGAGCGCGTGATTCGGCGCGAGGCCTCTGCCGGTCAGCGGCTTCGCGCGCTCATGGCGGAGCCGATGAGCACCACCATCGCGATGGCAGCCAGCGCAAGCGCGGCAAATCGCAGACGCCCCAGGGCCAGCCACACTCCCCGCACCACTTCCGGACGCTACCCCGCGGCCCGCCTACCATTGCGCTCATGAAGATCAGCTTCGTGGCCGGGTTCGGGCCGATCGTGGATGACACCGAGCGGAGTCGCAGCTTCTGGGGAGCCGGCCTCGGGATCGGCCTGGAGGAGGCGGCGCCGGGCTACTGGACCAACGACGACCTGGAGGGTGTGAAGGCCTTCGCCCTGTGGCCGCTATCGCAGGCTGCGGAGTCCACCTTCGGCAGCGAGCAGTGGCCGGACGACATCCCCGCACCGCAAACCTGGATCGAGCTTGATGTCGAATCGGCGGATGCCGTGGCGCCGGCCGTGGCCGAGCTGGCGGCCGCCGGCCATCGCGTGCTGCGCGTGGCGCACGAGGAACCGTGGGGCCAGACCACGTCGAGGCTCCTTAGCCCGGAGGGTTTGCTGGTGGGTGTCACCTTCTCGCCCTGGATGCACAAGCCCTGAGCCCTACGCTCGAGGGCGGCCCGACCGTGGACCGTCACGCGGCCGCCCGTGCTGTCGAAGGCAACTTCGTCGCCACCTGGCAGGTGGTGGCCGCCGCCTGGAGCGGCGAGCTGCACGACGCTGACGGCCTGATTTGGCATTCCTTCAACGGGCCGAACGACGACCCGCGTGCCACCAGCGTGCTGCGCATCGACCTCGATGACGGGGGCGCGGACGAGGCCATCGACGACCTGCGGAGCCGGCTCCGTAGCCGAGGGCGTCCGGCGGTGTGGTGGACGTGGCGCGGAAGCCGGCCGGCGGACATCGGCAAGCGACTCGCGGCGCGCGGGATGCAGGCCTGGCCCGCCTGGCCGGGTATGGCGATGGAGTTGGACGCGCTGCCGCCACAGCCGGTGCACGGGGACTTCAGCGTGCATGCGGTGCGCAGCGCCGCGGACTTCCAGGGCGCGCTGGATGTGCTGGAGCCACTGGGCATGCGCGGAATCTTCACGGGCGCCTTCGAACGCGTCGGAGCTGAGCAGGGCTGGGGGCCGGACGCTCCGTTCCAGCACTTCGTCGGCCGTCTTGCCGACGGACGGCCCGTGGCAGCCGCCAGCCTCTGCACGGCCGGCGACGCCGCGGGGATCTACGCCGTGGCAGTTGCCGAGGACGCGCGTCGCCGCGGATATGGTCGGGCGGTGAGCATCGCGGCACTCCAGGCCGGCGCCGACGCCGGCCATCGGTTCGGCGTCCTCCAGAGCTCGCAGCTCGGCTTCAGCGTCTACCGCGCCATCGGCCTGTACCTCGTCTGCCGACTGCAGCCCTACGAGGACGCCGCGGGCTGAGCGTCAGCTGCCCAGGGCCTTGACGACCAGCACAAAGACGATCGCGGCGAAGAGGCGCATGGGATCGTCCGACACGGCGAGAGTCACGGATCGCCCGCGCTACCATCCACGTGCCCACTGCTCGGACCGAGGCGTCAGGAAAGGACGGAGGAGCGCATGCGCACGCTGATCAAGGGGGGCACCATCGTCAACGCCGATGCCACCACCCGCGCCGACGTGCTGGTGGATGGCGAGACCATCGCCATGATCGGCACCGACCTGGATGCATCGGCCGATCGGACAATCGACGCCAGCGGGAAGTGGGTGATACCCGGCGCCATCGACGTGCATACCCACATGGAGCTGCCCTTCGGCGGCACCTTCGCCAAGGACACCTTCGAGACCGGCACGCGGGCCGCGGCCTTCGGTGGCACCACCACGATCATCGACTTCGCGGTCCAGCCCCGCGGCGGCTCGCTGCGCCAGGGATTGGACGCCTGGCATGAGAAGGCCGACGGCAACGCCTGCATCGACTACGGCTTCCACATGATCGTCTCCGACGTGCGCGACGACGTGCTGTCGGAAATGGACTCGCTGGTCGACGAGGGCGTGACCACCTTCAAGCTGTTCACCGCCTACCCGGGCGTCTTCTTCAGTGACGACGGGGCGATCTTCCGGGCGATGCAGCAGTCGGCCAGGAACGGCGGGCTGATCATGATGCACGCCGAGAACGGCCTGGCGATCGACGTGGTGGCGGGGCAGGACTTCGCCGCCGGCCACACCGATCCCTACTACCACGGCACGTCGCGCTCGCCAGTCATGGAGGGCGAAGCCACCAACCGGGTCATTCGCCTGGCCCAGGTCGCCGGCGCGCCGGTATACATCGTCCACCTCTCGGCGCGGGAGGCCCTCAATGAGGTGCGTCGCGCCCGCGACGAGGGCTTGCCGGCCTTCGCCGAGACCTGCCCGCAGTACCTGTTCCTGACCTTGGACGACATGGGGAACGGCTTCGAGGGCGCGAAGTTCGTCTGCTCGCCGCCGCTGCGGCCGGCGGATCACGCCGACGAGCTGTGGCTGGGGCTGCTGAAGGACGACCTGCAGGTCGTCTCAACCGACCACTGCCCGTTCGACTTCCACGGCCAGAAGGAGCTGGGCCGCGGCGACTTCCGGAAGGTGCCCAACGGCCTGCCCGGCGTCGAGAACCGCGTCGACCTGCTGCACCACGGCGGCGTGG
>DATBIY010000033.1:0-18265 GCA_036556695.1 Candidatus Limnocylindria bacterium
GCTCGCGCGCTGCCTCGCGGCTGAGATCGTCGAGCTCGGAGGGATCGAACGGCCGTTGCGTCATGCCGCCACCTCGCGGCCCAGCACCGGGCGGAGGCGTTCCAGCCCGCGCCGAAGGTGGGTCTTCACCGTGTTCAGCGGCCGTCGCGTGGTGGTGGCGATCTCCTCGAGCGTGAGCTCCCCGAAGAAGCGGAGCGCGACCACCTCGCGATACGGTTCGTTCAGGCCGGCCACGGCCAGCCGCACCTCTCGCTGCCGCTCCCCGGCGAGGGTTATCGCCAGCGGGTCCGATCCCGGCGCGCCGATCGGCAGCTCGGGCGGCAGCTCGCTGGCCTCGCGCCGCTGGCCCAGCCGGCGGAAGGCCTGCCGGGTGGCGATCCGCATCAACCAGCCACCCAGGGGACCGTCGCCGCGATAGGTGCCGAGCGAGCGGTAGGCGATGACGAAGCTCTCTTGCGCCACATCCTCTGCATCGTGGGGGCGGCCCAGGATGCGCAGGCACGCACGGTAGACCGCGACCTGCTCCCGCTCCACCAGGAGCCGGAACGCGTCGCGGTCGCCCGCCAGGACGGCATCGACGAGGCCGCGGTCGTCCACGGCCTCATCGTGCCACGTCGCTTCCACGCTGGCAGTTCAGTCGTCGTGGTCGTCGCCGCCACCCGGCCCCGAGTTGTCGTCGTCTGCATTGCCCGGGCCGGCGCTGTCTTCGTGCTCGCCGTCTTCGTGCTCGCCGTCTTCGTCACCGTCGTGACCCGGACCGGAATGGTCCTCGCCGTCGCCGTCGTCCTCATCGGCCGATGGGCTGGCTGGTGTCCTGGCAACGGCGTCCGGCGAGCCATCGGGCGATTCATCCGGTGAGCCCGAAGGTGACGCCTCAGCCGATGGACTGGCGTTGTCGACCTGTCCGCCCGGGAAGCCCTCCACTTCCGGTGAGCTCGAGGGCTCGGCCGACTCACTGGCGCTGCTGCTGGCCGAGGAAGCGGCCGTCAGCCGGTCATCGGCCACCGCGCCCGACTGCGAGGCGAAGACCGCCCCGCTCATCAGCAGCAGTGAGCCGACACCCAGGCCAAGGCCTCGGAGGATGCGAATTCGATCGCCGGGTTGCATGCAGGATTCCTCTGAGCATGGGTTGGTGGTTGCTTACCCAGGTCGAGGCAGCCCGGCGCCAAAAGGTTTCAGCGCTGGTTCAGCGCGCTGGTTCAGTGCTCCAGCGTGGCGTCGACGCTGATGTGCACGTTCTCGTTGAGCGCGCGCGAGATCGGGCAGCCGTCCTTGGCGGTCTCGCAGGCAGCCTCGAAATCGGAGTCCGAGATGTCATCGACATGGCCGATGACGATCAGCCGCGACGAGACCACGCTCCACGATTCGGCAACCTTGTCGAAGGTGACCTCCGCCTCGACGTGGAGCTCGCTGGGTGGCGTGCCCGCGCGGGCCAGGCCACCTGACAGGGCCATGGCGAAGCACGACGCGTGCGCGGCTGCCAGCAGCTCCTCCGGGGAGGTGCGGCCATTGGCCCCCTCGGTGCGCGAGGCCCAGCTGACCGGCAGGTCGGTGAAGAGCTGGCTGGTGCCGGCGCTGACCGTTCCCTCGCCGGAGGTCAGGTCACCGGTCCAGGTGACGGTGGCAGTTCGGACGGCGGCCATAGCGTGCGGGTCCTCCTTGTATGCTCGGGCCGTTCGAACCCTAGCCTAGATGGACCGATGGTCGACGACCAGCAGCCTCTTCACCACGAGGTGCCGATCCTCCGCGGCGAACGCGTCTACCTGCGCCCCGCCGAGCGCTCGGATCTGCCCATCTTCGTGCGCTGGCTGGCCGATGCCGAGACGAAGCGCTTCCTGGCGCTGCGCGCGCCGCTCAGCCTGGCCATGGAGGAAAAGTGGTTCGACACCGTGGTCGAGCAGCAGGGCCGTGATCGCTACCACTTCGTGATCTGCCTGCTGGACGACGGGCGGCCGATCGGCGCCGCCGACCTGCGTGAGATCAACCTGGAGAACGGCACGGCCGCCTTCGGGATCATGATCGGCGAGAAGGACCAGCGCGGGCGTGGCTACGGCACCGATGCGCTCAACGCGCTGTGCGACTTCGGCTTCGGCCAGCTGCGGCTGGAGCGGATCGAGCTCGACGTGTACGCGGACAACCGGCCGGCGCAGCGCTCCTACGAAAAAGCCGGGTTCCAGGTCGAGGGCGTGCTGCGCCACGGGCACTTCGCCGACGGCCAGTTCATGGACGTGGTGCGCATGTCGCTGCTTCGCGAGGAGTGGCTCAGCCAGGAGCGGCCGCGCAGCTGGGAGCCGAGCACCACAGCAGACGCCTCGTGACGGACATCCTGGGGCTGCCGGCGCGGATCACCGAGCTCCCGGCAGACGCCAGGCAGCGGCTGGAGCGCATCTTCACCGTCGACGCGCTCGAGGGCTGGACCGATCCACCGCCGGAGCTCCACGACTGGCTGGCACGCCACTTCGGGTCGGTGGATGCCGTGCGCCGTCAGCAGATCGTGCGCGTCACCAACCGGCGGACGCAGGACGGGGCGCTCTTCTCGCCGCTGCGTGCCAGCCGGCCGCTGGCGGCGGCCGCGCTCCGCGCGCTGGCCGAGGAGGTGGAGGCGACGCGCGGCGACGAGTTCTGCCACCCGGAAACCGGCACCCCGGCTGACACGTGGGGGCGGATCCGCGGCCGGCACGCCATCACCGGCGCCAACGCGGCGAAGTACGACGCGCGGCACGGCCTCATCATCTTCGACGAGCACGACCCGCTGGCCTTCGACCAGGACGCGGTGGTCGACATGCTGGAGGTGGGCCGCGCCTGGGCGGAGCGCGGCCGCGTCGAGGATCCGAAGTCATCGGCCTACCTGCTGATCTGGAACGCGGGCCCGCGTGCGGGCGGCTCGATCGTCCACGGACATGCCCAGGTGCTGCTGGGGCGCGGTCCTCACTACCCACAGGTCGAGCGTCTGCGACGCGATGCCGAAATGTATCGGCGTGAATTCGGCACACCGTACGTCAGCGACCTGGTGGCCGTGCATCGTGACCTGGGGCTGGTGATCAGCGAAGACGCCGGCGTAGTCGTGCTGGCCAGCCTGGCGCCGGTCAAGGAACGGGAGCTGCTCATCGTCGGCGCGCCTGGGATGGACGAGCGCGAGCCGGCCTTTGCGGGCGCCGTGGCGCGCGCCGCGGTGGCGTACCGCGACGAGCTGAGCGTGCGTGCCTTCAACCTGGCGCTCCACCGGCCCCCGCTGGATCCAGATCGCGTCTCCGGTGACGGCTGGGACACGATCCCGCCGCTCGTCCACCTGGTGGACCGCGGCGATCCGGACAGCCGCAGCTCCGATATCGGCGCCATGGAGCTGTATGCCGCGGCGGTGGTCGGCACCGACCCGTTCAGCCTGGCGACCAGCCTGAAGCCGGTGCTCGCCGGATAGATGGCATCCGCTACGATCCGGCCGTGTTCGAGCTGCGGCGCGACCCCGTCACAGGCTGGTGGTCGGCCATCGTCGTCGATCGCACCTTCGAGCACGCCTCGTTCGCCATGGACGCCGACCCGGTGGAGGGCACCCACTGCCGCCACTGCGACGACGATCCTGCGGGCGATGACGGGGACGATGCCTCAATTCGGCGCGTCGTGCTGAGGCAGGACGCGTTCCACCACATCGACTCTTCGAAGGACAGCGCCGCGCAGCTGGCGCTCTCGGAAGTTGCCTCGTCGGGCGGCTCGTGGGAGATCCTGGTCGCGCCACGCAACCACCACGAGCGCCTGGCCGATGCCTCTCCGCGCCTGGCGCTGAACCTGCTGCGCGCCACCCGCGACGCCATGCGCGAGCTGGGCGCCGCCGCCAAACCGCCGGAGGCGCCGCTGTCGGTGCAGGTGGTGCAGAGCTACGGGCGCCAGGCCGGGTCACGCTCCCAGCATCTCAACCTGGAGCTGTACGCCATCCCGCAGGTCCCGCACCGGCTAGCCGAGGAGATCGGCGGCGGGGCGCGGCACCAGATCAAGAACCGGGTGTGCGTGTGGTGCGGCCTGTCGCGTACCGAGGAGGAGTCCGGCGAGCGGCTTGTGCTCGCCGAGGAGCGCTTCGTGGTGTACTCCCCGGCCGCCAGCCGCAGCGCCTTCGAGCTGGCGATCGTGCCGCGCGCCCACGCCGCCGACTTCACAGCGCTGGATGACGACGACCTGGCGGCGACGGCGGCGACCCTGCAGCGCACGCTGGGCGCGCTGGGAGCGCTCGGCGACCCGGCCTACAACCTGTTCCTGCACACCGCCCCGGCCGGCGAGCGGCTGGAGCAGACCTTCCACTGGCACTGGGAGCTGCACCCCAGGCTGCGGGTGATCGCCGGGCTGGAACGCGCCACCGCCCTGGCGGTCAATCCCGCCGCGCCGGAGTTCGCGGCAAGCGTGCTGCGCTCCCACCTGCAGGCGTGACGTAACAGGGGGTGAGCACGGTGCGTCAGGGAAGGCACATCGGGGGTCAATCGCTTCGGAGGGCCGTGTGCTGGCCATCGGGTTGCGCGGCCGTGTGCGAGCCGGAGACTCGGGCGTGACCGAGCGCAGCCATGCCGCGTTCGATCGGCTCTTCGAAGAGTATTCCGCGCCGATCTACAACTACGTCCTCCGCATGGTTGGTGACGCCGATCGCGCGGCTGACATCACGCAGGACACCTTCATCAAGGCCTATCGCAAGCTGGACTCCCTGACGGATGAGCATTCCACCAAGTCGTGGCTGTACCGCATCGCGACCAACACCGCCATCGACGACATGCGCCGGCGGCGCTGGATCAGCCCTGCCGGGCTGGACGACGAGGATCAGCCGGAGCGCCCCGACCACGCACCGGGTCCGGAGGCACAGGTGATGGCCGGAATGCTCGATGAGCGCATCCAGCGTGCGCTGATGCAGCTGCGGCCCAACCACCGCCAGTGCCTGGTGCTCTCCGACCTGGAGGACATGAGCGCCCAGCAGATTGGCGAGGTGATGGGCCTGTCCTATGGCGCCGTACGGACGCTGCTGTGCCGCGCCCGCGGCGAGATGCGCCGCCACCTGGCGGCGGAGGGCCTGTCCCGATGAGCATGCGACGCTCCGGCGATCACGTCGATGAGCTGATCAGCGCATCGCTGACCGGCGACCTGACGAACGACGAGCAGGCGCGCCTCGACGCGCACCTGGCGCAGTGCGCCGCGTGCCGCGAGACGATGGCCGACTGGGGCCGCCAGCGCCGCATGATCTCCGAGCTGCGGCAGCTGCCGGTGCCGCGCGACCTGGCGCCGCGCATCCGGGCCGGCATCGAGGCTGGCAGGTATGCCGCGCCGTGGTGGCGCCGCTCCGGCTGGCTGGTGGGCATCGGCGCATCCGTCGCCAGCGTGGCGGCCGTGGTCCTGGGCATTTTGGTGCTGGGCAACGCGCTGCAGCGGCCGGTGGCCAGCAGCGTCTCACCCATCGCCTCCGCCTCGCTGAGCGTGGAACCGTCGGTCAGCAGCGAGCCCTCTCCGACCACCACGGCGCCTGCCACCCAGAGCCCGCCGCCGGTGGTGGCCGTGCGCGAGCCGGTGGCGCGCTTCACCTATCGGCTGCAGGATCAGCAGCCCATGCTGCGCCTGGTCGCCAACGACGGCGAGAGCGAGCTGGAGATCGGCCAGAACATGACGCCCATCGATGCGGCGCTGTCGCCGGATGGAGATTGGCTTGCGTTTCGCGCCATGGGCGACGACTCCGGCCTGGTCAGCAGCTACGCCTTCCGCCAGTCGGACGAGACGCTGGTGGACCTTGGGCAGCAGGGCATGGACTCGCCGTTCTCTCGGCTCAGCTGGTCGACCTTCGGCGAGCTGCTGGCCTACACCTACGTCGACGCCGACGGATCGGCCGATGTGTGGGTGCTCGACACCCGTGCTCCCGATCCGGCGCCGGTGCGCATCACCGACACGGGCCGGACCTTTGCCGGCAGCTTCCACGGCGGCGGGGACGCGGCATGGCTGTGGGTCAGCACCGCCGAGCAGGGGTCGCCCGCCTCGTACCGGATCGAGCTGCCCCTGGACGGGCCGATGCCCGAGCCCGGCAATCCGGCGGACGCGGCGTTGGCCACCTACCCCGGCGTCTTCCTGCCGATCGACAACCAGGAGGGCCCGTTCGACGATGGTCCCGCCGTCGCGCCGATCGTCGCCTTCTGGAGTGGTGAGATGACGCAGGCCGATGGCGTGGGCTGGCTCTTCTCGCGCGGCGGGATGCTGTACCGCAGCTACGCTGGCGTCGAGGGCGACCTGTCGCTGGAACCCAACCCGGAGCTTCAGGTCTTCGACACGCTGCAGGTGCAGCCCAACGGCGCCGCCTTCGAGAGCGCCCGCTTCTCCTGGGCCCCCGACCGCGATGGGCTGGCTGTCTGGGACGCGCAGTGGACCGGCGTGCAACAGCCCGACGGATTCCCGGATCCTGGCCGGGTGTACTACGCCCACGCCGACACCGGACCCGGCACCATCGGCCCGCTCCAGGCGCTCGACGCCATGGACACCCAGGGCAACCGGGTGGTGCATGTCGGCCTGGGTGGCGGACAGTTCCTCGCCGTCACGGTCGCGACCGCTGCTGGCGCCCACAGCGGGGCGTACGGCCCCACGGCCGAGCTCCGGTTGGTGACCCGCAACCTGGGCGACGTGCCGGACGAGGTGGAGACCTTCGGCCAGGATCGCGTCTGGGTCGGGCCGGCCGTGTATCCCGCCTACCTCACCGGAGACGAGTAGCCTCCACGGTACCCACCTCCCGGGCCGGGCTACACTCGAGGCGTGACCGAGACCCGCGTGCTGGCGGCCGATGATCTGCGCCGCGCGCTGACGCGCATCGCGCACGAGATCGTCGAGGGCAACGGCGGCGCCCAGGACCTGGTGCTGGTGGGCGTGCGCAGTCGTGGCGTGCCGCTCGCACGGCGCCTGGCCAGCCTGATCGAGCAGCACGAGGGAACCAGCCCGCCGGTCGGCTCGCTGGACATCACCTTCTACCGCGACGACCTGACGCGGCTGGCCCACGCGCCGATCGTGAAGCGCACCGAGGCCATTCCCGAGGTTGACGGGCGCACCGTGGTGCTGGTCGACGACGTGCTGTTCACCGGGCGGACGGTGCGCGCCGCGCTCGATGCGCTGACCGATCACGGCCGGCCGCGCGCCGTGCGGCTGGCGGTGGTCGTCGACCGTGGCCACCGCGAGCTGCCAATCCGCGCCGACCACGTGGGCAAGAACCTGCCCACTGCGCGCCACGACCTGGTGCATGTGCGCCTGACCGAGACCGACCAGGTGGACGAGGTGGTGGTCGAGAAGGCGGCGGCCGGTCAGGCGGAGGCCAGCCTCCCGGCATAGGCGGCGCGGACCGCCGCGGCAACCTCTTCCGCCTCTGCGTCCTTGGTGAGGTGCCCCACTGCGCCGGCCTCCAGCGCCGCGCGGATGCGCTCCGGCTCGGCGAAGCTGGTCAGCGCCAGGATGGCGATCTCCGGCTGGCGCTCACGGATGGCGGCGATGGCCTGCGGGCCGTCCATCTCGGGCATGACCAGGTCCATCAGGATCACGGCCGGCTGGAGCCGATACGCCGCGTCCACCGCCTCGCGGCCATTCGCGGCCTCGCCCACGATCTCGATCTCGGGCAGCAGCTCCAGAAAGCCACGCAGCCCGCGTCGCACGACCTCGTAGTCGTCCACCAGCAGCACGCGGATCGGCGTGGTGGGACTTTGCGGACGCTCCTCGGCGCCACGCTCCACGGCCGGCGCCTGAACCACGCCCCAGACGCGCACCGCGTCCGCCAGGCCGCGCAGCTTCTGGTGCCCCAGGTCGCGCAGCCGGTAGTCGGCCGGCAGCCGGTCGGCGACGCGCCGGGCGGTCTCGTCGGAGAGCAGCGTCTCGCCGCCGCGGGCCAGCGACTGGATGCGTGCGCAGCGGTGCAGGCCACGCCCGAAGAAGCGGCCGTCGCGCTCCTGCAGCTCGCCGGTGTCGAGCGCCATGCGCACGCGGATCGAGCCGACCGGCCCCCAGTCCTCGCCCGAGAGGCGACGCTGAATGTCGACCGCGGCGCTCACCGCTGCCGCGGGATCCGGGAATACGGCGTACGCCGCGTCGCCGATGCGCTCGAACAGGCGGCCGCCCTGCGCCTCGGACGCCTCGCGAATGAGTGCGTGATGGCGAATCAGCGCATCGGTGCCGGCCGCGCCATGGCGCTCGACCAGCTGCGTGCTGCCCTCGACATCGGTGAACAGGAGCGTCAACTCGGGCACCCGCACAGCATGCCATGCCACGCCGGCCATGGCCTCAAAGCCCGATGAACAGCGGCCGTATACTGCTCGGCGACCCTTTAACGCGGTCCGGTGAGGCCGCCAAGGAGACGCATGCTCGAGACGCCACCCGCCAGCCTGCCCATCAAGCCGCCCGCGCGCCGCTGGCCATGGCGCCACCTCCTCGACGTCGACCAGCTGGACCGCGCCGCCATCAGCGACTGCCTGGACCTGGCCGCGGAGCTGCGCGAGCTGCGCGAGCGCGGGGAGCAGCCGCGGCCGCTGGCCGGCCACGTCATCGGCCTTGCCTTCGCGGAGCCCTCGACCCGCACCCGGGTGAGCTTCGAGCTGGCGGCCACCGCGATCGGGGCCCAGGTGGTCGACCTGCCGATGGCGGCCAGCAGCGCCACCAAGGGCGAGTCGCTGGTGGACACGCTGCTGACGCTGCAGCGCACCGGCGTGCAGACCATCGTCCTGCGCCATGCCGCCAGCGGTGCGCCCTACCTGGCCAGCCGTGCCACCGGGCTGCGGGTGGTGAACGCCGGCGACGGCACGCATGCGCATCCCACCCAGGCGCTGCTCGACGCGCTGACCCTGCGTGAGGCGCTGGGGCGGCTGGAGGGGGCGATCGTGACCATCGTGGGCGATATCGGCCATTCGCGGGTCGCGCGCTCCAACATCCGGCTGCTGGCCACCATGGGCGCCACGGTGCGGCTGAGCGGTCCCCCGGCGTGGACCTCGGGTTTTGCGGCACCCGGCGTGGAGGTGCATCACGACCTGGCCGATGCGTTGAGAGACGCCGACGCGGTGATGGCCCTGCGGGTCCAGCTGGAGCGGAACGCGGCGGGCGGCGTGCCGACGCTGCGCGAGTACACCGCGCGCTGGGGTCTGGACGAGGAGCGCATGCGCCTCGCCCGATCCGGTGCGCCGCTGCTCCATCCCGGACCGACCAACGAGGGCGTGGAGCTGACCGCGGCCCTGGCCGCCGGTCCGCGCAGCCTGATCGGACGCCAGGTCGCGAACGGCGTGGCGCTGCGCATGGCCGTGCTCAGCCTGCTGGCCGATTGAGCGGCATGCGGCGCTTCGGCAACCTGGCCGATGAGCCGGTCAGCGTGGTGCTGGTCGGCGCCCGGGTGGTCGACCCTGCCTCCGGGCTGGACGCGGTGCGCGCGCTGGCGGTAGTGGACGGTCGCCTGGCCGATGCCGCCGCCGTGCCCGACGACGTGCCGCGAATCGACGCCGGCGGCTGGGTGGTGGCGCCGGCCTTCTGCGACCTGCACACCCACCTGCGCCAGCCTGGCGGCGAAACGGCCGAGGACATCGCCAGCGGCACGCGGGCCGCTGCCCACGGCGGCTACGCCACGGTGTGCGCCATGCCGAACACCGAGCCGCCGCTCGACGAGCCGGCGCGCGTCGCCTGGGTGCAGGCCTGCGCCCGCGATGCCGCGGCCCGCGTCCGCGTGGTGGCGGCCGCAACCGTGGGGCGCGACGGCGAGCGACCGGCGCCGCTCGCCGAGCTGGCGGGCATGGGAGTGGCCGGCTTCAGCGACGACGGAACCGCGCTGCCCAGCGCCTCGCTGGCCCGGGCGGTGCTCGCCTACCTCGCCCCGCTGGGGGTGCCGCTCATCGAGCACGCCGAGGACGCGTCGCTGGCGGCGGGCAGCGTCATGCGATCCGGGCCGACCGCCACGCGGCTGGGCCTGGCCGGCTGGCCGGCCAGCGCCGAGGTGACGCTGGTCGAGCGCGACATCGCGCTGGCCGCTGAGACCGGCGCGCGGCTGCATCTCACCCACCTCTCCACGGCCGCCGCGCTCGACGCCGTGCGGCGCGCGAAGGAGCGCGGCCTGCCGGTGACCTGCGACGTCACCCCGCACCACCTGGCGCTGACCGATGCCTGGGTCGCCGGCGACCGACGCTTCAGTTGGGAGCAGGAGGGGGCCGTGGACGCCGTGCTCGACCCGGCCCTTGCCTACGACGGTCGCTGCCGCGTCAACCCGCCGCTGCCCAGCCGCCAGGACGCGCTGGCGCTGCTGGCCGGCGTGGCCGACGGAACAATCGACGCCATCGCCACCGACCATGCGCCGCATCCGCCAGAGCGCAAGGCCGTGGAATTCGCCAATGCGGCGCCTGGGATGATCGGGCTGGAGACGGCCCTGGGCCTTGGGCTGGAGGCGGTGGCCGCCGGCCGGCTGGAGCTGAGCACGCTGATCGCCGCGCTGGCCACGCGGCCGGCCGCACTGATCGGCGAGCAGCGATCGCTGGGGGTCGGACGCGAGGCGGACATCGTGGCCTTCGAGCCGGAACGGCGCTGGAGCGTGGAGGTCGGTGCGCTGGCCTCGCGATCGGCCAACACGCCGCTGCTCGGCAGGAAGCTGCCGGGGGTCGTGCGGCTCACCATCGCCGGCGGCCGCGCAACGTACGTGGACGATCTCCCGGCTTGAGGTAGCAGCGCCCGGGGCGCGCCATTGCCGGCTGTGGGACCATGCGAGGCCCATGCAGGACGTGGCCCGACAGGCGTACTTCGACTGCGCGTCCGGCGCGAGCGGCGAGATGATCCTCGGCGGGCTCGTCTCCGCCGGGCTGCTCGAGGCTGACCTGCGCGACGTGGTCGCGCCACTGGCCGACGAGGGCATCGGCTTCGAGCTCGTCGTGCGCGAGGTGCACAAGGGCCCGGTGGCTGCCGTGGAGGTCCGCATCTCCAGCCGACCGACCAGCCGCCTGGAGCGATTGGGCGAAATGCTCGCCGTCCTGCAGCAGGCTCGCATCCCGGCATCGACCTCCGAGCGCGCCGCACGAACGCTGCAGCGGCTGGCGGCGGCGGCGGCCCGCCACGCGGGCCAGCGGCCGCAGGACCTGGTCTTCACCGGAACGAGCGGCATCGAGGGGCTGGTGGCCACCGTTGCCGTCATCGGCTCGCTGTACACCCTGGGCGTGCGCGAGGTGTACGTCTCGCCCGTCAACCTGGGCACCCCGAACCCGGTGGTGGTCGAGCTGCTGGGCGGCGCCCCGCACTACACCGACGGCATGGGCGTGCCGCTGGTGACGCCGCTGGGCGCGGCGTTGCTGGCCGAGCTGGCGGTCGAGTGGCCGGCCTCGCCGCCATTTGCCGGCGGGGAGATCGGGCATGGCGCCGGCCGGCGCGACCTGCCCCGACCCAACGTCATGCGGTGCTTTCTTGGATATGGGACCATCCCGGCGCCACTGACCAGCTCCGGCCTGAGTGATGCATGAGCGTTCGCTACAACGAGGACCTGGACCCGAACGAGGGACCCGGGTTCGGCTGCTTCATCTGGCAGGCGATCCTGTTCGCCATCATCCTGCTGCTGATCCCGGTCGGCCTCTTCCGCTTCAACTGGCCGGTCTGGCTGCTGGCCACCCTGCTGTTCATCGATCTCTTCCTGCTCTTCTTCCTGAGCATGACCTCGATCTTCCTGCTGCGCGTCTTCTTCGCCCAGCGGCGCGGAACGCGGGGACGCACCGTGGGAGCGGCCAAACAGGCGCCGCGGGTCATCAGCAGCGCCGACATGCTGGAGAACACCCAGGAGGAGCAGCCGCCCGCCAACCAGGAGCAGCCGCGTGACTGAGCAGGAGCCGCGCCGCAACACGAATGTCGGGGTGTGGACCGCCATCGGCATCGGTATCGGTACTGCCCTGGGCGTGGCGCTGGACAACATCGGCGTCGGAATCGCGCTGGGCATCGGCATCGGCCTGGCCATCGGCATCGGCCTGGACCGCGTGGGGACGCGCCGCTGATGCCGTTGATGGTGACCTTCTTCAACGTGCGCAAGGGCCGCGACATGCTGTTCAAGCGCGGCATGCGCCATGTCTTCCCGCGCACCGCCAAGCGCTACGAGCGAGAGTACGGCATCCGCTTCGTCGGCTGGTTCAACGTCACCGAGGGCTCGGAGTGGGACAACCTGATCATCCTGGACCTGCCGAACTACGCCGTCCTGGACCAGCTCTATGCCGATCCCGGCGCGCGCGGCTTTGGCCACCGTGTGGCCGAATCGATCTTCGATCGCAAGCACACCATCTTCCTCCGCGAGCGGATGGGCCCCGATTTCGTGTACAAGCCATGAGACGGCACGGATGAGGAGGCTGAACGCGTGAGCGCACCGCGGATCACGGCGCTCCGCGAGCTCGCCCAGGAGGCGGAGCTCGAGCGGCGCGACTTCCTGTACGAGGCCACCGAGCAGCTGCGCCGCTTCGTGGACGCCAACCGCGAGCGGCTGCGCGAGATCGGGCCGATCAAGCTGGTCGACGACGACCAGGACTACCTGCTCTTCCACCCGGTCGACGAGACCTGGACCACGCGGCTGACCTACCAGGATCCGGCCGACAACGAGTGGTACGACGAGGAGCAGGTGGTCGAGTCGTACGCCGAGATCGCCGAGCTCTACAACCCGGCCGACATCTTCGCCTGGTTCCAGCAGGCCGCGCGCGACCCGGCCGGCCATCTGCTGCCGGCGGATGAGCTGGCCGCCGAGGAGGAGCTGGTCGAGGCCGGCGCGGATGACTGGCAGTCCGGCCTGCCCCCGACCCAGCAGGAAACGCTGGCTGCCCAGCGGCTGTGGCAGCTGGCCGATGCCTTCCGCGGCCAGATCGCCGACCAGCAGCGCCAGATCCTGCGCGAGTTCGCAGCCAACGCCGAGGACGTGCTGGCGCGGACCGGCGACCTGCTGCTGCTCGACGAGGCGGAGGACACGCTGATCCTGCGCGCCGATGGCCGCTTCGAGACCAGCCTCGACCTGTCCGACCTGCCGGCCGGCGCGGCGCTCGACCTGGATCCGCGGCGCGCGGGCCTGACCGTGACCGACGCCAGGGTGGTCGCCGGCTTCTACGACCCGGCCGACGTCCTGCAGTGGGTCACCGACGCGCTCTCCGAGCGCTACCCGGCCGTCGACTTCAGCGCGGTGTACGAATAGGCCGATGGCGCTGCGCGCTCCCCTGCTGGCCGATGCCGCCGCCGCGTCGATCGAGGAGCTCTTCGAGGCCGCCGGCGCGCTGCGCGGCGGCCACTTCCTGCTGAAGTCCGGCCGCCATTCCGATCGCTACCTCGAGAAGTTCGCCGTGCTCCAGTACCCGCCGCTGGCGGTGGAAATCGGCCGCCGCCTGGCCGATGCGCTGGCCGCGCACGACCCCACGCTTGTCGTGGGACCCACCACCGGTGGCGTGTTGCTGGCCTTCGACACGGCGCGCCAGCTGGGACCACGACTGGGCCACCAGGTGCGCGGCGTCTTCGCCGAGCCCATGGAGCGTGGCCGCCGGGCGCTGCGCCGCGGCTGGCCGGTGAGCTCCGACGACCGGATCGTGCTGGTCGACGACATCCTGACCACCGGCGCCTCGGTCCGCGAGACGATCGACGCGGTGCGCGCCGCCGGCGGCGAGCCGCTGGCGGCGGCGGTCATCGTGGACCGCTCCACGCGGGACGCGGACCTGGGCGTGCCGCTCACCGCCCTGGGGCGCATCGAGATCACCTCCTGGGAGGCGGATGCGTGCCCGCTCTGCGCCTCGGGCGAGACGCTGGTGAAGCCCGGCTCGAGCTGAGCCGCTACTCCTGGACGCCGGGGCCGGCCCCGACCCCGTCGCCGGGGCGCACGAAGCCCTCCCCCTGGCGCTTCACCGGCTCCTGCCAGTTGACCTCGGTGATGCGCGCCGGCGGAAACTCGCCGTCCGGGGGCACCACGCCCTCCTCCGCTTCGAGCGGGATGCCGATGGGTGCCACCAGGTAGCGGCCGGCCAGCCGGCGCGCCTCCGCGTCGAGCGCGAAGCCGGCCCGCGCGCGGTGGAAGGTGACGGTCACCTCCGCCTCCACGACTGGTGACGCGTGGCTGCCGTCGGTGACGTCCACGCCGGTCGGTGCATCGACCGCCAGGACGCTGCACGGCCGCCCGGCGGCGCGGGCGTGGACGCGAATGCCGTTCAGCAGGTCTACGGCGGTGGAGATCGGCTCCCGCGGCGGTCCGGACGACCCGGTTCCCAGCAGCGCGTCAATCAGCAGGCTGGCCGGCGACAGGCGCGCCCGCAGCTGGAGCAGCAGCTCTGGGGTGGGCGCCACGAACAGCTCTAGCGAGCCGGCGCTGGCCATCGCCTGCAGCACCGTCCAGTTATGGGCGGCGGCGCCACCGGAGGTGCCGACCTTGGAGGCGTCGCCAACCAGAACCATCACCACGCGCCGTCCGGCGGCCGCCAGCCGGCGTCCCGCTACGAAGCCATCTCCGCCGTTGTTGCCGGGCCCGCAGAAGATGGCAGTCAGCGGCGCGCCGGTGAGCGGCCCGCCCGGCCCGTGCATCGGCTCATCCAGGCGCGCCAGCTCTGCCAGGGCGACCTCGGTGACTGCCGCGCCGGCGGCCTCCATCAGCGCGTCCTGGGAGAGGCCAAGGCGCTGGGCGGCCTGGTCGATATCGGCCATCTCCGAGCCGCCGATGAGGACGGGGACGGTGCGCGCCGGCCGGTCGGCCGGATCGGTCATTGCAGGGACTTCAGGTACTCGACGATGGTGTCGATCTCTTCAGCCGTCAGCTGTGTGCCGAACGGCGGCATGCCGCCGCGCTCGAGCCCCTCGACCTCCGGCCCGGTGCCGTCGATCCACAGGTGCGCCCAGTCGTCCGGGTTGCTCTGGCCGAGCTCCTGCAGGTTCTCGCTGACGGGACCGCTGGCCACGCCATGCAGGTCCGGACCGGCCCCGCCGGTGAGATCGTCGCCATGGCAGGCGGTGCAGGCCGGCTGCGCCTTGTTCTCGATGATCTGGCGCGCCTGCTGTTCGAGGTTGGGAGCGCCGGCCGAACCGGAAGGTGCGCCGATGATCGGCGGGTTCTCACCGCTCAGGTTGCCGGCCAGGTACACGCCACCGACCAGGAAGACCAGCACGACAAGGCCGATTGCCCAGCCGGGGATGCCACGAGAGCCGACGTCGATGGGGGTGCGGACGGTCATGGGTTCACTCGGCTGCAGCGGGTGCCACGT
Organism: Candidatus Limnocylindria bacterium; assembly: GCA_036556695.1. Taxonomy (GTDB): domain Bacteria; phylum Chloroflexota; class Limnocylindria; order QHBO01; family QHBO01; genus DASSCW01. The sequence goes on from DATBIY010000033.1 coordinate 15,195, forward strand.
CGACCGCGGAGTAATCCGCGCGCCGAGCGGTGGTGTACATCAGGAACAGATTCAGGAGCAGGCAGACGCCGCCCAGCGACGCCAGGCCAAGGCCGCCGGCCGCCACCAGGCGGAACCACATCATTGTCCCGCCTATGGCCGCGGGCGCCTCCCCGTCGAGCATGAGCGAGCCGTGCACGATGCCGGCGCCCAGCAGCGCCAGTCCGGCCATGGCGGTCCCGGCAAACGTCGCCCACAGCAGCCCCTCGTCGAGCAGGCTGCCCTTCCAGTCGCGGCGGAACATGCGCGGCGCCGCGTGGTCGGCAAGGGCCAGGAAGGCGAACGTGGCGGCGCCAAGCGTGCCGAACAGCGATGCGCCGGCCGGCCACTCGGTGCCGCGCACCAGGTCCTGGACCGAGCGCAGCACGCCAATCGCCTCGAGCAACGACGAGGCGAGCAGGAACGTCATCGACACCAGGCACAGGGCCAGCGTGCCGGGGATGAGGGCCATCGCCCAGCGTCCGTGCATGCTCATGGCCAGCACTGCCACCACCAGGAACACCGGAGCCACGAGCAGGATGGTTCCGGCGTTGCCAAGCGCCGTGACCACGTACGGAACCGATGGATCCACCAGGGCGCCGATCGACGAAAGCCCCGCGAAGCCGGCCCACAGCAGCCAGGCGGCGGCTGCCAGCCCGCCGGAGGCAAGCGCGTTGAGCGTGACCCGCGGAACCAGGTAGAGCAGCGTGCCCAGCGCGACGCCCAGGATCCAGTAGGTCGCCAGGATGCGCGCCACGAAGGCGTAGATCAGCGCGACGGTGGTCTCGTCCAGGTTGATGAAAGTCGCGCCGGCCTGGGCGGCCGCGCCCAACGCGTAGGCGCCCATGCTGGCCAGCAGCGCCACGCCGAAGAACCAGACACTGACGTATGGCAGCTGCCGACCGGCGGCTAGAACCGTGCGCCAGAAGGCGTAGTTGACGCTCAGCATGCCCAGCAGCATCAGGCCGTCGGAGGGCAGGGGGAACTCGGCCAGCGGCCCGTGACCGGCGAGCTGCGGGATGTACAAGCCCGCCAGGCCGGACGCCACGCCCAGGTTCCAGGCGGCCATCCCGCCCCAGGCGGCGGTCTCTCCTACCAGCCGTGCGCCGGTGAGGCGTGGCGTGATGAACAGGACGGCGGCGAACGCCGCGTTCGACAGCCAGCCGAAGACAAGGGCGTTCGAGAATCCCGAGGCCACGGTATCGGCGCTGTACTCGATCCCCAGCGTGCCGATGATCGGCAGCGCGAACTCCATCTCGAAGTGCAGCTGCTCCGGGAAGGCGAGCGTCAGCAGCCACAGGGCGCCGAGGCCGGTGGCGGCCATCAGCCACAGCGCAGCAAGCACCAGGAATGCCGTGGCGGCGCTGTCCGGCCGGCTGGGAATCAGCGGGCGACGGACACGCGGTGGTTGATCGTATGGCCGGAGCTTCTTGGGGTTCACAGCCATCGGCGCGCGCAAACCCTCCTGCGGACGTACGGGGCTCGCGAGTCCGCGGGAGCGGACCACGCGCGCATTGTAGCGGAGCCTACGCGAGAGGCACCTTGCTCATCAGCGCCAGCACGTTGTCGTCCGGGTCGCGGAAGAAGCACATCCACTCCTCGTGCGCGTCGTCCTTGTGGACGACGTGCGGACGATCATCGAACTGCACGCCGCGCGCCGCCAGCCACTCGTGCGCGGCGTTGATGTCGGGCACCTCGTAGTAGATGACCGACTGGCCGCCGAAATCGCGGCTCTCGGGGTCGACCAGCATCAGCCTCGTGTCGCCCAGCTCGAAGAAGGCCATGCCCGGGAACTGGAATAGGAACGGCATGCCCAGCACGTCGCGGTAGAAGGCGACCGCGCGATCGACATCCGAGACCGCGATCCTGACCTGGCCGATGCGGCCAATGCCGCTGAACGCTTCGCCCACAAACACCTCCGCAGACCACCGCCGATGGTTTGACCGATGCCAACCGCGTGGCTAGCATAGGCGGCCGCGGGGTGGAGCAGTGGTAGCTCGTCGGGCTCATAACCCGAAGGTCGGTGGTTCGAATCCATCCCCCGCAACCACGATTCCCAGCCTCGAAACCCGCCTCCCGCCAGGCGGGTTTCGTCTTGTCCGGCCCCGGACGCGTCGCGCGGCGAATCCGGTTCGGTACAATGCGGCGGCCTACTGAGCCCCGAGCGAGCCCCATGGAGGGTCGACGCGCACCGATGACGGTGAACCGCAACCCGAAGAAGAGCCGCCCCTACGACACGCCGCCGAAGCGACGCCGCAGCCTGATTCCCGGCGGCACCGACAGCGCCGCCACCGGCTTCGTCGTGGCCGCCGCCGTCTGGCTGGCTATCGCGACCGGCATCGGGGCGCTGGCGATCGCCATCCGCATCGTGCCGTTCGAGCTCGCCTTCCCATTCGGCATCTTCGACCTCGGCTTCGAGCTGAACGAGCGACGGGTGGACGCGGCCTTCGCCAACGCCACCGTCTATGGCTGGCTCTCGAACGCCGGCTTCGCCGCCATCGCCTTCATGACGCCGCGACTGTTCGGGCGGCCACTGGCGGGCGAGAAGCTCGTCAACGTGGCGCTGGCGATCTGGAACCTGGCGCTCGCCGGCGGCATCGGCGCCCTCTACGTCTTCGACCTCGGTCCGAACGCGCCGCTCACCGCCATCCCGTGGTTCATCGGCGGCGGGCTGGCGCTCGGCGCGCTGCTGATCACCGGCTCGTTCCTGGCCACCGCCGGCGCGGGCATCCGCAGTGGCTACATCAGCACCTGGTTCGCCGGCGTGGCGCTGCTCGGCCTGGCCGGCCTCACCGGCCTCAGCGCGGCGCTGGGCCTCGTCGACTTCCTGATCGAGCTGCCGAACCTGACGGTCGCGCTGGTATCGGTCTTCATCGAGCGCGCGGTCGTCACCATGTGGCTCCTGGGCATGGCATACGCCACGCTCCATTACGTCGTGCCGCGGGCCACCGGGCTGCCGCTGGCTTCGGCGGGGCTGGCGCTGCTCACCTGGCTGACGTGGCTGGCCTTCGCGCCGCTCTCCGCCATCGGTGAGCTCCGCGACACCCAGGTGC
>DATBIY010000034.1:0-57510 GCA_036556695.1 Candidatus Limnocylindria bacterium
CGCGCCTCGTGGCCGTTCTACGTCATCGTGCCGGGGGTCATCCTGGCGGCCATCGGCCTGAGCCAGCGCGGCGGCGTGGGGATGACGATCGCCGGCAGCATCATCACCATCGTCGGCCTGATCCTGCTCTACCAGAACACCACCGACCATTGGGAGAGCTGGGCCTATGCCTGGGCACTCGTCGGCCCGGGCGGCAGCGGCATCGGCATGCTGTTGCACGGCATCCGCACCGGCAGCGGCCGGATGATGCGCGAGGGATTCTGGCAGGTGGTCACCGCCGCCGGCCTGTTCATCGCCGGCTACCTGTTCTTCGAGGGCGTGATTGGCATCTCCGGCCAGAAGCTGCCGCTCCCTGACTGGCTGCTGCCGGCGGTGATCATCGTGCTCGGCGTGGCACTGCTGATCCGCGCTTTCGTTGCTGGCGACCGGCATGACGAGGAGCCGACCCTCGGCTGACAGCGCCGTATCACCTGCAAGACACCGAACGATGGTGACGGTAGGCTGTGGCCATGGAACCTCGCCTCGAGCTGGTCCTGGAGTTCGTCAACACCCATGACCTCGAGAGCGCAATCGACGAGCTGTCGACGCCGGCCCAGCTGGCCGCCTGGATGCGCGCGAACCATATCCCGGCGGACGCGACGCCGACCGAAGCCGAGTATCGACGGGTAATCGAGCTGCGGGACAGGCTTCGCGCCCTTGGGGAGGCGAACAACGGTGGCGCGGCGCCCATCGGCGGCCTGGCGGCGCTGAACGCGGCTGCCGAATTGGCGCCGCTGCGCGTGGAGTTCGCGCGGGGCGCGTATAGCCTGGAGCCGGCGCGGCCGGGCGTGGACGGCTTCGTGGCCGCGCTGCTGTCCGGGGTGGCGGGCGCCCTGGCCGACGGCACCTGGAGCCGGGTGAAGGCCTGCCGCAACCACGGATGCCGCTGGCTCTTTCTGGACACCTCGCGCAACCGCTCGCGAACGTGGTGCACCATGGCCATCTGCGGCAGTCGCATGAAGTCGCGGGCCTATCGGCGCCGGCGCGCGAGCGCCTGACCGCTCGCTCATTGAGAGCCGTGCGGAGAGCCGCGGCGCGGACGCCCTATTCTTAGGGCAGATGCCGCCTGATCCAACGCCGCCCGGCCAGCCACCCAACGTCGAGCAGTCGCCGGAGGTGCAGCGCGCGCTCGACGAGATGAACCCGGTGAACGCCGGCTACGTGGCCGAGCTGTACGAGCAGTTCCGCCGCGACCCGACGTCGGTGGACCGCGAGTGGCGCACGCTGTTCGAATCCGGCGGCAGCCGGGGAGCACCCGCCGCACCAGCACACGCAGAACAGGCGCCTCCCGCGGTCGACGCGGGCAACGGCTCGGCACAGCCGGGAACGGAAACGCCACCATCGCCAGGCACCGCATCAGCAACGCTGCCTCCCGGCGCCACGCCCATCAAGGGACCGGCCGCCCGGCTGGCGAAAAACATGGCCGCAAGCCTGGGCGTGCCCACCGCCACCAGCTTCCGCGACGTGCCGGTGGCGATCCTGGAGGGCATGCGCCGCGCGCTGAACGCGCAGCTCGCTCCGCGCAAGGTGAGCTTCACCCACCTCATCGGCTGGGCCATCGTGCGCGCCGCCGCCGAGCAGCCGGCCATGACCCACTACTTCCTGGAGGCCGATGGGGCCGCGCACCGGGTGGATCCCGGTGGCGTGAACCTTGGCCTGGCGGTCGACGTCGAGCGGCCCGATGGCAGCCGCTTCCTGGTGGTGCCAGTCATCAAGGCGGCCGATGGCATGGACTTCGCCGAGTTTCACGCGCGCTACGAGCAGCTGGTCGACGGGGCGCGCAACAGCCGCCTCTCGCCCGACGACTATGCCGGCGCCACCATCACCCTGACCAACCCCGGCACCCTGGGAACCACCGCCTCGGTGCCGCGGCTGATGCCCGGCCAGGGGACCATCGTGGCCACCGGCGCGATTCGCGACACGGGCGCCGGCCGGGTGATGACCATCAGCTCGACCTACGACCACCGCATCATCCAGGGCGCCGAATCGGGCGCCTTCCTGCGCCGCGTCGACGCGCTGCTGGCCGGCGGCGACGACTTCTACCCCGACCTGTTCGGCGCCATGGGCGCAACGGCCGAAGCGGCCGCTCGCATCGAAGCGCAGCCCGCGACGCAGGCGTCGGCCACCTCATCGGCTCCACGTCACGTGCATCCATCAGTCGGTCCCGACGCCAGGGCCGTGGCTGCGGCGGTGGCGCTGGTGCGGGCGTATCGGTCCTTCGGACACCTGGCGGCCCGCCTGGATCCGCTGGGCAGCCCGCCGCCCGGCGATCCGGCGCTCGACCCCGAGCCGCTGGGCCTGACTCCGGAGGCGATGGCCACCATCCCGGCAGAGCTGCTGCGGGTGGACGTGCCCGGCGCGACCCTGGCCGAGGCGCTGCCGCAGCTGGAGGCCACGTACTGCGGCTCCATCGCCTACGAGGTCGAGCACATCGCCAGCCACGAGGAGCGCGTCTGGCTGCGCCAGGTGATCGAGTCGGGCGAGCACCGCCGGCCGCTGGAACCGGAGCAGCAGAAGCGGCTGCTGGAGCGGCTGTCAGCGGTGGAGGGGCTCGAGCGCTTCCTGCATCGGGCCTATTTGGGGCAGAAGCGCTTCAGCATCGAGGGCCTGGACGTCATGGTGCCCATGCTGGACCAGGTGCTGGCCGATGCCGCGGCCGCAGGCAGCCGGAGGGCGGTCATCGGCATGGCGCATCGCGGACGGCTGAACGTGCTGGCCCACGTGGTCGGCGTGCCGTACGAGGCCATCCTGGCCGAGTTCGAGGCGGGCAGGACCGGAACCGATGCCCGAACGCCGAAGGGCGGCTCCGACGACGTGAAGTACCACCTCGGAGCGGAGGGCGACTTCCCCACCCCGAGCGGCGAGGTGCGGGTCACGCTGTCACCCAATCCCAGCCACCTCGAGGCGGTCAACCCGGTGGTCGAGGGCCGGGCGCGCGCCGAGCAGACTGACCGCTCGCAGCCCGTCGTGGCGGTGGACCACCAGCGCACGCTGCCGATTCTGATCCACGGCGACGCGGCCTTCGCCGCGCAGGGCGTGGTTGCCGAGACCTTCAACATGGCGCGCCTGGCCGGCTACACCACCGGCGGCACGGTGCACATCATCGCCAACAACCAGGTGGGCTTCACCACCGGGCCGGACGAGGGCCGCTCGACCGACTACTCCAGCGACCTGGCCAAGGGCTTCGACGTGCCGATCATTCACGTCAACGCCGACGATGCCGAGGCCAGCCTGGCAGCCGCCCGCTTGGCGATGATGTACCGCCAGCGCTTCCACGCCGACGTGGTGATCGACCTGGTGGGCTACCGGCGCTACGGGCACAACGAGGGCGACGACCCGGCCTATTCCCAGCCGCGCATGGCGGCCGCCATCGCCGAGCAGCCATCGGTCCGCGAGCTGTACGCCGCCATCCTGGTGAGCGCCGGCGTCCTGTCGAGGCAGGAGGCCGATGCCGTGGCCGCGGATCCCGCACGCGACCTGGCCGCACGCCAGGCCGAGGTGCGCCGCCGCCACTCCGAGCCGCAGCTCGACCGCGGGGCCGAGGCCATCACCACCGACCAGTCGCCGGAGCCGGAGACCGCCGTGCCGCTCGACGAGCTGCGCCGGCTCGACGCGCAGCTGCACAGCTGGCCCGGCGACTTCCACATCAACCCCAAGCTGGCCAAGCAGCTGGAGCGCCGCCGCGCGGCGATCGCCGACGACGCCGGGCGGCTGGAGTGGGCGCACGCCGAGTCGCTGGCCTTCGCCTCGCTGGTCAGCGAGGGCACCCCCATCCGGCTCACCGGCCAGGACACGGTGCGCGGCACGTTCAGCCAGCGGCACCAGACCCTGTGGGACACCGAGAGCGGCGAGCCCTACACCCCCATCCAGCATCTCGAAGGCGCGCACGCCGGCTTCGAGCTGCACAACAGCCCGCTGTCCGAGTACGCCACCATGGGGTTCGAGTACGGCTACGCCGTCGCCGCGCCGGAGGCGCTCGTGCTGTGGGAGGCGCAGTACGGCGACTTCGTGAACGGCGGCGAGATCATCATCGACCAGTTCATCATCGCCGGGCTGGCCAAGTGGCGGCAGACGTCACGGCTGACCCTGCTGCTCCCCCACGGCTACGAGGGATCGGGCCCGGAGCACTCATCGGCCCGGCTGGAGCGCTTCCTGGCGCTCGGCGCGGAGGGCAACATCCGGGTCTGCTATCCCACCACCCCGGCGCAGTACTTCCACCTGCTGCGACGCCAGGCGCGGCACGCCGACGCGCGGCCGCTGGTGGTCATGACCCCGAAGTCGCTGCTCCGCCTGCCGGAGGCGGCGTCGCCGGTGACCGAGCTGGCGCAGGGGGGTTTCGCATCGGTCCTGGATGACCCATGGGTGGCCGATGACCCGGCCGCAGCCGCCGTGCAGCGCGTCGTCATCTGCAGCGGCAAGATCTATTACGACCTCGTCACGTCCGAGGAGCGCGGCGCGCATCCGGAGCTGGCCATCGTGCGCGCCGAGCGGCTGTACCCCTTTCCGACCGACGACCTGCAGCGCGTCCTGGCCCGCTACCCCAACGTCGAGCGCGTGTCGTGGGTCCAGGAGGAGCCGCGCAACATGGGCGCCCGCAAGTTCGTGCTGCCCAAGATTCGCCACCTGGTCCCGTTCCGGATCCCGCTGGGCGACATCAGCCGCCCCGAGCGCTCACGCCCGGCAGAGGGCTACCCCGCAGCCCACGCCACCGAGCAGGCACGCATCGTCCACGACGCGCTGACCAGCTAGCTTCCGGACTGCGCGCCCTACCGCGCTAGGGTTGGCGGCGGCGCCACCAGCCTGCAAGGCCCACGCTCAGGCCGACGCCCAGGCCAAGCAGCACCACCACCAGCGGGGTCTGCGAGCCCAGCGGCAGCATCCGGCCACCGAGCAGCAGGATCGCGCCCGCCACGCCCAGCATGGCGCCGCCGCCGAGCGCGGCCAGCCACGGGCCGCGGGCGCCGACCGCCAACAGTACGGCGCCCAGCAGCGCCAGGCCCAGCGCAACGAGGAAGGGAATTGTCCCCACGGGCCTCCCTCCGGCGGTGGCACGCCACCACCTATGGGCAGCGCTCGGTCACGTCCCACCGCTCGGTCGCGATGCTAGGCACGCTCGCGTGGCGGGCGGGCAGGCAAATCGCGCACCCGAGTCAAGCGTTCCTATACTCGCCGTCATGCCTGCTGCGGTGCCGCTCCTTGACCGTTACGCCGAGCTGCTGGCCGAGGACGGCGAGAAGTTTCCGCTGACCCTTGGCGAGGGCGGCACGCCACTGCTGCACGCCCGCCGGCTGGGCGCCGAGCTGGGACTTGAGCGTCTCTTCCTGAAGTTCGAGGGCACCAACCCGACCGGCAGCTTCAAGGACCGTGGCATGGTGCTCGCCGTCAACAGGGCCCTGCGCCGCGGCGCCCGGGCGGTGGTCTGCGCCTCGACCGGCAACACCAGCGCCTCGGCGGCCGCCTACGCGGCAGCCGCCGGCCTGCCGTGCCACGTGGTGCTGCCCGCCGGCAAGGTCGCGCGCGGCAAGCTGGCCCAGGCCGTGGCTGCCGGGGCGCGGCTGGTCATGGTCGACGGCAACTTCGATGACGCGCTGGCCGCGGTGCGCCAGCTGGGGGAGGAGGGGGCCGTGGCGGTCGTCAACTCGATCAACCCGGATCGCATTTCCGGCCAGCAGACCATGGCGTGGGAGATCGTCGACGCCCTGGGCGAGTCGCCGGAGGCGGTGGCCCTGCCGGTGGGCAACGCCGGCAACATCACCGCCGCCTGGTCCGGCTTCGTCCGCTATGCCGAGGCCGGCATCACTCCCGGCGGCCGTCGTCCACGCATGCTTGGCTTCCAGGCCGATGGCGCCGCGCCCATCGTGCGCGGCGCTCCGGTGGAGCAGCCGGAAACAGTCGCCACGGCCATCCGCATCGGCAACCCGGCCTCATGGCGGGGAGCCGAGGAGGCCCGCGACCAGTCCGGCGGGGTGATCGAGGCGGTGAGCGACGCCGAGATCGTCGAGATGCAGCGGCGCGTCATTGCCACCGAGGGCGTGTTCTGCGAGCCTGCATCCGCGGCCGGCGTGGCCGGCGTCGCGCGGCTTGCGAGCGAAGGCCGCCTCCGTCCCTCGGAGGGCGTTGTCTGCATATTGACCGGCCACGGCCTGAAGGACCCAGATGCCATCCTGGACATCGAGGAGGGCTCGCTGACGCCGGTCGCGGCCGACCCGGCGGCCATCCGCCGGGCCATGGCACTCTAGACCGGCCCGCGTCCGTATCGGCGCATGACCTCCAGCAGGCGGTCCACCGGAAGCGCGTGGAAGGTGACGCCGTTGCCGGTCATGGTGCGCGCAGCCAGCAGGGAGTTGACGATCGCCTCCTCGGTGGCCTCGATGGCCGCCCAGAACAAAGCCGTGATGTGGTCGTCGTCGAGCATCACCAGGTCGCGCGTGATGGCGTCGGCATGGTCCTCCGCGCGCAGGTTGCGATTGCCGGTGGCAAAGGCCAGGAAGATGTCGCCGCTGTCGTGCTCGCCTCCCCCGCCGGTGCGTGCCACGCCGATCGTGGCGCGCTGCGCCAGGCGCCGGCACTGGTGCGGTAGCAGCGGAGCGTCGGTGGCCAGCACCACGATGATCGAGCTGCCTACCCGCGGAGCGGGGTCCGGGCCGGGGATGTCGGTTTGCGGGATCTCGCGGCCGACCAACACGCCGTCGATCATCAGCCGCTCGCGCCTGCCGAAGTTGGCCTGCACCACCGCGCCGACGGTAAAGCCGCCGTGCTCCTCGGGGACCACCCGCGAGGCAGTGCCGATGCCGGCCTTGAAGCCGAAGGCCTTCATGCCGGTGCCGCCGCCAACGTTCCCCTCTTCCACCGGGCCGGCAGCCGCCGCCGCCAATGCGGCCAAAGCGTCGTCCTCGGTGACGTGGCGACCGTCGATGTCGTTCAGGTAGCCGTCCCAGGTCTCGGCCACCACCGGCAGCGACCAGCGTGGGTGCGCAGCGTCCGGCGCCTGCCGGACGCCGGCGCCGACCAGCGCGTGATGAACGATCCCCACCGAGTGGGTGTTGGTCAGGCCGATAGGGCTGATCAGCGTGCCAGCCTCGCGGATCCATTCCAGGCCTGTCATCTCGCCATTGCCATTCAGCGTGTGCGCCCCCGCGAACACCGGGTTCGCGCCTGGATCGTCGCCATGCGGAACGACGACGGTCACGCCGGTGCGCACCTTATCGCCTCGGATCAGGGTGGTGTGCCCCACCCGGACGCCCTCCACGTCGGTGATGGCATTCAGCCGGCCCGGCGGCAGGGCACCCAGCTGGATGCCCACGTCACGCGCTCGCATGCGCCTCGTCCCCTGCCAGCCGCTCGCTCACCAGCGCATCTGCCGCGGCGGTGCTGGCCGGCTGGCCGGTGACCGCCTCCAGCGAAAAGCCGCCGAACGCCAGCAGCACGCGGCGGATGGATGGGTTCGCGAAGGCGGTGGCGACGACGGTCAGCCGTCCTGGGGCCGGGCTGGACGCCATGCGCTGATCATCGCATGGCGGCAAAGCAGCCAGGTGACATTTGAGGCGGGGGCCTCAGGTCAGCAGTTGCAGGCCTCCAGGGTGGCGGCCACGAACTCCTCGGGCAGTGCCGACTTCGAGACGAAGGCCGCCTCGGCCGGGACGCCCTCGCGCTCATCGGTCCATCCCATGAGCACCAGACGCACTGACGGCCAGCCCAGCGAGATGCCGGACAGCAGGGCACGCCCTGCGTCGATGTCCGGCAGCCGCGGGTCGACCAGGAGCACGGTCGGTTGCTTGGCCTCGACCAGCTCCATTGCGCTGCGCACGTCACCGGCGGTGCCGATCACTTCGACACCTGCCACGCGCAGGACTTCGGCGATGGACTGCTGCACTCTTCGATCTGCGTCGACCACCGCGACGCGGGGGTTGCGGGGGTTCTCACCCGGGGCCATTCCCAGGTCCGTTGTTGTCATGCTCCGATGCTATGCCGCATCAAGCGGCGTGTCGTCGTCAGTGCGACCCATGGCCGCCTACGTCATTCCGCCGTGACCGCCACTGGCCCCGCGGCAGCGGTGGGCCGTCGCCCGCCGCGCAGCACCAACCGGGCGCGCACCCGCGTCCCGCCTCCCGGCCGCGGGCCGATGTCCAGCTCCGCGCCGATGCGTTCCGCGCGCTGCTGCATGCCCACCAGCCCGATGTGGCCGCGCGGCACCGCCTCCGGGTCGAAGCCGATGCCGTCGTCCTCGATCATCAACTTCAGGTTGCGCCCCGAGCGGCGAAGGGTGATCCAGGCGCTCTGCGCGTTGGCATGCTTGACCACGTTGTGCAGTGCCTCCTGCGCGATGCGGTACAGCGCCTCCTCGACGTCGATGGCCAGGCGCTCCTCGCTGTCGACCTCGACCGACACGCTGAGGCCGGTCCGCCCCTGCACCGCGGCCGCGTGGTTGCGCAGCGCCTGCGCCAGGCCGTCGGTCTCCAGGCCCTGCGGCCGCAGCTCGAAGATGAGGGTGCGCATCTCGGCCAGCGCATCCTTCTGGAGCTCCTGCAGCTCAGCCAGCTTCTGGCGCGCGCCCGCCGGGTCGCGGTCGAGCAGGAGCTCCAGCGCCCGGGCGGTGAGGCCCATGCTGAACAGCGCCTGCGTCACCGAGTCGTGGAGCTCGCGCGCCAGGTTGGCACGCTCCTCGCCCGCCGCGATGGCCGCCGCCTGGCGCCGCAGGTCCTTCTCCAGCCGCTCGCGCTCGCGGATGTCCCGCACCGAACCGTGCGCCCCGGCGAAGCGGCCGTCGACCACGGTGGCCACCATGCTGATCTCGGCCGACATGGTGCCGCCGCCGGCCAGCGGCAGCTCCAGGCGCACCTGCTGCTCCTCGTCGGGACGCTCCTGCATGGCCCGCCACGCCTCGCGCATCGCCTCCTCACCCTGCGGCGCGCTGATGACCTCGAAGCTCTGGCCCAGCAGCTCCTCCGGACGGAAGCCGGTCATGCGCTCCAGCGCGTCGCCGAAGTAGGTGAAGCGGCCCTCGGCGTCGACGGACCACACCAGGTCCGGCGAGTTGTCGACCAGGTGGCGGTAGCGGCGCTCCGAGTCGCGCAGCTGCTCGTACAGGCGCGCGTTGCGTGCGGCGATCGATCCCTGGCCAGCCAGCTCCTCCAGCAGGCCGACGTCGCGGGGGTCGATGGCCCGCGGCTGCTCATAGGTGATGGCCAGCGTGCCGATCACCTCACCGCCGGGACCAAACAGCGGCGCCACGGCCACCGCGCCCAGGCCCAGTCGCCGGACCGAGTCGTCATCCGGGTCGTGCGGCAGCCGCGGATCGGCCAGGTAGTCATCCGTCCAGGCGGCCCTGGCGGTGGCCGCCGCCAGGCCGTTGATGCCGCCGCCCATCGGGAAGCGCTGCCGGTGCAGCCACGCGCGGGTGGCGGGTTCGGTGTCGTTGGCCACCACCATGGGGATCAGGTTGTGGCCGGTCTCGTCCATCAGCGTCAGGTGCGCGCCATCGGAGCCCAGGAGCCGCTTCGAGGCGTCGACCACCTGCTGCAGCGTGTCGGCCCAGTCCTCGACCTCCACGATGCTGCGCGCGATCTCGCCCAGCGTGCGCTGCACCTCCACCGCCCGCGACAGCTCCACCGTCCGGCGGCGCAGGCCCTCCTCCAGCGCCACCCGCTCGCGAATGTCGCGAATCGAGCCATGGCCGCCGGCGAACTGGCCATCGACCACGATCCCCAGCGCGTTGATCTCCATCGGCACGTGGGTCCCGTCGCTGTGCAGCAGGTTGAGGCGGTACTGCAGCGGCTGGTCGGGCTGCTCCTGCGAGCGCTGCCAGTGCTCCAGCACGTTCGGCAGCGACTCGGGCGCAACGATCTCGGCGAAATGGTGCCCTCTCAGATCCTGCGGCGCCCAGCCGATCAGGCTACGGGCCGTCTCCGACAGGTATGTGAAGCTGCCGTCGCGGTCGACCTCCCAGATGAGGTCCGGCGAGTTGTCGACCAGGAACCGATAGCGCCGCTCGGACTCGCGCAGCTCTTCCGCCTGGCGACGAAGGGCGATTGCCGTCGCCGCGTGGTCACCCAGCGCCCGCAGCAGGCGAACCTGGGCCTCGCTGAAGGCGGCGGGCCGGGTGGAGTAGGCGCCCATGGCGCCGATGACCTGTTCGCTGGCGATGAGCGGCGTGACCGCCATCGAGCGCATGCCGGCCGCCCGGACGATCTCGTCGGCGACCGGTGAGTGTGCGAAGCGACGATCGGCCGGATAGTCATCCGTCACGGTCAGTGCCTTGCGCGAGACGGCCGTGCCGAACATCCCCACCCCAATTGGCAGGCTCAGGTCCCTGATGAGGCGCCGCGCGCGACGGTCGGTGATGCCGGCGTCATGCGCGAATCGCAGCTCCTCGCCGGCCGGGTCGACCAGGTAGATCATCGCGCCGTCCGCCTGCAGCAGACGGGCAACCTCCCGGACGGCGCCCTTCAGCAGCTCGGCATCGGCGGTCATGGTCGCCAGAGGATACCGGGATCGGTCCCGGATCAGCCCGCACCCATCCTCGCCCGGCAGGGACCTACGTCACTTGGCCGATGAGCGCATCGGCCGATGATCGGGGAGGCGCGTGGTTCCAACGCCCGATGGATCAACGGGCGTCGGCTGCGAGCATCGGTCGCGTCACAAGCCGCAAGGCGGCGCGAACCGAAGCAACAACTGGAGACCGTCCCCCATGACCGCACATACCCATCCCGCGACCCGCTCGTCTCACGGTTTCGGCGTCGCGCTGACAGTGGCCATTGTCGGCCTGGCGCTGACCACCGGCTACATCCACCTGGGCCTCGGCGGCGTGCTGTTCACCCTGAACGCGCTGGGCTACGCCGGGCTGGCGGCGCTGTACGTCATCGGCTCGGTGGCGCCCGTCGCGCTGGTCGCCCGCTTCAGCTGGTTCCCGCGCGTGGCGCTGGCCGGCTACGCGGCACTGACCATCGTCGCCTGGGCGATCCAGGGGCCGTACTTCGGCCTGGCGTATTTCGCGAAGGCGGTCGAGGTCGGGCTGATCGGCCTGATCGTGATCGACACCTTCCGCGTCTACGGCAGCCCCATGGCCATGGCGCGCAGCGCGATCACCTCGGTGACCGAGCTGTTCGGTGGCCGCAGCGGCAGCGGAATGGCCGCCGCCTGAGTTCCTCCTAACCACGAGCCCCGGCCACGGGAATTTGGCCGGGGCTTCGTCTTGCCTGCGGCTAGGCGTCGACCAGCTTGTGCTCGACCGCCCACAGCGCCGCCTGGGTGCGGCTGGCGAGGCCCAGCTTGCCCAGAATGTTGCTGACGTGGGTGCGAGCGGTGCGCTCGGTGATCGCCAGCTCGTAGGCGATCTCCTTGTTCGAGGCTCCCTTGCCGAGCTGGGCCAGGACCTCCTTCTCGCGCGGGGTGAGCGGCTCGACCGGTTCCTCGTCGCGCCGGGTGCGCAGCCGCTGGGCCAGCAGCCGGGCAACGGCCGCGTCCAGATGCACCTCGCCGGCGTGCGCCGCGCGAATGGCGGCAGCCACCTCCTCGGCGTCGGCGTCCTTCAGCAGGTAGCCGCTGGCCCCGGCCTCCAGGGCGGCGGTGACCTTCTCCTCTTCGATGAAGCTGGTCACCGCGATGATCTCGATCATGGGGCTGGCCTGCTTGATGGTGGCGATGGCCGTCAGGCCGTCCATGTTCGGCATGAGCAGGTCCATCAGCACCACGTCCGGCGACAGGCTGGCGGCCAGATCCACTGCCTGCAGGCCATCGGCCGCCTCACCGACGACCTCGATATCGGGCTGCAGCTCCAGGAAGCCGCGCAGGCCCCGGCGCACGACCTCGTGGTCGTCGACCAGGATGATGCGGATTCGCTCGTCGTGGGTCACGCCGCAGAGAATACCGGCTGCCAGAATTGGCCGATGGAGCCGCCGGTCGACCTGACGCGCTGCGCATGGGGGGCCGGTGACCCGCTTTACGTCGACTACCACGACCGTGAGTGGGGCGTGCCGCTGCACGACGATCGGGCGCTGTTCGAGCTGCTCTCGCTGGAGGGGGCGCAGGCCGGGCTGGCGTGGATCACCATCCTGCGCAAGCGCGACGGGTATCGCCGCGCCTTCGAGGGCTTCGAGCCGCGGAGGCTGGCCGCGTACGAGGAGCAGGACGTGGCCCGCCTGATGGCGGATGCCGGCATCGTGCGCAATCGCGCCAAAATCAACGCGGTCATCGGCAATGCGCGGGCCTGCCTGCGCCTGGGCGATGAAGTCGGCTCTTTCAGCCAGCACCTGTGGTCTTTCGTCGACGGCCGTCCCATCCAGAACCGCTGGGCCAGCATGGCCGATGTGCCGGCCGAGACCGATCGCTCGCGCGCCATGTCGCGCGACCTGAAGCGGCGCGGCTTCAGCTTCGTGGGCCCGACCATCGTCTACGCCTTCATGCAGTCGGCCGGCATGGTCAACGACCACGTGGTGGCCTGCTTCCGCCACGCCGAGGTCGCGGCGCTGGGCTGAGGCGGCGGCCGCGCTCCCTATACTCGCCGGGCCATGCCGCCCATCGCCTCCGTCGACGTTCCGGCCAGCACGGCCAACCTCGGCAGCGGCTTCGACTGCTTCGCCGCTGCGCTGAGCCTGAAGTTGCGCGTCGAGCTGCACCACGGCGACCTGCCGGGCATCGTGCTCAACGCCCACGGGGAGGGAGGGCCGGGGCCAGACGACGACCCGGAGGCCAACCTGGTGATTCGCGCCTTCCGCGAGGGCATGCGCGCGGCCCACGGCTCCCCGCTGGGGAGCGGCACCTGGCGGCTCGAGGTGAGCAGCATGATCCCGGCGGCCCGCGGCCTGGGGAGCTCGGCGTCGGCCATCGTGGCCGGCCTGTTGCTGGGCGCCAGCGTCGGCCGCTCAGCGCCGTCCGCGGACGAGCTGCTGGGGCTTGCGGCGTCGCTGGAGGGCCACGCCGATAACGTCTCGGCCGCGATGTATGGCGGCTTCACGCTGGCGGTGCCCGGCGACGAGGGACGCCTCTCGTTCCGCCGCTTCCGCGTGCCCGAGGCCTGGATTCCGGTCGTCTTCGTGGCCGCCGCGGAGAGCCGAACGGCCGAGATGCGAGCCGTGCTGCCGCAGCTGGTGCCGCATCGCGACGCGGCCCTGCAGGCCGGCCGCAGCGCGCTGCTGGCGACCGCCATCCTCACCTCGGACGCCGGAATGCTGCGCGAGGCGATGCGCGACTCGCTGCACCAGCCGCATCGGCTGCCGCGGCTGCCCGGCGCCGCAGAGCTGATCGACATCGCGCTGCAACGCGGAGCAGCGGGCGCCTGCCTGTCCGGCGCCGGCCCCAGCGTGCTGGCCATCTGCGACTCGCCCATCACCGCCCACTCCGTCGAGAAGGCCTGGAACGCGGCGGGCGTGCGCGGCATGGCCACCCGGCTGCGCTTCGACGCCGCCGGCGCGCGGCTATCGGTGGCGGGCGCTGCGCCGGCTGCTGACGAAGGCGTTGCCCCGTGAGCCTGGTCACGCTCAGCGGCATCGCCAAGAGCCACGGGGCCCAGCACCTGTTCGAAGGGGTGGACCTGCAGCTTGGCGCCGGCCGCCGCATCGCGATAGTCGGGCCCAACGGGGCGGGCAAGACCACCCTGCTGGAGATCATCACCGGCGATCAGGAGGCGGATGCCGGCACGGTAACTCGTGCCCGCGACCTGGTGATCGGCTACCTGCGGCAGGAGGTTGCGCCGTCCACGCAGCGCACTGCAATCGCCGAGGTGCTGGCCGGCGCCGGCGCGGTGACCGGCATCGAGCGTCGGATGCGCCACATCGAGGGCGAGCTGGCGGAAGCGAGCGCCGAGGACGAGGTCGCCGAGCTGATGGACGAGTACGGCAGGCTGCAGCATCGGTTTGAGGCGATGGGCGGCTATGGCCTGGAAGCGGAGGCACGTCGCATCCTGGCCGGGCTGGGCTTCGCGGAGGCCGACATGGAGCGGCGCACCGCCGAGTTCTCCGGCGGCTGGATGATGCGCGTCGCGCTGGCTCGGCTGCTGCTCCAGAACCCGGACCTGCTGCTCCTCGACGAGCCGACCAACCACCTGGACCTGGCGTCGGTCGAATGGCTGCAGGCCTTCCTGGCGGAGTACGCCGGCGCCGTCATCCTGGTCAGCCACGACCGCGACTTCATCAACGCCGTCGTCAACCGCGTGGCCGAGTTGCGGTCCGGCAGCCTGACCGAGTACGTCGGCGACTACGCCGATTTCGTCGAGCAGCGCGCGGAGCGCATCGCCCAGCTGGAGCGCCAGGCGGCGGCGCAGGGACGCAAAGTGGCCGAGATCGAGCGGTTCATCGAGCGCTTCCGCTACAAGGCCACCAAGGCGCGCCAGGTACAGAGCCGGATCAAGGCCCTGGACCGCATGGAGCGGGTCAGGACGCCCACCGCGCGGTCGCGGGCCATCAAGTTCCGCTTCCCGGAGCCGCCGCGCAGCGGGCGCACGGTCATGACCCTGCAGGGCGTGGTCAAGCGCTACGGCGCGCACACCGTGTACGACGGCCTGGACCTGACGCTGGAACGCGGCCAGAAGGTCGCGCTCATCGGCCCCAACGGCGCCGGCAAGAGCACGCTGCTGAAGATCCTGGCGGGCGTGCTGCCGTTCGACAACGGCAGCCGCGAGCTCGGCAGCAACGTGCGCGTCGCCTACTTCGCCCAGCACCAGATCGAGGCGCTCAACCCGGCCAACACCGTGCTCGAGGAGCTGACCGGGGCCGCGCCGCGGCTGACGAGCAGCGAAGTGCGGGCCCTGCTGGGTGCGTTCCTCTTCTCAGGGGACGCGGTCGACAAGAAAGTTGGCGTCCTGTCCGGCGGTGAGCAGACGCGCCTGGCACTGGCCAAGCTGATGGCCGATCCCGCGAACCTGCTGTGCCTGGACGAGCCGACGAACCACCTGGACATCGCCAGCCGTGACGTGCTGGAGGACGCGCTCACCGCGTTCCCGGGAACGATCGTGCTGATCACCCACGACCGATACCTGATCCGCAGCGTGGCCAACGCCATCGTCGAGGTGGACGGCGGCGACGCCACCCTGTTCGCTGGCGACTTGGAGTACTACGCCGCGAAGCGCGGCCTGGACCTGGAGCAGCGCGGCGCGACCGAGGGGAAGGCCACGCCGCGCGGCACCGAGCCGGCGCAGTCACGCCCGCGCGAGACAGCTGCCGAGGCGGCCGGCCGCCGCCGGGACGAGGCGGAGCAGCGCAACCGCCGCTATCGCAGGACCCGCGAGCTGCGCGCCGCGCTGGCGGACGTGGAAGCGCAGGCGACTCGGACCGATGCCGAGCTGGCGGAGCTGAGCCAGCGCCTGGCCGACCCGGCGACCTATGAGGATGCGGCCCTGGTGCGCGACCTCATCGAGCGCCACAACGCCGCCCGGGAGCGGGCCGATCGGCTGGCCACCGACTGGACGCGGCTGGCTGCCGACCTGGAGCAAGCCGAGCGCGCCGAACCGGTCGAATCGCGACCGTGAGCCGATCTCCGGCACATCAGCCCGCCGACGTGGGCGGCGTGACGATGACCGTCGTCGCGGCCGCCTGCTTCGCCACGCTGGGGCCGCTGGCCGAGTTCGGCGATCGGGCGGGGGTCGGGACGCTGGCCTTCGTCCTGTGGCGGGCGGCGCTGGGCGCAGCCTCGGTGACGCTGGTGCTGCTGCTGGTGCGCGCCGCCGGGCAGCCTACCGGCGTCCGCGCGCTGCGAGACGTGCCGGTCCGCGACCGCTGGTTCGTGTTCCTGGCCGGCACGGCCAACGCCCTCATCAACTTCTGCGTGTTCGTGGCCTTCGTGCGGGTCGGCATCACGCTGTCGCTGCTGGTCTTCTACCTCTATCCGGCCTGGGTGGCGCTGGCCTCGGTCGCCTGGCTCGGCGAGCGCCTCGACGGGCTGCGCTGGGGCGCGCTGGGCATGGCGCTGGTCGGCTCGGTGCTGGTCGTGGCCGGCGGCGGTGGCATCGGCCAGCTGGACATGCTGGGCATTGGCCTTGCCTTCGCCGCCGGCATCGGCCAGACCTTCTACGTGCTGGCGGCGCGCCACGGCTTCAACTACATCTCCGGTGCACAGGCCGCGGTGCTGACCATGACGCTGGCGGCGGTCCTGTACCTGGTGGCCGGCGCGGTCCTGGGGGTCGGGGCGACGCTGCTCAGCCCCCTGGAGAGCGGCGCGGCGCTGTGGCCGGTGGTCCTGGCCGGCATCGTCGGCGCCGGCGTGCCCACCTTCCTGTACATCAACGGCGTGCGCCGGTTGGGCGCGCCGCGCGCCGCGATCCTGGCCATGTTCGAGCCGGTGGTGGCCGTGGCCCTGGCCTTTCTGCTCCTGCAGGAGCGGCCGGCGGCCGCGCAGCTGTTCGGTGGGGCGCTGATCGTGGCCGCCGCGGTCACCCTGCAGCTGCGTCCGCGCGCCGACGTTGCCGACCACGAGGCTATCTGACAGTCGTAGCTGCTGGCTGGTGGGCTCAGCCGTCGGCCATGAGGGCGGCATGGACGGCCCGCGCCGCCGCGCCGGCCTGGCTTGCGGGTACGTCGGACCAGGTAACGCGCCAGCCGCCGTCGTCGAAGCTTCCGGCGCCGTGGGCCGGAATGGGCAGCAGATCTGGGAGCAGCGCCGCCGGGCCGACCACGCTGATGCGCGCGATGCCGCCCTTGTGATCGACGGCCAGCATCAGGCGACCGGTGGCTCGTCGCCCGGCGCGCCAGGGCACGACCGCCGTGCGCGGCGACATCGGATCCAGGGCACGCACCTCGAGCGCCATCCGCCCGCGCCGGGCTCGGCGCACGGCCACAGGGTGCACCACCTCGGCGCCGAGCGAGGCCAGCAGCTCCAGCTGTCGCGCATCCACCTCCGAAAGGAGCCGCGCGGCTGGCACCAGGTGCGGATCGGCCTCCATCACGCCACCCACGTCCTTGAACAGCTCGCAGCGCGCAGCCCGCAGCGCCACCGCCAGGACCACCGCCGACAGGTCGGTCCCGCCGCGCCCCAGGGTGGTCAGCTCGCCGTGGGCGCCGATTCCCTGGAACCCGGCGACCACGGGCACCAGCCCATCGGCCACGGCGGCTCGCAGGCGGCGTGGCAGCACGCGCCGCACCTCGGCGCCCAGGTGCGCCGCCGCCGTCCGAATGCCGGCCTCGGCGCCGCTGAACGAGCGGGCTGGGATCCCGCGTGCCTGCAGGCCGAGGGCGAAGAGCGACGCGGACAGCGCCTCGCCGGTCGACAGCGCGCGGTCGACCTCGCGCGCGAAGGTCGAATCGGCATCGTGGCCGGGCTCACGGAGCGCGGCGCCGCCATCTGGCAGCAGGGCCGCGGCGGACGCCAGGATCGTGTCGGTCACACCCTCGAAGGCGGAGACCACGACCACCGGCTGGAGCCCCTCCCGGCGCTGCGCCTCGACCGTGGCGACCGCGGCCGCGATGTCCTGCGGTCGCCGCAGCACCGATCCGCCGAACTTGTCGACGATCACCGTCATGGCGGGCACTCTACCGGCGTCGCCGGCCGCTATCCTCAGGGCCAGACGGCGGCAACCTGCCCGCCCGCTGGAGCCCCGCGACCATGGGAACGCGACTGTTTCACCTGGCGCTGGCAGCGATGTTCGCCGCCGGTGCCTGGATCCTGCCAAATCCTCCACAGGCCGTTGCCCTCAAGGGCGACAAGCGACCGAACCTGCAGATGGTGCGCCTGCATGATCTGACCATCGATCAGATGAACGGCCGTCGCCTGCTGCGCTTCACCACCATCTTCGTGAATGCCGGCCGCGGGCCGTTCGAGCTGCGCGGTCGCCGTTCGAGCAGCAGCGACGGGACGATGGAGATGGCCCAGATCATGTACCGCTGGGACGGCAGCACCCGGCGCATCCCCACGCCGGCCTTCTCGAGGTACGCCGGCGACGGGCATGACCACTGGCACGTGCAGGACGTGGTGGTCTACGAGATGTGGCGCCAGGGCGAGCTGGCCGAGACGCGGCGCGGCGCAAAGACGGGCTTCTGCTTCTTCGACACCACGCCATGGAACCTCTCGCTGCCGGACGCGCGCCGATCGGGCTATTACAGGCAGGAGTGGTGCGGGGTGCGCTCGGTCCTGCGCAACCGCGTGGGTGTTTCGGTCGGCTGGGGCGATCGCTATCCATGGAACTTCGTGTTCCAGTGGATCGACATCACCGGCCTGCCGGGCGGGCGGTACAAGGTGCGGGCCACGGTCGACATCCAGGACTACTACGACGAGTCGGTCGAAGACGACAACTGCACCTACGCGGTGATCGACATTCCGGCGCCGGGGCACGGCAACCGGGTCGACGTGGTGCGCAAGGGCTTCGGCTGCGGCTCCGACGCGATGACCGCGGTGGAGACCTTCCCCGACGCTGTGTCGATTGACCCTCCGAGGCAACTGGTCTTCGAGCCGGGCATGCACAGCGGCTACCGGCTGAACTCGAAGGGCACCGTCCTGCGAAAGATGGTCGCGCGGCCTCGAGCTCCACGCCATGGTGGCGCGTCCGTGCGGGCCACCCCGCCCGGCCAGTCGGGCCGCTGGTTCTACATCGTCGAGGGGCCGTACGCCGGGTGGTGGTTCAAGGACACCCGGAGGATCAACGCCGCTCCCTGATCAGGTCGGCGTGATCCTGATCACCTTGTCGTTGCTGCCGTTCGAGGTGGTCAGGAAGAGCCGGTTGCCCGGACCCAGCACCGCCGCACGGAGGCGACCCCAGCGGTTGTCGTAGTACGTCGCGCTGTAGACCAGATCGGTTCCGGCATTGGCCAGGCTGAAGCGGCGCAGGTCGGACTGCTTCAGCTGCGAGACGAACATATCGTTGGCGAACGATTCCCAGTTCGTGCCGCGCACGAACGTGCCGCCGGACGTGGCGAGCGTGCCTCCGACCGAATGCCAGGCGGGCTTGGTGAACGGGGCGTTGGCCGAGCAGGCGGCGTACCCGGTGTGGTACGCGGAGCTGTTGCCGGTCACGCACGGCCAGCCGTAGTTCTTCCCCGGCCGGATCCAGTTGATCTCGTCGTTGACGTTGGGGCCGTGCTCGACCGCGTAGGCGCGGCCGTTGCGCAAGTCGAAGGTGATGCCCTGCGGGTTGCGGTGGCCCATGGAGTAAATGATTGACCGCCCATTCGCTCCCGGCAGGATCGGGTTGTCGGAGGGAACCGTGCCGCCACGGTTGATCCGCAGGATCTTGCCGTTGCGCCGGTTCGGGTTCTGGGCATCGATCTCGCGGCCGGCCTCGCCCATCGACACCCAGACCTTCAGGTCGGGGCCGACCTCCACCGCGCAGCCGTTGTGGATGGTGTTGGCCCGCATGCCGTTCTTGATGATGTAGCGGTTGAACTGCAGCGTCCACGAGCCGGTGACGCGGTAGCGGATGACCTGGTTGACCCACTGGCCATCCTTGTCGCGCGAGGCACAGACGTAGATCAACCGGTTGCGGTCGAAGGCCGGGTCGACCGCGATGCCCATGACCCCGGCCTCGCCCTCGGCATGCACGTGCGGAATGCGGCTGGTCGCCAGCAGGCTCGCCCCGGGGCTGCCGGTGGCGTAGACGCGCACCCGGCCCGGGCGCTCGGTGACGAACATCTGGCCGCCCGGCGCGAAGGCGACGTCCCAGGGAAAGGCCAGGCCATCCTGTGACACCCGCGCGACGAGCGTCGGCGCCGCGGCCATCGCCGGCACGGGCATCGCCAGCGTCATCACCAGGGTGGCAACCAATGGCAGCGAGAGCATCGAGCGGCGGTTCACAGTGGGCGGGCTCCTGGCAGCAGCGGGTTCTCGGTTGTCGGCCACTCTACGTCAAGCAATCTGCCTCGCGTCGATGGTCCGCACATGGTCCATTGGTCCTCTACGCTGCCGATACAGATGCCCAGCCTCACTCCCCTGCTGCCCCCTCTACGCTCAGCAGCCTCCTTCTCCGCCGCGCTGCCGCGCCTGCGGCGCCGCATCCTGGCCTGGTATGCCCGAGAGCGGCGCGAGCTGCCGTGGCGGCGCACACGCGACCCGTGGGCAGTGCTGGTCAGCGAGGTGATGCTGCAGCAGACCCAGGGCTCCCGCGTCGCGGACCGCTTCTCCGAGCTGCTGGCCCGCTTCCCCACCCCGCAGGCCATGGCCCAGGCCTCCGCGGCCGACGTCCTGGTCGCCTGGTCCGGCCTGGGCTACAACCGGCGTGCGATGGCCCTGCAGCGAGCCGCCCGGACCGTGGCGAACAATGGCTGGCCGCGGGACGTCAATGGTCTGCGCACGCTGCCGGGGGTCGGTCCCTACACGGCCAGGTCGGTGGCCGCCATCGCCTTCGGCCTGCCTGTTGGGGCGGTTGACACCAATGTCCGGCGTTGGCTGATCCGGCGCCTTGGACTGGCCGATGCCACCCGGCCCGCCGACCTTCAGCGCCTGGCCGACGGGCTGGCCGCGGCCGGCAACGCCAGCGCGCCCGATGACGAGGCCGCCACCTGGATGCACGCCAGCATGGAGTTCGGCGCCCGGATCTGCACCGCGCGTCGGCCACGCTGCGCCGAGTGCCCCATCGCCCGCGGATGCCCGAGCCGCGGGCTCGACCGCCATGTGCCGGTCAGCAAGCAGGCGGCGTTCGAGGGCTCGCCGCGGGCCGCCCGCGGGGCGATCGTGCGGGCACTGGCCGACGCCCCCGGCCACCGCCTGCTGCTGGCTGCCCTGCCGCTCGGCAACCACGGGCGTGCGGCCGTCGCCGGCCTGGTGCGGGACGGGCTGGCTCACGTTACCGATGACGAGATCCGGCTGGGCGGGGCACCCGACGCCGTGCCGTCTACAATCGGGACGTGACCCTGACGCGCACCGCGCCGAGCGTGGCCATCGGCGACCAGCTGCCATCCGTCGGCCTGCGCGCCACGGACGGCTACCTGCTCAACCTGCGCACCTTCGTCGGCAAGCAGCCGTCGATCGTCGTCTTCTTCGCCGGGCCGTCGCTGCGCGGTGCACGCCGCGCGGAGGGCGACGCCATGGCAAAGGCGCTGGCCGATGCGCATCCGCGGCTGGAGCGCAGCGGCATCGGCCTGGTGGCCGTGACCACCGATTCGGAGCGGCAGCAGGCCGCCTACGTCGCCGAGCGGGAGCTTCCGTACCTGCTCTTCTGCGACGAGCGGCGGACGGCGGTCGAGCTGCTGGGCATTCCGACCCGCGCGGAGCGTGGCAACGTGAACGCCGAGCCCACCGCCTTCGCGGTTGCCGCGGACGGGACCATCCTCGACGTGGTGCCGCGGGCCGAACCGCGTGGGCTGGTGGCCCGCCTGCTCGAGGCGATCAACCCGCCGACCTAGGTGTCGAAGCTCGCTAGTCGCCGAAGAGGCGCCCGATGATGCCCTTCGGCTTCTCGGGCCCGGCCACGTACCACGCGCCGGCCACGCTCTCGTAGGCCTCGCGCACGGCTGGCGCCGAGAGGTCGGTGACCGCCAGCTCGCGCCGTCCGCCAAGGTGGTCGGTGGCCAGCTGGTGCAGGCGGTTGCGCACCTCGTCGAACGCGGCCAGGTCCGCTCCCTGGGCGAGCTCGATGCCCACCGTCCAGCCGGTTCCGGCACGCAGCAGCCAGGCACGGGCCACGGCCGGCAGCTCGGCGAGTGCGCGGGACAGCTCCGCGCCGAACGGCTGTGGCACCTCCGTGGGCGCCTCCAGCGGCGGGAGCTCGCCGTACGGGCGGCGGGCGCGCATCGCGTCAGGCGTGGATGGATCGATGCCCGCCGCCAGGAATGGCAGGACGGCCGCGGGAACCTCCAGCTGTCCGGGCGCGCCGGCGTCGATGACCACCCGCTCGGATGCCGTTTCGGCCTTGGCGAAGACCTCGCGCGCCGGCAGCAGGATCGCGTCACTGCCCGGTGGGCCGAACTGGTGGTACACGTCCGCCGAGCTGTAGGCGGCAAGGAAGCGGCCGGCCTCATCGGTCCCGTGGCGCATGCCCTCGACCGGTACCCGCGTGGGGTCGATGGCCTCGCCCGACGAGGAGCGGATGGGCACCACCAGCTCCATCTGCAGCAGGTCGCCCAGCCCAGGCTCGCTCATGCGCCCACGGCCTGCGGACCGACCTTCTCGAGCGCCATGCCCAGCCGGGCCAGCACCCGGTCGCGTCCCAACAGCTCCATCGAGCCGAAGAGCGGCGGCGACACGGTCCGGCCGGTGATCGCGGTACGCAGCGGCCGGAAGAAGTCGCCCGCCTTCCAGTCCAGGCGCTCGGCGGCCGCGCGGCAGCGCGACTCCAGCACGTCCGCGGCGAAGTCGCCGTCGTCAAGCTCGGCCAGCGCCTCGCGGGCCGAGCTCAGCGCCGTCGCGGCCTCGGCCGGGCCGCGCCCCTTGGGAAGCAGCTGCTCGACATCGAACAGGGCCGCCACCTGCTCGTCGCTCTCCGTCAGGAAGGCGGTCAGCTCGGTCGCGTCGGACAGCCGCACCAGCCGCTCCTTGATGAGCGGCGTCACGCGCAGCACGGCGTCGTCGTCCAGCGCATCGGGCAGGTAGGGCCGCAGGCGCAGGGCCAGCTGTTCATCGCTCAGGTCGCGAATGTACACCCCGTTGAGGTGGTCGAGCCGGTCCTGGTCGAACACTGCGCCGGCCTTGTGCACGTGATCCAGGTCGAAGCGCCGGCTGAGCTCGTCCAGGGTGAAGATCTCCTCCTCGGTTCCCGGCGACCAGCCCAGGAAGGCCAGGAAGTTGACCATGGCCTCCGGCAGGTAGCCCTGCTCGCGGAAGGCGGTGATGGCTGTCTGCGACTTGCGCTTGCTCATCTTCGAGCGATCGGCGTTGAGGATGAGCGGGATGTGGCCGAACCGCGGCTCGTCGTATCCCAGCGCCCGGATCAGGGCGATGTGCTTCGGCGTGTTGGACAGGTGGTCCTCGCCGCGGATGACGTGGCTGATGGCCATCTTCTCGTCGTCGACCACCACCACGAAGTGATAGAGCGGTACGCCATCGGCTCTCACGATCACGAAGTCGCCAAGCAGGGCGTTGTCGAACTCGACCTCGCCGCGGATCAGGTCGTCGAAGCGGATGGTCTCGGGTGTCACGCGGAAGCGGATCGCCGGCATGCGCCCCTCGGCGGTGAACAGCGCGCGATCGGCATCGGTCAGTCGCAGGCAGCGGCCGTTGTAGCGCGGCGCCTCCTTCCTGGCCTCCAGGTCCCGCCGGACCGCCTCGAGCTCCTCCGGGGTGCACCAGCAGTGGTAGGCTGCCCCGCTCTCCAGCAGGCGGGCTGCCTCGGCGGCGTACAGCTCCATCCGCTGGGACTGGCGGTAGGGCCCGAAGGAGCCGATGTCATCGCCGCGCGCCACCTGCGGCCCCTCGTCCCAGGTGATGCCCAGCCAGTGCAGGTTGTCGATGATGTCGCGCTCGTGCTCGATCGTGCTGCGCGCCACGTCGGTGTCCTCGACGCGCAGCACGTAGGTGCCGCCGTGATGGCGCGCGAACAGGAAGTTGTAGAGGCTGGTGCGCGCGGTGCCGATGTGCAGTGGCCCGGTGGGGCTCGGCGCCATGCGGACGCGGATCGGCCGCCCGGCAGATTCGGGCAGGGTGGTCTCGCTCATGGGTGGCCGATGGTAGCAGGCGGATGGCGACCGCCCGACAATGGCCCGATGTTCATCACCGGAACCCTGCTCAACGTCGCCACCGTGCTGGTCGGGACGACCATCGGCCTGCTGGCCGGCGCTCGCGTCCCACCGCGCATGCAGGAAAGCCTGACCACCGCGCTTGGCTTCTTCACGCTGGTCATCAGCATCAGCATGGCGCTGCCCATCTTCACCAGCCCGGATGTGCAGCCCGGCGACGACCTGGCGGTGCTGGCCGCCCTGCTGCTGGGCGTGGCCGTCGGCGAGCTGCTGCGCCTGCACGACGGGCTGGAGGCCATCGGCGCCTGGTTCCAGCGCCGCATGGCGCGTGAAGGCTCGACCAGCCGCATCGCCGAGGGGTTCGTGACCGCCAGCCTGGTGTTCTGCGTCGGGCCGCTGACCATCCTGGGCTCGCTGGAGAACGGGTTGAGCGGCGACGTCTCGCTGCTGGCCACCAAGAGCCTGCTGGACCTGGTGGCCAGCGTCGCCTTCGCTGCGGCCCTCGGCGCCGGCGTCTACCTGGCGGCCATCACCGTGCTGGTGGTGCAGGGTGGGATTGCCGGCTTCGCCTTCCTGCTGCGCGACGTGCTGGACGCGCCGACCATCGTGGCCATCACCGCTGCCGGCGGCCTGGTCCTGCTGGGCGTGGCCATGCGGCTGCTCGACCTCAAGCCGGTGCGGGTCGCCAACTTCCTGCCCGCTCTCATCCTGGCACCGCTGTTCATCCGCGTTGCGGAGCTGGTGCGCGGGATGCTCGGCTGACCGCCGACGCCGCCTAGCCCAGGCTGAAGACCGGCCGCACCTCGCCCGACGGATCGCCGCGCGGGTCGACGATGGGCGGTGCGGCGAAGGCTGCCAGTCGCCGATCGGCCGCTGTTTCGTCGTCCAACACGCCAAGCTGCCGCAGCGCGCTGATGGTGGCCGTGGAGCGAGCGCGGCGCGCGGCGTCGCCGTCCTCGATCTTGAGGGCCAGGCCGGTCGCCGGCGTGTCGCCGCTGGCCAGCGTGCCCACCGCCTGGACGCCCTCCGCCCCGCCCTTCGATACCAGCCGTCGGGGCGCCGCGCGCATCAGCGCCGTGTCGAGCTGCCGCCGCTCGCCGCCGACCAGCTCGGGGTGGGCCATCATCGCGTCGCGGATACGACGCAGCGCATCGCCCAGCTCGCCGTCAGTCACGGCGGAGGGATCGGCCAGGCGCGCGTAGGCCAGCGCCAGTGCCTGCAGTGGGATGCCGAAGCTGACCACGCCGCAGCCATCGGTCACGCACACGATGTCCTTGCGCTGGAGATCGGTCACCGTGGCCAACACGTCGAGCGCCGCCTGCTGGATCGGGTGATCCGGCTGCCAGTAGGTCTCCACCGGCCAGCCGGCGGCCTTGGCGTGCAGGGCCATGCCAGCGTGCTTGCCGGAGCAGTTGTGCCGCAGCTCGGAAGGCGGCTCGTGGTCGCGGATCAGCCGCTCGGCCGTCTCACGGTCGAACGGCGGGTGGGTACCGCAGGCCAGCACCTCGCGCGACAGCCCGCCGGCGCGCAGGAGCGCCTGGACGGTGCGGGCGTGGCGGTCCTCGCCGGCGTGCGAGGCGGCCATGATGGCCAGCGCCTCGATCGGCGACGGGAAGTCGTAGCGGTCGAACCGCCCGCTGGCCACGAAGGGCGCCAACTGAAACGGCTTGGCCGACGAGCGGATGAAGGTCAGCGACTTCGGATCGCCGACCGAGGCACGCAGGCGGCCTTGGCTGTCGATGACCGCCAGCGAACCACGATGGCGCGACTCGACGGTCGCGCCCCGGGTGACCTCGACCAGGACGGGTGGCGCTTCGGGCGCCGCCGCCCCACGGGCCTTACTGCCCGTTGTTGCCGGGCCCGGTCGCCTGGCGATCGCCGCCCGACGCCTCGCGGTCCTGCTTGCTGAAGATGCTGCCCTGGCCCGAGGAGGCTGCGGCGGCCACCGGCTCCGCCGGCGCCTGCGACTTCTGCGAGCCCTGCGACGGCTGCTGGCTGGGCTGCGGCCGTGCACCCTCGCGGGTCATGACCACCGAACCCTCCCAGTGGGCGCCTTCCTTGACGACCAGCACCTGGGTCTTGACCGCGCCCTTGACGCGGCCGGTGGAGCCGATCTCGAAGCGGCCGCCGCAGTCGACATCGCCCTCGTAGTCACCGTTGATGATCACGTTGTGGGCGGTGATGGCGCTGCGGACGCGGGCCTGGGGGCTGATGATCAGCGTTCCCTGGCACTCGATCTCGCCCTGGGCTTCGCCCTCGATCCGCAGGTCGCGGTCGCTGACGTACTTGCCGTTGAAGCGGGCATGCGGGTCGATGACGCTTTCGTTGCCGGCGTCACTGCGGCGGAACTCAGTCGGTGAAGGCGTCACGTCGACCTCACTGGTAAGGCTGTCCGGGTACAGGTTGCCGACGACATCCTCGCGCGACAGTGCGTCGGACTTGTTGTCTCGCTTGGATCCGAAGACCACGGCTTGCTCCTCTCTTCGGCGACGGCCTGGGCACGCCGGTCGTGCGGGGCTCTGGCAGGGACCGATAGCCTAGCAGCCATATCCGAAAGCAGGTAGTCCCACGTCTGAGGCTGCAGAGCTCGCCGAGCTGCGCAACAGCTTCCGGTTCTTCGGTCGCGACATCGGCGGGCAGGGCTCTGACGTCTACGCCGCGCTCTGCTCCTCACTGGCCGATGACCCGGACCGCGCACGGATCGTGCTGCGCGCCGCACCGGCCTTCCGCTCGCCACTGATTCTGCTCGCCGCAGTTCATCACCTGCTGCTGACCGGCACCGATGACCCCCTTGGCGCGTACTACGCCACCGTGGCCGGCAACGGCGCGATGCCTCCCGACGACCGGCTCTACCCGACGTTTGCCACGTTCGTGGACGCGCATCGCGCGGAGTTGGAAGCCGTGGTCGCGAGCAACAGCACCCAGACCAACGAGGCGCGACGCACCGTTATCACGCTGCCTGCCCTGGGCATGGTGGCCTCGGAAGGCGGCCGGCCGCTGGCCCTCGTGGAGGTGGGGGCCAGCGCCGGGCTGAACCTGCCGGTAGACCGCTACGGCTACCGCATCGGCTCCGTGCCGGCCGGCGACGCCGGCTCACCGGTCCAGCTGGAGTGCGCGACCGTGGGCGCGCTGCTGCCCCCGGTCCCGACCGATCTCTCGGTTGCCTGGCGGCTGGGAGTCGACCTCAGGCCGCTGGACGTCCGAGACGCCGGTACGCGCGACTGGCTCCGCGCTCTTGTCTGGCCGGAGCACCGCGACCGGATGGCGTTGCTGGACGCGGCGCTGGATCTCGCTCGCCGCGATCCACCTCCACTCGTGACGGGGGACTTGACGCGCGATCTTCCGCGGCTCGCCGCCGACGCGCCGGCTGACGCGGCCCTGGTCGTGATCTCGACGTGGGTGCTGGCCTATGTCAGCGACGACGGCCGCCGCGCCTTCCAGGCCTCGCTCGGCGAGATCGCCATGCGGCGTGGCGCAGCCGTGTGGCTGGTCGCCGGCGAGGCGCAGTCCGTGCTGGCCTCGCTGCAACCGGGGCTCACCGATCCACCGGCCGATGGATACGGCCCGTCGATGCTTGCGCTGCTCCGCTTCGCGCCGGACGGCGAGGCCACGAGCCGCCTGCTGGCCGAGTGCCACGCCCACGGGCGCTGGATCCGTTGGCTCGACGAGCAGAGCGCCGTGGGCAGTGGCGAGCGCGCGTAAAATCCGGCGCGATGGACCTCGTCGAGCGCTATCCCGCCCTCCACGTCAGCCGCCACCCGCTGGTGGCGCACAAGCTGTCGATCCTGCGCGACGTCGGCACCGACACCAAGAAGTTCCGGGAGCTGGTGCGCGAGCTGACGTGGCTGCTGGGCTACGAGGCCATGGCCGACCTGGCCACCCGGCCGCGACGCGTCGAGACGCCGCTGGAGGCCATGGACGGTGCCGAAGTGGAGCCCAAGGTCGGCCTTGTTCCGGTGCTGCGCGCCGGCCTGGGGATG
The DNA here is from genome assembly GCA_036556695.1 of Candidatus Limnocylindria bacterium. GTDB lineage: Bacteria > Chloroflexota > Limnocylindria > QHBO01 > QHBO01 > DASSCW01. The sequence goes on from DATBIY010000034.1 coordinate 27,545, forward strand.
GTCGACGCCATGCTTGAGCTGATCCCTACGGCCGAGGTGTGGCACATCGGCCTGTACCGCGATGAGCGCACGCTCAAGCCGGTCGAGTACTACAACAAGCTGCCCGACGCGGCCACCGTCCAGGTCTGCCTGATCCTGGACCCGATGCTGGCCACCGGCGGCTCGTCGGCCGCGACGGTCGACATCCTGAAGGCCTGGGGCGCGCAGAACATCAAGCAGGTGAGCCTGATCGCCGCGCCCGAGGGCGTGGCCACGCTGTCCGGCGCGCATCCCGACGTGGACATCCACGTGGCCGCCGTCGACCGGGAGCTCAACGAGCGTGGCTACATCGTGCCCGGGCTGGGCGACGCCGGTGATCGCCAGTTCGGCACGTTCGCCGGCCCGGCGTCAGAGCCTGGCCACGGGCCGAGCGACGAGACCGCCGAGGTCGTGCGCCGCCTGCAGCGGGACCTGGCCGGCTCCTGAAGCGGCGGGCACACGAAATGTCCCGAAGGAACTGCCACCGGACCGTTGATGCAATCTCAGGACCCGTTGGCTGCCCCTTCGGGACGACCACAGGATAGGGTGCCGGCGAACGGCGGCACAAGCCCCCTTATCCCCGACTTTGCCGCGGCCGGCCGGACTTTTCCACGGCCTGTCCCCAGACGGACGTCAGCCGCTCGAGGCAGAGCCACTCCGATTGCCGTTCCCGGCCGGCCAGGAACGTGGCGTGGACAGTGGCGGCTCGACGTCGGCCGTCTGTGTATCGGCCTGACCGTCCTCGCCCTCGGTTCGCGGCGCCAGCGGCATCGCCGCGACCTCGTCCTGCTCGGCATGGATGACGTGCATGACCGCGTTGATGAGCGCCAGGTGGGTGAAGGCCTGCGGGAAGTTGCCGAGGTGGCGGCCGCTGCGCGGGTCGACCTCCTCGCCGAACAGCTCGAGCGGGCTGGCGAAGCTCAGCATCCGCTCGCACAGGCGCCGCGCGCGCTCCAGCTGGCCGATCTCGACCAGCGCCGATATGAGCCAGAAGGTGCAGATTGCGAAGGTGCCTTCCCTGCCGCTCAGGCCGTCATCGGTCTCGTCCACCCGATAACGCAGCACCAGGTCGTCGACCGTCAGCTCGTTGGCGATGGCGGTCACCGTGCGGCGAATGCGCTCGTCGTGCGGCGGCAGGAAGCGCACCAGCGGCAGCAGCAGCAGGGACGCGTCCAGCGCGTCGGTCTCGTAATGCTGGCGGAAGACGCCGCGCTGGCTCAGGCCGTTGGCCAGGACATCGGCGTGGATCTCGTCCGCGGCGGCCTGCCAGCGCCGGACGTGCTCATCGTCCTGGCGCAGCCGTGCCAGCCGCGCGCCGCGGTCGCAGGCCACCCAGCACATCACCTTGGACGAGGTGAAGTGCTTCGGCTCGCCGCGCACCTCCCACAGCCCGCGGTCCGGCTTGCGCCAGTTCTCGATGGCCTTCTCCACCTGGCGCACCAGGATCGGCCAGATCGACTCGTCCAGCCGATCCCGCGAGCGGGTGTGCAGGTACACCGAGTCGAGCATGGCGCCCCACACGTCGTGCTGGTTCTGGCGGAACGCGTCGTTGCCGATGCGGACAGGGCGCGCGCCCTCGTAGCCGGAGAGATGGTCGAGCGTCGATTCGGTCAGGTCCCGCTCCCCGCCGACGCCGTACATCACCTGCAGGTCGTCCTTGCCCGCCACCTCGGCGATGAAGTACAGGAAGTCGTTCGCCTCCCAGTCGAAGCCCAGCGTGTACAGGCCCCACAGGGCGAACGTCGAGTCGCGGATCCAGGAGTAGCGGTAGTCCCAGTTGCGCTCGCCGCCCGGCGTCTCGGGCAGGGAGGTGGTCGCCGCGGCCACCACCGCACCGGTAGGTGCGTAGGTCAGCCCCTTCAGCGTCAGCGCCGAGCGCTCCAGGAAGCTGCGCCACGGGTGATCCGGGAAGTGGCCGCGCGCCAGCCAGTGCTGCCAGTGATGCGCGGTCCACACCAGCCGGCCGTAGGCGTCGTCGTAGGTGCGCGGCGGCTCCGGCGTGCCCCACGACAGCGCCACGAAGCGGCTCTCGCCCTCCTTGATCAGGGTGCGTGCGATGGCGCGCGGTCCCTCGAAGCCGATGTTCAGGTCGCTGGTCAGCGTCAGCTCCATGTCGGTGCCGGTGCAGCTGCATCTGCCCTGGTGGTAGCCCGACTCGGTGTACGACCACGAGCCGAAGGTGCGGCCGTAGTCGAAGCGCGGCTCGCAGTCCATGGTCAGCTGCACCTCGCCGTTCACGCAGCGCACGGTGCGCAGCAGGATGTGCTGTGCGTCGTAGTCGGTGGGCGCACGGCGCTGCGAGCGCGAACGAGCTTCCTCGGCATGCCACGGGCCGATGAGCAGCACGTCGCGGACGATGATCCAGCCGGTGGTCGTGCCCCAGCTCGTCTCCAGCACGTTGGTTCCCGGCAGATAGCGCCGGGACGCCGGCACCTGGACGTCCGCCGGTCCCAGGCGGAAGCTGCCGGCGTCGCGGTCCAGCAGCGCGCCGAACACGCTGGGTGAGTCGATGCGCGGTACGCACAGCCACTCGATGCTGCCCGACGGCGCCACCAGGGCGGCGGTCTCACAGTCGGACAGGAATCCGAGCTCGGCGATCGGCGGGAAGGGCGAGCCGCCGTACGTCGGCCGCCCGCTGGGCCCCATCGAACTGATCGGCCCTATCCGTCCGTTGCGCTGCACGCTCACCTCCCTCGAGGGGCCGTCAGTCTTACCACGCAGAGCGGCGTGGCGCCAGACCCCTTCAGTTCGTTGAAAGCAACTCGCTGACCAGGCGACGCACGATGCCGGGCTCCTCGAGCCACGGCCAATGCCCGCGTCCCTCGTGGACGAACAGCCGCGCATTGGGCATCAGCGCGGCGGTGCGCGCCGCCTCGACCAGCGGGATTGGGCTGCGCTCGCCATGGGTGATGAGCACCGGCATGTCGAGCCCTGGCAGCCCACGCTCCAGGGTGCCGCGCTCGAAGTGGCTGAAGATGGACGCCCACGTTTCGGCCCCGGAGGTGTGGAAGCGGAAATCGGGCATCGGCGGCGCGGCGGACGGATCTCCGAAGTAGTACGGCCAGAGCAGGCTCATCATCTCGCGCCGGTCGGCTTCGCTGGTTTCGCCGCGATCGTCGCGCGCATCCAGCTCCTGCGCCCGTGCACGGTCCTCGTCTGACAGCTCGGCCATCAGGTTCGGCCCCAGCGCCGCCGTCCCTCCGTCCGCCACCGCGCCCAGCGTGTCGAGAATCACCAGGCCAAGCACCCGCTCCGGATGCGCCACCGCCAGGTGCATGGCCAGGTGCCCGCCCCACGAGTGCCCGACCAGCCAGCCACGCTCCCAGCCCAGCGCGTTGAGCACCGCCACCGCGTCCGCCACGTGCGCGTCCACGTCCTTCGGGCCGTCGACCACCGATGGCGGCAGCCCTCGCTGCTGGTAGCGGACGGTGGTCATCGCCCCGTCCAGCTCCGTGGCCAGGGATTCGAGGTACTCGGACAGGCTGGGGCCGCCATGCAGCAGCAGCGCCGGGGGGCCGGCGTCGTCGCTGCGCCAGCCCACGATCGAGCCGCCCTCGACCGGCGCGCGGAACTCGTGCTCGGCTACGGATGCCACTCGCAGGGATTATCCCGCTACACTCGGAGCCGATGCCCGACGCTCATGTGAAAGTCGCTGTCACCGGTGCGGCCGGCCAGATCGGCTATGCGCTGCTCTTCCGCATCGCATCGGGCCAGATGTTCGGCCCCGACACGAAGATCGACCTGCAGTTGCTGGAGCTGGAAGCCGCGCTGCCCGCGCTGGAAGGCGTGGCCATGGAGCTGGACGACTGCGCATTTCCGCTGCTCAACCGCGTGGTGCGCACTTCCGATGTGAACGAGGCGATGGATGGCGCCAACTGGGCCCTGCTGGTCGGCGCGGTGCCACGCAAGGCGGGCATGGAGCGCAAGGACCTGCTCACCATCAACGGCGGCATCTTCACCGGCCAGGGGCGAGCCATCAACGACCACGCGGCCGACGACGTGCGCGTGCTGGTGGTCGGCAACCCGTGCAACACCAACTGCATGATCGCCGCGGCCAGCGCACCGCGCATCCCCGCCGACCGCTGGTTCGCGATGACCATGCTCGACGAGAATCGCGGCCGCTCCCAGCTGGCGCAGCGCGCCGGCGTGCCCGTCAGCGAGGTTGCCGACCTGGCCATCTGGGGCAACCACTCCAGCACCCAGTTCCCCGACTTCTACCATGCCACCATCAGCGGGCAGCCGGCGGCCCAGGTCATTGGCGACGAGTCCTGGCTGCAGGGGGAGTTCATCACCACCGTCCAGCAGCGGGGCGCGGCCATCATTGCCGCCCGCGGCCAGTCGAGCGCGGCCTCTGCGGCCAATGCGGTGGTGGATACGGTGCGCAACATCACCCAGCCGAGCGGCGCCATGTTCAGCGCGGCCATACCCGCCCCGGCGGACGCATCGGGCTATGGCGTGCCGGAAGGATTGGTGTTCGGATATCCCCTGCTCGCCACGGTGCCGGGGACGGTCGAGATCGTGCAGGGCGTCACCCATGGCTCGTGGGCGCAGTCGAAGATCGACGCCACGCGCGACGAGCTGCTCGAGGAACGTGAGGCTGTGAAGGACCTTCTGCCATGACCAACCAGGCGCCGGCGCGGACCGATACCGCCTCGCTCGCCTACGGCGAGCAGTCCATCGAGCTGCCCATCACGCGCGGGACGGAAGACGAGGCCGCCGTCGACATCTCGCGGCTGCGGTCGGAGACCGGCCTCATCACCCTGGACGTGGGCTACGGGAATACGGGATCGACGCGGTCGGCCATCACCTTCCTGGACGGCGAACAGGGCATCCTGCGCTACCGCGGCTATCCCATCGAGCAGCTGGCGGAGCAGAGCACCTTCCTGGAGGTCGCCTACCTGCTCATCGCCGGCGAGCTGCCGACCCGCGAGCAGCTGGACGGCTTCACCGCAGAGATCACGCATCACACCCTGATCCGCGAGGAGATGCGGCACTTCTTCGACTCGTTCCCGCACGACGCGCACCCCATGGCGGTGCTCGCCTCGGGGACGGTGGGGATGAGCACCTTCTACCCGGACAGCCACGACATCTCCGATCCGGCGGCCGTGGAGCTCACCACCCTGAGGCTCATCGCCAAGCTGCCGACCCTGGCGGCCTGGTCCTTCAAGAAGGCCATCGGCCAGCCGTACGTCTACCCGCGCAACGACCTGGGCTACGCCGCCAACCTGCTGTACATGATGTTCGCGGTGCCGAGCGAGGAGTACGAGGTCGACCCGCAGGTGGCCCAGGCGCTGGACCTGCTGCTGATCCTGCACGCCGACCACGAGCAGAACGCATCGGCGGCGACGGTGCGCATGGTGGGCAGCACGCACGTGAACATGTACGCCTCCATCAGCGCCGGCATCAGCGCCCTGTGGGGGCCGCTCCACGGCGGAGCCAACGAGGAGGTGATCCGCACCCTGGAGCGGATCGTGGAGGATGGCGGCAACGTCACCAAGTGGGTCGACAAGGCCAAGGATCCGAACTCGAAGTTCCGACTGCCCGGCTTCGGCCACCGCGTCTACAAGAACTTCGACCCGCGGGCCACGATCATCAAGCGCGCCGCCGAGCGGGTGCTGGACGCCACCGGGGCCGACGGAAAGCTGTTCGAAGTGGCCAAGCAGCTCGAGGAAGTCGCCATCCGCGACGAGTACTTCGTGCAGCGGAAGCTGTACGCCAACGTGGACTTCTACTCCGGCCTGATCTACCACGCCATTGGCTTCCCAAAGAACATGTTCACCAACTGCTTCGCCATCGGCCGGCTGCCCGGCTGGATCGCGCAGTGGCAGGAGATGATCCGCGACCCGGAGACCAAGATCGGGCGACCGCGGCAGGTCTACACCGGCCCCGCCGAGCGCGCCTACGTACCCATCGCGGAGCGTTGACGGGGTTTCGGCGCGGCACTGCCAGTCGCATTTCTGATAGATCCGCGCCTCGGCATGCGCCCTAAGATCGCGCGGACATGAAGCTCACCATCCTCGGCCGCAGTCCGGCGAGGCCGAACCCCGGCGAGGCGTGTGCCGGCTACCTGGTCGAAGGTGGCGGCTCGCGCGTGCTGCTGGACGTCGGCCCCGGCGTGGTTGCCCAGCTGCTGAAGCGCAACACGCCCGACGAGCTCGACGCGGTGGTCGTCAGCCACATGCACACCGACCACTGCCTGGACTTGGTGACGCTGCGCTACTGCTACCCCTGGATAGACGTGGCGAAGAAGCGGCTGCTGGTCATCGTGCCGCCGGGGGCGACTGCGCAGCTGGCCGAGATGGCCCTGGGCGCGGGCTACATGAACTTCTTCGACAAGAGCTTCATCTTCGTCGAGCACGACGGGAAGCGGCCGATCGAGATCGGCAACCTGCGGCTGGAGCCGGACGAGACACAGCACTTCGTGCGCACCTGGGGCTTCCGCATCACTGCCCGCGGCACCGATGAGAACCCGGACCGCATCCTGGCCTACTCGGCCGACGCCGGTCCCTGCCCGGCCCTCCCGCGCATCGCCGACGAGGCCGATCTGTTCCTGTGCGAGGCCGGGCTGCGCTCCCTGGCGGAGGACGACCCGGAGCCGCAGTCACGCGGCCATCTGCTGCCCTCGGAGGCCGGACGGGTGGCGCGAGAGGCAGGGGCCAAGCGACTGCTGCTGACCCACGTGCCGCTTCCCGACGGCGGGAAGTGGGCCATGGCAGAGGCCGGCGGCGAGTACCACGGCCCGCTGGAGATCGCCGAACCGCTGCGCAGCTACGACGTCTAGCGCTCCGCGGACTCGACTCGAGCGCGGGCGATGTAGCGATCCGCAGCCCAGGTGACCAGCGCCCACAGCAGCGAGAGAACAAGGGTCGCCACCACGGCCGCCACGACCAGCGGCGGGAAGCCCGGACCGAAGCTCGCGCCGACCAGCAGGGCGCCCAGGCCGATGACCACCACGATGCTGCCGATCATCGCCAGGCCGATCTTGGCGGCGGTGAAGACGAACCAGCCTAGCGAGTGACCCTGCGCCCGCCCGGTCAGCCACAGCAGCGTGGGACCCGATGCGCCGAAGACGGCGACGTACAGGCCCAGCGAGCTGAACAGCTGCGCGGCTCCCATGCGCTGGCCCAGCACCACCGCTACGAACAGCCAGGCGGCCAATAGGGCGCTGCCGGCGCCGGTGCCGATGAGCCAGACGAGCAGCAGCGTGGCGGTGCCGTTCGACAACCGCTCCACCAGCTCGCCGTCCGAGCCCTCCACCATCTCGGTGGGACCGTCCGGCGGCAGCTCCTCCGCCCCCGGCTGACGCGGTGGACGTTCCTCTGTCACGAGCTCGATGCGCCGGAGCCGGCGAAGGCGGCCTCCAGGTCGGCGATGAGGTCGTCGGCCGCCTCGATGCCTACCGACAGCCGCACCAGCCCGGGTGGCACGGCCAGCGGCGAGTCGGCAACGGAGGCGTGGGTCATGGCGTGCGGCAGCTCGATCAGTGACTCCACCGCCCCCAGCGACTCGGCCAGGGTGAAGAGCCGGGTGCAGCCGACGAAGCGATGCGCGGTCTCGTCATTAGCCGCCAGCTCGAAGCTGACCATCGCGCCGGGGAGCCGCATCTGGCTGGCGCACAGCGCTTCCTGCGGATTGCTGCGTAACCCTGGGTAGTAGACCCGGCTGACCTCCGGGCGTCCCTCGAGCCAGTAGGCGATGGCGCGCGCGTTCTCGCAGGCCCGATCCATCCGCACCGCCAGGGTGCGGATGCCGCGCAGCACCAGCCAGCAGTCGAACGGCGAGGGCACGGCGCCGGCCGCGTTCTGGTGAAAGCGCAGCCGCTCGGCGAGGTCGTCGCGGTTGGTGGCAACCAGGCCGCCCACCACGTCCGAGTGGCCGCCCAGGTACTTGGTGGCGGAGTGCAGGACCGCATCGGCTCCGAGCTGCAGCGGCTGCTGCAGGTACGGCGTGGCAAAGGTGTTGTCGACCACTGTCAAAGCGCCGGCGTCGCGCGCCAGCCCGGCCAGGCGCCGCACGTCCACGATCTTCAGCGTGGGGTTGGTGGGCGTCTCGATCCAGATCATGGCCACCCGCCCGCGCTCGGCGCTGCTGTCAGCCGATAAGGCTGCTGCCACCGCGTCGGCGTCAGTCAGGTCCACGGCCTCAGCGGCGACACCGTATCGGCTCCAGACCTTGTCGGCCAGGCGCCAGGTGCCGCCGTAGACGTCGTCCGACATGAGGATGCGCTGCCCCGGCTGCGTGAGATACAGCAGGTTCTGGGTGGCCGCCAGGCCCGATGCGTAGGCGAAACCGTGCGTCGCGCCCTCGAGGGCAGCGATTGCCTCCTCCAGCGCGGCGCGGGTCGGGTTGCCTGAGCGGCCGTACTCGTAGCCGCCGCGAGGGTGGCCCACGCCGTCCTGCTTGAAGGTGCTGCTCATCTGGATGGCGGGCACCACCGCGCCGGTCACTGGATCGGGCTCGACGCCGGCGTGGACCGCCAGCGTCTCGAAGCGATCGCCGCTCGTCTGGCTCATGCGTGCCTAATCGCCCGCCAAGCGCCAGGCCACTGGCAGCAGGCCTGCGGCCAGCGCAATCTTCAGCGCGTCGCCGATCAGGAACGGCGTGGCGCCCAGCTCGACCGCCCTGCCGAGGTCCGAGCCAATGGCCGCCATCAGCCACGGCACGCCGACGAGGTAGATCACCAGGTTGCCAAGCACCATGATGGCCGCCGCGCCAAGGACGCTGCGGTCCGCGCCGCGGCGTGCCAGCGCGCCGACGATGGTCGCTGCCACGACGAAGCCGACGATGTAGCCGAACGATGGGAACGCGATGCCGTGCTGCTGCTCGCTGAACCACGGCACGCCGGCCGCGCCGGCGACCAGGTAAAGCGCCATCGAGGCGCCGCCGCGCAGCGGACCCAGCGCTGCCCCGGCCAGCAGCACGGTGAAGGTCTGGAGAGTGATCGGCACCGGCGTGAAGGGCAGCGGAATCGAGATCTGGGCGGCCAGACCGGTGAGCGCAGCCGCTCCCAACACCAGCAGGACGTCGCGAACCAGGCTGCCGGGCAGCAGGTCGGCCAGGACGCGCGGCCTGGAAGGGGCAATGGCTGTCATCGGGTCTGCGGGAAGCCCAGGTCGACCTTCGAGGTCGAGGGATCAGGCCAGCGCGCGGTGACCACCTTGGCCCGGGTGTAGAACTGGATGCCCTCAGGTCCGTACATGTGCAGGTCGCCGAAGAGCGACGCTTTCCAGCCGCCGAAGCTGTAGTAGGCCACCGGCACCGGGATCGGCACGTTGATGCCCACCATGCCGACCGGGACGTCGAACTGGAACTGGCGAGCCGCCCCGCCGTCCCGGGTGAAGATGGCGGTGCCGTTGGCATACGGGTTCTCGTCGATCACGCGCACCGCATCGGTGTAGGTCGGCACGCGCATGACCTCCAGCACCGGCCCGAAGATCTCGTTGCGGTAGCACTCCATGTCGGCCGTGACGTGGTCGAGCAGGCTGACGCCCAGGAAGAAGCCACCGTCATCCTGGTTGTAGAGCACGTGCTGACGACCGTCCGCGCGCAGCTTGGCGCCGGCGGCAACCCCCTTGTCCACGAACGACGCCACCCGGTCGCGGTGCTCGCGGGTGATGAGCGGCCCCATCTCGGTGCCATCCTCGTGGCCCGGCCCGACCTTGATCTTCGGCAGCCGCTGCTCGATGGCCTCGACCAACGGATCGGCCACGTCGCCGACCGCCAGCACCACGCTGATCGCCATGCAGCGCTCGCCGGCCGAGCCGTAGGCGGCCGAGACGGCGGCATCGGCCGCCATGTCGATATCGGCATCCGGAAGGACGACCATGTGATTCTTGGCGCCGCCCAGCGCCTGCACGCGCTTGCCGTGCTTCGTGCCGGTCTCGTAGATGTAGCGCGCGATTGGGGTCGAGCCGACGAAGCTGACGGCCGCGATGTCGGGGTGCTCCAGGATCCGATCCACCGCGACCTTGTCGCCGTGCACCACGTTGAAGACGCCATCCGGCACGCCAGCTTCCTTTAAGAGCTCGGCGATGTAGACCGACGCCGACGGGTCCTTCTCCGACGGCTTGAGGATGAACGTGTTGCCGCAGGCGATGGCGTTGGCGAACATCCACATCGGCACCATCGCCGGGAAGTTGAACGGCGTGATGCCGGCCACCACGCCCAGCGGCTGCCGGATCTGGTACACGTCGATGCCGGTGGACACCTGCTCGCTGAAGGAGCTCTTCAGCAGGTGCGAAATGCCGGTGGCGAACTCCAGGTTCTCGAGGCCTCGTGCGACCTCACCCAGCGCGTCGGTGGTGACCTTGCCGTGCTCGGCGGTCAGCAGCGCGGCGATGTCGCGCCGGTGCTCGTCCACCAGGTTGCGGATGCGGAAGAGGATCTCTGTCCGGCGGCTGAGCGACGTCGCCCGCCAGGCCGGAAACGCCTCTCGGGCGGTTGCCACGGCCACGTCGACCTCTTCGGCAGACGCGAAGTCCACCTCGCGCGCCAGCTGACCGGTTGCGGGGTTGTACACCGGACCGCGACGCCCGCTGGCACCTTCGACGCGCCGGCCGCCGATCCAATGGTTGACTCGCTGCTGGGCGCTCGGGGCGTCCGCCGGACGGGACTCAGCTACCTGGGTCATGCCCTTGCCTCACTGTTCGAGGCACCAATGTACTCCGGAGCGGGCGCGACGGGGCAGGCTGGGCTCAGCTTGAGGCGACGTGAGCCGTTTGCGCGGGCTCCGGCGATCGGATGCTCGCCGTCCAGGCCGCCACCTCGGTGCGCCGTCCCACCCCCAGCTTCGCGAGGATGTGCTCCACGTGGGCGCTGACCGTCTTGGGCGACACGCTCAGCTCGGCGGCGATCTCGGCGTTGGTCAGCCCCTCGGCGATGAGGCGCGCCACTTCGAACTCGCGGACGGTCAGCGGCCGCCAAGGCTCCTTCTCGCGACCGCGACCACGGCTGGCTTTCGCTACCTCGTCGGCGCGGGCGACCAGCGGCGGGCTGCCCATCTCCTGGGCACGCGCGTTGGCCTGCTCGAGCACGTCGGCAGCGTCGACGTGGCGGTTCATGCGGACCAGGCACTGCGCCAGGTCGATGCGCGCATTGATCGCCTCCCAGGCCCGACCGCGCTCCTCCCAGCCGCGCACCGCCCGCTCCAGCGCCTCGCGCGCAGCGGTCAGGGAGCCGCCGGCCAGTCGCACGAGGCCTTCGGCGTGGCTCAGGGAGGCGCCCGCGATCGAATCCCAGCCGGCGAAGAACTCGCGGACCCGGGCGTGCCACTTCGCTGCCTCGTCCGGGCGGCGGTCGGCGATCAGGCTGCGCGCACCGGTCACCGCGAACGGGATGAAGAGCGGGCGCTCGCCCGTGGCGCTGGCGAGTGACCAGGCCTCCTGGCAGAGTACCGCAGCCGCGTCCGCCCGGCCTTCCTGCAACTCCGTTTCCGCCAGACCCCAGAGCGGCGTCAGGACGAGGTGCACCTCACCGATGCGCCGGCCGAGCGAGAGCGATTCATCCAGCCAGCGGCGCGCTTCCTCAGTGCGTCCGCGGCCCATGGCGACTAACCCCAGCACGTCCTGGCCGCCGACCATCCCCCGCCGGCAGCCGCGATCGCTCAGGTCCTGCCGTCCCCTGGCATCAGCCTGTTCCCAGCGGCCGGCGCCCCAGTCCAGCAGCGCCAGCGTGCCGGCGATCATCTGCCGGCAATGCGACTGCTCGATGGCATCGGCGTACTGCAGGCCCTCGGCGATGGCCGCCTCCGCTGTCTGTGGGTCCAGGATCCGCGCCGCGAGCAGGGCCATGTTCCGGTAGCCGGTGACACCCGTGGATTCGAAGCCGGCGTCGCGGGCCTCGCGGCAGGCGCGCAGCCCGTCGCGCATTCCGCTCTCGTAGTTGCCGTCCAGGATGTCGATGCGCGCCAGGCTGATGTCGCAGTCCAGCACCGCCTCCCGGTCCCCGAGGCCCGCCGCCAGCTCCCGGGCCTCCTTGACCCGCCGTCTGGCCGCAGCAAGGTCTGAGGCCAGGTATAGGCACTCGGCGTCCAGGATGATCAGCCACAGGCGAAGGCCGTCACGCTCAGGCGAGGGTGGCAGGTCGGCGATCTCGGCAAAGGCCTTGGCGAGGTGGGCCTGCACGGTCTCGGTCGGCTCACCGCGCCTGAGCGCCACCGAGAACATCGCGAGGTGCTGCTCCGCCGCCTTGATCGGCTCGCCGGCCTCCAAATACAGCTGCCGCGCGCGGATCGCGGCCATTTCCGAATCCTCGTTGTGCTCGATCGCATTCGCCGCGCCCGAGAAGGCGTCGAACAGCTTGGCCTTCTCGAGTGGCGGCAGGTCGTCCGGCATGTTGGCCACGGCTCGCTGGTAGAGCTCGTACGCCTCCTGGCGCGCCGAGATGCGGCTCGCCTCGTCGGCCGCGGACAGCGACGTACGGAAGGCCTGGGATCGCAGGCCGGCCTTCTCGTAGTGACGTGAGGCGTGCACCACGCTCGACGCCTCCAGCGACATGACGTGCTCCGCCGCGAGCGCGTGGAACCGTCGCAGCTGAGAGGGTGGGAGGGCGTCGTAGATCGCGTCGCGCAGCAATTGGTGGCGGAAGTCGTAGTAGCCGCCATCCACGTACTGGAACGGATAGAGGATGGCCGCGTCCTCCAGCTCCTGGATGGCGGGCTCGAGCTCAGCGATCGGCCGATCCATGACGCCGGCCAGGACATCAGGCCGGAAGCAGCGACCGATGACGGCGCCGGCGCGCGCAACGGCCTGCGCGTCGGGTGACAGCCGCTCCAGCCGGACCAGGACAGCGTCGCCGATGGTGTCCGGCACGTGGGCCTCGCGAATGAGGCGTCCGTCCATCCTCGCCTCATCATCGAGCGCCGCCAGCAGCTCCTCGATGTGCAGCGGGATGCCGTTGGTGCGCTCGTGGACCGCCTCCACGACCTCCCGCGGCGCCGGCAGCTCGCCGCCGAGGATGAGCGTGGTGGCCATGCCGGTCTCGTCCAGGGTCAACGGCCGGAGCCGGATTTCGTCGGCGTGGCGCTGGTTCAGCAGGCGAGAACGCCACTCGCGGTGGATGCCATCGGCAGGGAACTCGTCCGCGCGATAGTCGGCCTCGAGAAGCAGCGGGTAGTCCGACGCGTGGCGAGCAAGCTCGCCGATGACCTCCAGGCTCATCTCATCCGCCCAATGCAGGTCCACGAAGGCCAGCATCGATGGCCGGTCGATCGCCTCCAGGATGCGGTCGGCGGCGGCCCGCACGATCAGCCGCCGTGCGCCCAGGGCGTCGCCATCGTGCCGGCCGTCGAGGGCCAGCAGGTCCTCGGACAGGCTCCCCCAGTTGTCGTCGCCTCGCAGCCCAGTCGCCAGCTCACGGATCGAAGCCAGCGGCACCTGGTGATCCTGCGGCGCAACGGCACCGCCATCGACCCGCAGACCCGCAGCCTCGGCCTTGCGTATCGCGGCCCGCAGCAGCCGCGTCTTGCCGATGCCTGCGCGGCCCGAGAGAAACACCGCGCTGCCACGACCTGCCTTCGCCTCGGCGATCAGCTTGTCGAAGTGCTCGAGAAGGTCGTCGCGGCCGACCAGGATGGGGCACTGAACGTGACCGGCGCTGCTCATGCCGCGAGTCTACGACCGCCCGTCCACCCACCTGCATCGGTCGAATGACCGATGGGCGCCCGATCGGCGCCAGCCATTGGCTCACCCGCATCGGTCGTGACGTTCGGAGCCCATCGGTCATGCGCACGATGACGGCCTGAACGCCTTCCGCGACCCTGCGTCGCATGGCGAAGTTCATGGACGTCCACTCCGGATTCATGGGCGTGACCCTTCAGCAGCTGAAGGAAGCGCACGAGCGCGACCTGGCCATCCAGGCCGACGAGGGCGTCCGCTTCGAACACGCCTGGCTGGATCCCACGCGGGGAAAGGTCTTCTGCTTGGCCAGCGGGCCGTCGCGGGAAGCGGTGATGCGCGTGCACGAGCGCGCCGGCCACCCCACCGCGGAGGTCTACGAGCTGGCCGTCGAGGTCTGACAAGCAGTCGGTGAAGGAGGAAAGCCGCATGCCAATCGCCTGCTGACCCGCAGGCCGCCACCTCCGAAACATAGGGAACCACCCACATCCAATTTGGGTGATCCGCCCGATGTGCGTAGAGGCAGCGCGGCCCGAACCTCGTTGTGAAAGGAGGTCTTTGCATGCCGCTCTTCATGGATATGCACGACATCGATGGCGGGGTCGCCGCCGACGATGTCGCCAAGGCGCACATCGCCGACCTGGAGACCCAGGGCCGCTATGGCGTCCGCTACCTGCAGTACTGGGTCGACGAGAAGCAGGGCAAGGTCTTTTGCCTGGTGGACTCGCCCGATGCCGATACCGCCGCCGCTGTGCACCGCGAGGCGCATGGCCTGGTCGCGCAGAACATCTATCCGGTCGTGGCCGGAGAGTAGCGACAAACAGGAGGAATACCGTGCACATTTCTTTCGGTCGCCGCCTTTCACTGGCGGCCCTCGGGGCGATCTTGCTCGTCACCTTTTCCATGGGCGTCGCCGCCGCCGGCACCCGGCACGAGAAGCTGCATCGGGCGCGCGAAGCGACGGCCAAGTTCCGCGACATCGAGCGGGCCATGAAGAAGGGCTATGGCCTGCCGCCAGAAGGCCCGCTGAGTGAGTGCATTTCCTCGCTCGACGGGACGGGGGCGATGGGGTTCCACTACATCAACGGCAGCCTTCTCGATGACGAGGTGAAGATCCGCAAGCCCGAGGCCCTGGTCTACGCACCGAATCGGAACGGCAAGCTGCGCCTCGTCGCCCTGGAGTACGTCGTCTTTGCCGACGCCTGGGAGGGGGACGAGCCGCCCATGCTGTTCGGCGAGATGTTCATGTACACGCCGGCACCGAACCGCTACGAGATCCCAGCGTTCTACTCGCTCCACGTATGGCTGTGGAAGCACAACCCGGCAGGGAAGTTCGAGGCCTTCAATCGCAGGGTCAGCTGCCCGACGAACTGAACCCCGCTTCTCGCTGATCGAAGGGGCCGTCCCTGCGGGGCGGCCCCTTCGCCCGTCCCGTCACAGAAGGTCTTCAAGCCGCCGGTACACTCCGCCAATGGAGCTGGTCGAGCGCGACGAGCTGCTGGCATCACTGGCCGCTGACCTGAGGGCTGCCACCACCGGGCAGGGCCGGGTCATCTTCCTGGAGGGCGAGTCCGGCGTCGGCAAGACGAGCGTGGTGCGCGCCCTTTCCGCCGAGCTCCGCCCGCCGCTGCGCCTCCTGTGGGGCGCCTGCGACGCTCTTTCGACACCACGGCCGCTGGGACCGCTGCTGGACATGGCCGCAGCCGGAGCACGCGCCGTGGCCGGAGAGCTGAAGGCCGGCGCCGACAGCCACGCGCTGTTTGCAGCGCTGCTCCTCGACCTGCGAGCCCCCGGCCTGGCGGTCGTCGAGGACGCGCACTGGGCGGACGAGGCAACGCTGGACATGCTGCGCTTCGCCGGCCGCCGAATCCACCAGACCAGGGCGCTGCTGCTGGTCACCCTGCGCGACGACGAGGTCGGGCCGGACCATCCATTGCGCAGCGTGCTGGGTGACCTGGCCACCACATCGGCCCGCCGGCTGCGCGTGAAACCACTGTCGCTGGATGGTGTGCGCCGGCTGGCGAGCGAGCACCCCACGGACGCCGAGCGACTGTACGCCGCTACCTCCGGGAACCCGTTCTACGTGACCGAGGTCCTGGCGGCGCCCGGCTGGACGGTGCCGCCAAGCGTTCGCGATGCGGTGCATGCCCGGATCGCGCGGCTGCCCGCAGAAGCGCGCGCACCGCTCGAAGCAGTCTCCATCGACCCTGGGCCTGTGGAGCGTGCCGTGCTCCACGCCCTGGGCATCGACGACGACGCGACCGCCCACGCGACCCAGGCGGCCGTGCTGCTGGACGACGGCGAGCGGCTGCGATTCCGCCACGAGCTGGCGCGGCTGGCCGTGGCCGATGGCATCGGCAGCGCACGTCGCGCGCATCTCCATCGGCAGATGCTCGATGCGCTGGTGGCGGCCGGCGTTACCGATGCGGCACGGCTTGCGCACCACGCATCGGGCAGTGGAGACCCGGCGGCTGACCTGCGCTGGACGATGGCCGCAGCCGCGGAGGCCGCCTCCGCAGGGGCGCACCGCGAAGCCGCAGCGCATTACAGCCGTGCCGCGCGTCACGCCGGGCTGCTGCAACCGGGGGAGGCCATCGAACTGTTCGAGCGCCAGGCCGAGATCATGATGGTCGTCGACCAACCGGCACGAGCCGTCGAAGCCTGGGAGCGGTCGCTGGAGCTCCGCCGCCGGACCGACGACCACGTCGGAATCGCCGCCACCGAGGCCCAGCTGGCGCGCAGCCTGTGGAACTCAGGACGGGCGGACGAAGCCTACGCGCTCATCGCCCGAGCGACCCAGGCACTGGAAGGCCAAAGCGGTCCGCCCGTGGCCATGGCCTTCGCCACGCGCGCCTACCTGGCCATGCTGGCGCGACGCTCCGACGAGGCGGTGACATGGGCGGGGCGTGCCCTCGAGCTGCAGCCGGGTGGTGGCGATGCGGCGGCGCTGGCCCTGGCGCTCAACGCGCTGGGTGCCGCCCGCATCTGCGGCTACGAGGACCTCGGTGGGATCGACGATCTCCTGCGTTCGCGGGATGTCGGCGTCGAGATGGGCTCCCGCCGCTATGTGGCGGGTGCGTACACGAATCTCGGCTCTGGTCTTGGTGAGATCCGCCGCTACCCCGAAGCAGAGCGGTACCTCCTCGAGGGAATCGCATACGGGACCGCCCACGACCTGGACAGCACCAGGAACTACTGCCTTGCGTGGCTTTCACGGGTGCGATTCGAGCAGGGTCGCTGGGTCGAAGCGCTGGAGCATGCCGAGGGCGCGCTGGCGAAGGAGGGCATCTCGCCCATCTCGCCCATGGTGGCACTCACGGTCCAGGCGCGGGTCCGCGTGCGACGAGGCGAGCCCGAGGCAGACCGTCCGCTGCGCGAGGCATGGCGCCTCGCCCGCCAGACCGGCGACCTGCAGCGCCTGTGGCCCGCGGCCGCGGCACGGGCGGAGCACGCGTGGCTTTCGGCGCCGCCGGGCGAGGAGCCTTCAAGCGAGCTGCAGGCCGATCTCCGGGCGACGCTGGACCTGGCTCGCGAGAAGGCGCTGGCGTGGGCCATCGGCGAGCTGGCGTTCTGGCACTGGAAGCTGGGCCTTGGCGACCCGCAGCTCGAAGGCGCGGCGCCGCCCTGGACCCTGATGCTGCACGGCAACGGGGCCGCAGCAGCCGCGGCCTGGAAGTCGCTCGGATGCCCGTACGAGGAGGCATGGTCCCTGGCCGACACCGGCCAGGAAGCCGCCATGCGCCAGGGCCTGGCGACGCTGATCGAACTGGGTGCGGCGCCGCTCGCCGCCCGGGTGCGCCACGCCCTGCGAGCCATGGGGGCAACCGGCGTCCCCAGCACCAGGCGACGGGCTTCGGCCACGCCATCGGGCCTGACCAGGCGCGAGCACGAGGTGCTGATGCTGCTCACCGAGGGGCTGACGGACCGCGAGATCGCCGAGCGGCTGTTCGTGTCACCAAAGACCGCCGGGCACCACGTGTCATCCATCCTGGGCAAGCTGGGCGTCCGCACCCGCACCGAGGCGGCGACCACCGCCATCAGCATGGGGCTGCTGCAGGCCGAAAATGGGGAGCCCTCCCGATGAGCGTGCAGCGCAACGCCGGATACCGTGCCGGCATGCCGCGATTCCTTGTCGAGCGTTCCTTTCCGGGCGGCCTGGCGGTGGCTGCCAACGAGCGCGGCGCCGAGCTGTGGCGGCGCGTCGTGGCCCGCAACGCCGAGGAGGGCGTCACCTGGCTGCATTCGTACGTCAGCCACGATCGCAGCCGGGTGGTGGACGTCTACGAGGCCGATGACGCCGCTGCAATCCGCCGTGCGGCCCGGCGCAGCGAGCTGCCGGTCGACGACATCACGCCCATCACCGTCCTGGACCCGTTCGCCTTCCGCTAGGCGGGGCGCACCTCTCCCCGGCGAACGGAAACGGTCGCGCGCGTGGCGCGCCACTCATAGTCCCGCACCTGCTCGTCCGCTCCCAGCAGGCCGTTGGCGCGCAGCCACTCGTCGTTGAACAGCTTGCCGACGTAGTTGCGGCCGCTGTCCGGCAGTACGACAACGAACAGGGCGTTGGGATCGTCGGTGTCGCGCGCCACCTGCAGCGCCACCCACAGCGCCAGGCCACCTGACTCACCCACCAGGATGCCCTCGGCGGCCGTGGCCTGCCGCGCGGTGAGCATGGCGTCGCGATCCGAGCAGCGCACGATGAGGTCGGGGACATCGGCGTCGTAGGTGGATGGCCAGAAGTCCTCGCCCACGCCCTCGGTGAGGTACGGCCTCGGCATGTCGCCGGAGAAGACGCTGCCCTCCGTGTCGGCGCCAATGACCTGCACCGCCGAGTTGCGCTCGCGCAGGTAGCGGCCCATGCCGCTGATCGTGCCTCCGGTGCCCACGCCGGCCACGAGGTGCGTGATTCGCCCCTCGGTGGCCTCCCAGATCTCCGGCCCAGTGGTCAGGTAATGGGCCTGCGGATTGGCCGGGTTGGCGTATTGGTCCGGCTTCCAGGCACCGGGCGTCTCGCGCGCCAGGCGGTCCGACACGCGGTAGTAGGACCGCTCGTCATCGGGCTCGACGTCAGTCGGGCAGACCACCACCTCCGCGCCATAGGCGCGCAGCAGGGCGCGCTTCTCCTCCGACTGCTTGTCGGCCATCACGAAGATGCAGCGGTAGCCCTTGATGGCGGCGGCCTGCGCCAGGCCGACGCCGGTGTTGCCGCTGGTCGGCTCGACGATGACGCCGCCCGGCTTCAGCAGGCCGGCACGTTCCGCCGCCTCGATCATGGGCAAGGCGATCCGGTCCTTGACCGAGCCGCCGGGGTTCATGTGCTCCAGCTTGGCGACCACGCGCGGCGCAACGCCACGGGCCAACCGGTCGACCGCCACCAGCGGCGTGCGACCGACGGCGGCGGTCACATCGGGCAGGATCCCGCGATCAGCCAGTGCTTGGCTCCGCGGCCGCGTCGGCCGACTCGGCGCTCTCCGCCCTGGCGGCCGCCGCGGCGGCTTCTCGCTCCTCCCGCTCGCGCAGAAACGCGCCTGGCACGCCCCAGCCGCGCGCGTGTCGCAGCCACAGGAAGGCGCCCGCCGCCAGGAAGGTGATGATCCCCAGCCAGGTGGCGGTGGGGATGCCCAGGATCAGCCAGTTGTTGACCCGGAACGTCTCCAGCGCGACGCGCACGGCCGAGTACCACATCAGGTACACCAGCAGGATGTCGCCGTCGTAGAGCCGATGCGCCAGCCGGCGCGCGAGCCACAGGATCACGAAGAAGCCGATCAGGTTGAGGATGGCCTCGTAGGCAAACAGCGGGTGGAAGCGCGTGGTGTCCACCGGATAGACAGCCAGGTTGGCCCACTGCGGCTCGCGGTGCGCGGCATCGATGGGGATGCCCCACGGCAGCGTGGTCGGCGGCCCGTAGAGCTCCTGGTTGACGAAGTTGCCCAGCCGGCCGATGGCCTGGCCCAGCAGCATGGTCGACGCGAAGATGTCCAGCCAGCGCAGGGTGTTGAGCTTCGACCAGCGGCTGTAGAGCCAGATGGCCAGCACGCCCCCGACCACGGCTCCCGGAATGCCCAGGCCGCCGGTCCAGATGGCCGGGATCTGGGCCAGGTTCTGGGAGTAGTAGTCCCACTGGTGGATGACGTGGTACAGCCGTGCGCCGATGACCGCCAGCACCAGCACCGGCAGCAGCATGGCCCAGCCGGTGTCCGGGTCCTCGCCGCGCCGCCGCGCCTCCTGGGTTCCGACCCAGCCGGCGGCCAGCACCGCGCTGGCGATGATGATGCCGTACCAGTGGATTTCCAGTCCGCCGATGCGGATGGCGACGGGGTCGATCACTCGCCCGATTCTAGTCCAGCGTGGGCGATCGGCTGGTGACAGCTCCCGAAGCGGCGGGACCGCAGTACGGCCGCAGCGGGTCGCTGCCAGACTTCCGCCGATGCATGAGGTGCCAGCCACTGCCAGCGCAGCCGCCACTGCGGCCGACGACCGCGACCAGTTCGGCCGCCCGAAGACGCGGCTGGCCATCGGGCAGCTGTTGGCGGTCACCGCCTACTGGCTGGCCATCACCGTCCTGTGGGGAGCGTTCACCTTCAGCGTCATCCCGCGCCTGGTGGAGTCGCCGGGCGTCCTGGGCAGCGCCAGCCATCCGCTGGCCGGCCTCGCCATCGGCCTGATCACCACCGCCGGCGTGCTGATCGCCATCGTCGTGCAGCCGACCATCGGCTCCATCAGCGACGAGACGCGCAGCCGCCTGGGACGGCGGAAGCCCTACATCCTGCTGGGCACGCTGCTGGACATGGTGTTCCTCGGTCTGGCTGCCTGGGCGTTCTGGTCGCAGAGCTACTGGGGCTTCGTGGGCGCGGTGATCCTGCTCCAGTTCAGCAGCAACTTCGCGCAGGGCCCGTACCAGGGCTACATCCCCGACCTCGTCCCGAGCTCGCAGGTGGGCGTCGCCTCCGGCCTGCTGGGCGCGGCGAACATCGCCGGCAACCTGCTGGGGCCGGGGCTGGCCATCGTGTTCGTGGCAGTTCTGCCATCCGCGCTCGGTGTGCCGGAGATCACGCTGGGGCTGTTCGCGGCGATTGCCGGCGTGGAGTTGATCACGATGCTGATCACCGTCCTCTTCGTGCCGGACCGTCCGGCGCCGCTGACGCGGCGCACGCTGCGGCAGCGGGCGCTGGGGGCGTGGGGCACCGACCTGCTGGCCAACCGCGACTACGTGTGGCTGCTGATCAGCCGCCTGTTCGTGCTGACCAGCCTGGTCTCGCTGCAGGCCTTCGCCGTCTTCTTCCTGGAGACGGCCCACGGCATGAGCCCCGATGACGCCCAGACCGCCCAGTTCCCAATCATCGTGACCGTCGCCGTCACCGCCCTGCTGAGCGCGGTGCCCGGCGGCTGGATCTCGTCGCGCATCGGCCGCAAGCCGGTGCTCTACGTGGCCATCGCGCTGGGGGTGATCGGCGCGGTGGTCATCGCCGTCGGCCCGGAGTACTGGATGGTGGTTGCCGCCGCGGTGCCCATCGGCATCTGCAGCGGCGTCTTCCTGGGCGTGGACTGGGCGCTGATGACCGACATCATTCCCAAGGCCGAGTCGGGCCGCTACATGGGCATCAGCAACATCGCCGTCGCCGGCGCGGGGCCGATCGCCAGCACGGTGGGCGGCATCGTGGTCTTCCTGGCCACCATCGCCGCGCTGGGGCCGGCCATGGCCTACCGGGCCATCTTCGTGCTGATGGCCGTGGAGCTGGTGCTGGGGGCCATTGCGCTGCGGCGCGTGACCGAGCCGGCCCGCGCCACGGCGACCGGCGGCGAGCCGGCGACCGGCGTCGCCTGATGGACGCCGTGGCCGCACGGCGGCGGCGGACCGGCCCGCGCGACATCAGCGTGGAGGCCGACGGGCGCTACCGGCTGCTGTGGACGTCCAACCGGCTGCTGGTGCGCCTCCTGTATGACGTCCGCGCCGAGGGCCTCGAGCACTGGCCGGCGGCGCCCTTCTGCCTCGCCCTCAACCACCACAACGGCTGGGACCCGATGCTTGTGATGGCCGCCAGCCCGCTTGAGCCACGCATCACCTGGTTCGGGCCCAGGGAGGCCGATTTCTCCCGTGGTTTCAAGAACCGGGTGATGGCCTTCTTCGGCGGCGTCATTCCCTACGACCCGGCGAAGACGACGCTCACCTCGGCCGTTCGGGCGGTGCGCAGGGTGTTCGCCGCGGGCGGGGTGCTGGGTATCTTCGCCGAGGGACAGGCCGGCTTTCGCGAGACCGAGCTGCTGCCATTCGAGGAGGGCGCGGTCGCCTTCGCCGCCACGGCGGGTGTGCCCATCGTGCCGGGCGCGGTGGTGGGCAGCACCTTCCTGTGGTTCCGCCGCCGGGTGACCATCCGCTTCGCCGCACCCATCCCCAGCGAGGGCGCCCGCAGCCACGAGGCGCGCGACGCGCTGGAGGAACGGGTCCGCGCGGCGATGCAGGCGCTGCTGCCGTCCAAGGAGCCCGCGCTGCCGAGGAGGCGGCCGCTGCAGTTCATCGGCGACGCGCTGTCCGGTCGCGAAGCGTTGGAGAAGCGGAGGAACGAGCTGGGCCGGTAGCATCGGCCCATGTGGTGGCTGCCCTTCGTCTGGACCCTGTTCGCGGTGAGCGCGGTGGGCGGCTTCCTGATGCTGGCCGCCTACTGGCTCGACATCCAGGACCGCCCTGACTTCACGCTGCGCCGGCGCATCGTCTGGTCGGCCGGCACGTTCCTCTTTCCGCTGACCATTCCGCTGTACGCCTTCCGCGGTGGCCCCGGCTGGCCGCCGTTCCTGCGGGCCGCTGCCTTCCTGCCGGCCTTCGCGCTGCTGCTGTTCCTCGGGTTCGTGTTCGGTGTCTTCGGCTGACGAGCCCTATCATCGGTCCATGACGATCGAAACCAAAGGGGTGGACGCCGCGCTCAGCTATCTGCGCGAGCATGCGGAGGAGCATCTCAAGGGTCTGGACGACTTCCTGCGCCTGGAGTCGATCAGCGCCGACCCGGAGCGCAAGGAGGAGACGCGGCGCACCGCGCGGTGGATCGCTGACGAGCTGACGCGCATCGGTGCCGAGCATGCCCAGCTGAACGAAACGGTCGGCAACCCGATCGTCACCGCCGACTGGCTGCATGCGGGGCCCGATGCGCCGACGGTGCTGGTCTACTGCCACTACGACGTCCAGCCGGTGGATCCCATCGACGAGTGGATCCGGCCGCCGTTCGAGCCGCGCTACGAGGACGATCGGATCTACGCCCGTGGCTCCGGTGACGACAAGGGACAGCTGTACCTGCACATCAAGGCGGCCGAGGCGTGGCTGCAGGGCGTCGGCCGGCTGCCGATCAACCTGCGCTTCTTCTTCGAGGGGGACGAGGAGCATGACAGCGTTCCGGTGGAGACCTTCGTCAGGGAGCACCCGGAGCTGCTGCAGGCCGACGTGTGCATCGTCTCGGACTCGGACATGCAGGACGACGAGGGGACACCGGCCATCACCTACGGCCTGCGCGGCATTGCCTACTGGGAACTGAAGGTCAAAGGCCCGTTCCAGGACGTGCACTCCGGCAGCTACGGCAACGGCGTCGACAACCCGGCCAACGTGCTGGTGCGGATGCTGGCCAGCCTGACCGATGAGCACGGCCGGGTGACGGTCCCCGGCTTCTACGACCGCGTGCGCGAGCTCGACGAGGAGGAACGCGCGGCCTACGCCGCGATCCCCTTCGACGAGGAGGAGTGGCGGAAGCTGCTCGGCGTCGCGCAGGCGAAGGCCGGCGAGCCGGGGTACACCCTGCTGGAGCGGCTCTCGGCACGGCCCACCTTCGACATCAACGGGCTGTGGGGCGGCTACTCCGGCGAGGGATCGAAGACCATCATCCCGGCCTTCGCCGCCGCCAAGTTCAGCACCCGCCTGGTCCCCGACCAGGACCACACCGAGATCGAGCAGCTGATGGTCGAGCACCTGCACCGCATCGCGCCGCCGACCGTGGAGATCGAGATCAAGGTCATCCATGGAGGCCAGCCGGCGATCACGCCGCTCGACCATCCGGTGGTCGAGCTCGCGGCGCGCGCCCTGCGCGAGACGTTCGGCAAGGAGCCAGTCCAGCATCGATCCGGCGGATCCATCCCGGTGGTCGCTGCGCTCGACGCCGCCATGGGCCTCAAGACGGTGATGATCGGCTTCTCGTCGCCCAACGGGAACTTCCACGCGCCGAACGAGTGGCTGCCGCTGGCCAACTACCGCAACGGCATGGACGCCGTGGTTCGGCTGTGGGGCGTGCTGGGCGAGACCACGGCGGCGGGCCTGCGGGGCTAGCCGTCGGGGAACGATGACGGACGATCCGTGGCTTGCGCTCGGAGCGGCCTCGCGCCTGGTGGGGGTGGGGCCTGACACCCTGCGCCGCTGGGCCGACAGCGGCAAGGTCGAGAGCTACACCACCCCCGGCGGACATCGCCGCTTCCTGCGCTCCAGCCTGGAGGCCATGGTCAACGCTCCGCGCCGCCAGCGCTATGGCGTGGCGCGGCTCAGCGGCTCGGCCGGCACCATCTCCGGGGAGATCCACCGGCGCATGCAGCGGGGCGGCCCGGCGGGCCAGCCGTGGCACGCCCGCCTCTCCGCGGAGCAGCGCGACGAGTTCCGGCGCTGGGGGCAGCGCACCTTCCAGCTGGTGATCGAGTATGTGGCCGCGCGACGCCGCGCGGAGCGCGAGCTGCTGCTGGGCGAGGCGCAGAAGATGGGCGGCCTGTACGGCGGGGAGGCCTCGCGCGCCGGACTGTCACTGGCCGAGGCGGTGGAGGCGTTCCTCTTCTACCGCTCGCCGGTGCTCGAAGCCATCGGCGCGCACCTGCGGCGTCGCGCGGCCGACGTCAGCGACGTGACGGCCGCGTATCGCGAGGCGACCGCCGCGGTGGACAGCGTGCTGGTGGCGCTGGTCAGCTCCTACCGCGACAGCGGCAAGGGCTGAGCCTCAGGCGACGGACCGTCAGGCGACGATTCGCAGTTCGCGGCTCGAGGCGTTGAGGCGCTCGCCGCCGCTCTCGGTACAGATGACGATGTCCTCGATGCGGGCGCCCCAGCGGCCCTCGAAGTAGATCCCCGGCTCCACGCTGAAGGCGTGCCCCGGCCGCAGTGGCTGCGCGTTGCCGGCCACCAGGTACGGCTCCTCGTGGGTCTCCATGCCGATGCCGTGGCCTGTCCGATGGATGAAGCGGTCGCCGTACCCCGCGGCCGCGATCACGTCGCGCGCGGCGGCGTCCACCGCCTCGGCGGGCACGCCCGGCGCCACCGCCTCGCAGGCGGCGGCCTGGGCCTGGCGCAGCACCTCGTACAGCGCGGCGAACTCGGGCGGCGGCTCGCCGACGAAGGCGGTCCGCGTGGTGTCGCTGCCGTAGCCCCCCAGGCTGCCGCCGATGTCCAGCACCACCGCATCGCCCTCCTTGATCAGGCGGGCGCCGGGCTCGTGATGCGGGCTGGCCGAGTTGGGGCCGGAGGCGACGATCGCGAAATCGGCGGTCTGGTGGCCGGCGGCGATGAGCAGCTCGTTGATGCGGCGGCTGACCTCGGCCTCGCTGCGACCGGCGAGCGGCTCGGCGGTGATGCCATCCATGGCCGCATCGGCGGCGGCCGCCGCGGCACGCAGCCGATCGACCTCCTCCGGCCGCTTGATGACGCGCAGCGCGGCCAGCGTCGGCCCGGCCTCCACCAGGTCGATCGGATCCAGCGCCGCCCGCAGACGCAGCACGAAGCGCGCCCACATCTGGTCCTGGACACCGACCCGGCCGCTCACGCCAGCCAGGCGGTCGCGCACCAGGCGGAAGGGGTCATCGGTCTCGTCCCAGGCCACGAGCTCGATCTCGTCGGCCAGCTCGGCCAGCTGATGACGCGCCAGCGGCTCCTCCAGGCGCGGCAGCACCACCACCGGCACACCGGATGCCGAGATGACCAGGCAGGTAAGCCGCTCGAGGGCGGGGGGCCGGTAGCCGAGGAGGTAGGCGTAGTCGGGCGAAGGCGTGATCAGCAGGCCGGACAGCCCGCGTCGCTCCGCTTCGACGGCCACGTCGCGGAGGCGCTGGCGGTAGATGGCGGGAGCCAGGGGCTCGATCGCGGCTGGGAGCAACGTCATGTGCGACAGGGTACCCGACCGCGCCCGGCACGAACGATCGGGCCATCGACCACGTGGGCGTGCGCCAGTACGCTCGAAGAATCATCTCGACGTGTGACAATGTCATACGACCGAGGACCGACAACGTCGGACGAGGACCTGGCGATGCGCGACCGTTCCCGCACAGCGCCACTGACCCGGCTGCGGCCGGCGGCCGGGTTGATCGCGCTCGTCCTGGTCACCTCGCAGGCCGCGCTGCCAGAGCCCATCACCGCCGCCCGACCGGCACATCCCACGGCCGCCGACTGGCTCGTGCAGCAGCACGGCGGACGCGCCGGCAACTACCGCCTGGTCTACCAACGCCAGGCCCACCTGGCCGATGGCAGCGTCGTCTGGGCCGGTAAGCTCATCGACCGGCGCAGCGGCACGATGCACCTGGTGTACCGCGACGCGGCCTGGCAGTTCTCCGGAGCCGGCATGCCCACCGGGCGGCTGCGGGCAACGGCCGCCATCCAGGACGCCCTGGAGCGCAAGGCCGACCGGCCGCTGCGCGACGCCGTGGCCCACGAGATGGCCGCAAACCGCCAGGTGGGAGCCGCCGCGGCGCGCCGCACGCTGCCGGTGGCGGTGTGGCTGTCGGCCGACCCGGCCGCCGCGCTGGCAGACGTCCGCGAGGCCCACCCCGACGTGCGCTGGATCGCTGATCGGCCGCTGGTCAACGACCTGGTGGCCATGCGACGGCTGCGGGCCGAGCTGTGGCGCGCCCGACGCGGAGCCTACGCTGAAGCGGCGGCGCGTCTGCGCAACCAGGTGGAGGCACTCGGCGGCAGCCTCGCCTACGCCAGCACGGCGGCGCCGCTGGTCTTCGTCGACCTGCCGGCGGATGCGGTCGCGTCGCTGGCCGAGCGCCCCGAGGTCACCAGCCTGGGCCTGGAAGGGCGCTGGGAACCTGCCATGTCCGTGGCGCGCAGCGCGGTCGACGCCGACTGGACCAGCGGCTCCGGTGATCGCGGCAACGGCGTGCGCGTCGCCGTGGTCGAGTACCACAACGTGCGGCGTGGCGGCGACATGTCCGGCACGGTGGTGAAGTCGCACAGCACCAGCGGCGCCCTGGCCTACACCGGTGGATCGACCTTCGACCATCCGACCTGGGTGGCCGGCGCCATCGCCGGCCAGAGCTCCGGTTATCGCGGCGTCGCCCCGGGCGCTGACGTCGTCTCCGCCGGG
Organism: Candidatus Limnocylindria bacterium; assembly: GCA_036556695.1. GTDB lineage: Bacteria > Chloroflexota > Limnocylindria > QHBO01 > QHBO01 > DASSCW01. The sequence goes on from DATBIY010000034.1 coordinate 54,492, forward strand.
ACCGGCGGCTACCGCGCCTCGCTGACCTACGACCGGCGCATCATCGCCGCCGCCGATTGGGCCGTCTCCCCGCGCGGCGGCAACGCGGACATCATCAACACCAGCCTGGTGCAGGACACCGCTACCGGGGCGGAGGAGGCACGCCGCTACTTCGACTCGATCGTCGACCAGGATGGCAGGCTGGCCATCTCGGCGGCCGGCAACTACGTGAACTTCGGCGGCTGGCAGATCGGCTCACCGGGCACCGGCTACAACGTGCTGACGGTCGGCGGCGTGAATGACCGCGGAACGCCGCGCAGCAGCGACGACCGGCTGTGGTACGCGCCGGGGTCGAACGGCAGCAACTGGCTCGACCGCCCGGGCGACCCGTGGAACTCGCATGGCGACTACAACAAGCCCAACCTGGTTGCGCCGGCTGTGAACGTGCGGACTGCCAACGGACTGGCGGCCAGCGGCACCAGTGTGGCCACTCCCATCGTGGCCGGCGTGGCCGCCCAGCTGCTGGCCAACCAGCCGGTGCTGGCCGCGTGGCCGGAGGGCGCCCGGGCGGTCCTCATGGCCGGCGCCATCCACCGCGTGCCGATGCCGGACGGCTCGCGCAACGTGGACCACGAGGGCGTGGGCATGGCGTCCGCCTACTGGACCAACCTGATCGCCCACCAGGGCGACGCAAAGTTCGGCGGCTACACCATCGGCGCCGTGCAGGCCGGCGAGGAGCTCCGCCAGCACATCAGCGTGCGGCGCGGGGATCGGCTGCGGGTTGCGCTGGCCTGGAACAGCCATACTTCCGGCGGCAGCAACCTGTCGAAGTCCGACGTGCTGCGGGCCGACCTGGACCTGCGCGTCACCCTGCCGGACGGGTCGGATGGCGGGTCCTACACCATCGACAACGCCTACGAGTTCGTCGAAATCAAGGTGCCGCTCAGCGGCGTGGCCACCATCGAGGTGCTGCAGAGCCGCTTCGACGGGTCGTCCGAGACCTTCGGCCTGGCCTGGGCCAAGGTGCGCGACTCGAAGCCGCCGAAGATCGTGTCCCGCTCGCCAGCCGGCCAGCTGCGCACGGCCAGGGTCACGCCCGTGCGCGTCACCTTCAACGAGATGGTGCGCGGCGTCTCGGGCTCGACCTTCCGGCTGCGGCACGTTCGCAGCGGCGAGCGGGTGGACGCCACGGTGACGTATTCCGACACCACCAGGACCGCTCGCCTGGCGCCTGATCGCCCGTACCGGCCGGGCTGGTACGTGGTCCGCTTGACGGATGGCATCACCGACCGCGCAGGCAATCGGTTGGCTTCCAGCAGCTGGGGTTTCCGCGTTCGGCTACCGTGATCGCCGATGGCGCCCCGACAGCTTGCCGTTCTGCTCCTGACGCTGGCGCTGGCGGGCTGCGCCACCCCTGACGGCTCGCCGTCGCCCGGCACGCAATCAGGGAGTGCGGCGCCATCGGGCGTGGCGCCCGGACGCCCGTACGACGCCGCCACCGTGCTGCAGGCAATGCGCGAGTCGCGCCGCCCGGGTGGCGTTCCAGAGGCGCTGCAGATCCAGCAGGTTGCGGCTGCGGCGGCCGCGGAGCTGTGGACCTTCGATGGCTCGCCGTGGGCGACCATGGCCATTGGCGGTGCCTGCGGGCCGGCAACCTGCAGCCTGGAGGTGGCTGGCACGCCGGCCGGCGGCGCCGGGACCGACCTGTACTCGTTCTCCGTCGACCCGGATGCCGGCACGGTCGCAGTGGAATCGGTCGATCTGCATGGCTACCCCGCGGCATTGGATGCCGCGCTGGACGCCGCCGTCCAGGCTGTCGCAGCCGACCGCGTACGCGGCCTCGCCTACAGCGGCGCCCGCTGGCTGCCGCCGCCTGAGGCCGGCCGTTTCCTGGTGGCCTACCGCTCCGGTGGCGAGGAGGGCGCGCCGGGCGTCGATCTGCTGGTTGATCTCGATTCGGGCGCCGTGGAAGCGGTCAGCACACCCGACTAGGTGATCTCCAGCGGCAGCTCGACCGCCCGGCCATCACGGATGCGCCAGGCGCGCAGCGCATCGGCGGCTGCGCCGTCCGGCTCCACCAGGCTAGCCAGCAGGTGCATGGCCTCTGGGTACATCGCCTCCCGGATGTCGGTGGCCGATGGCACGGCCGGACTGGAGACGTGCGAATGGAAGATGGCAGCCAGCTGGTCACCCGCCTGCTCGATGGCCATCACGAACCGCACCAGGTCGCGCTCGTCGACGTCGAAGCGCAGCGGCGAGCGGTGGCGGTTGGCAGCAGGATGGAAGGCGGTCACCCGCGGCGGCTGCAGCGAGCCGGAGAGCAGGCCGCAGGCCTCGTTCGGCAGCTCGGCGCGGGCATGGGCCATCAGCTGCGCGGCCACGTCCCGCGGAATGCGCAGCGCTGGGCCATCCACGGTTAGCGTCAGTGGGCGGCGGAGCTGCCGCAGGTTGGGCAGGTCGGGTCGCGGGGAACGGCCACGTCGCGGAATTCGACGCTGCGCAGGTCGAAGGTCAGCAGCCGGCCGACGAGTGGCTCGCCAACGCCGAGCAGCAGCTTGCTCGCCTCCAGGGCTTGCAGCGTGCCGGCCAGCCCGGTCAGGGCCCCCAGCACGCCGGCAGTGGCGCAGTCCGGCGCCAGCTCCTCGGGAAGCGGCTGCGGGTAGATGCAGCGGTAGCACGGGCCATCGAAGGGCACCAGGGTGGTGACCTGGCCCTCCCAGCGGTAGACCGAGGCATGCACCACCGGCTTGCGCTGCCGCACGGCCGCGTCGTTCAGGGCGTAGCGCGTGGCGAAGCTGTCGCTGCCGTCGATCACCACGTCATAGCCGGCGATCAGCCGCTCGGCGGAGGCCTCGTCCAGCCGCTCGGCGTGCTCCACCAGCCGCGTCCCAGGGTTCAGCGCGCCCAGCGCAGCGCGAGCCGAGGCGGTCTTGGGCTGGCCGATCCGCTCGGTCGTGTGCAGCAGCTGGCGCTGCAGGTTCGACAGCTCGACCACGTCGTCGTCGACCAGGCCGATGGTCCCGACCCCGGCGGCTGCCAG
>DATBIY010000035.1:0-4951 GCA_036556695.1 Candidatus Limnocylindria bacterium
TGGTGAACACGCGCCCGTCGCCCAGCACGGTGATGGCGTGGAAGACGCCGATATCGGTGCCGCTGTCGAGCCGGACCACCAGCTCGGCCACGTCGGGGTCCACCGAGGGTGCGGGAGATGCCGACGGCGTCTCGGCCGTGCTCGGCAGCGGGCTGGCCGATGGGGTGATCAACGGGTTGGGGCCGACGTTCGGCCCGGGAAGGTTGGCGAGCTGCAGGCCGACCAGGGCAGCAATGGCCACCACGGCCCCCACCGCCGCAACTCGGGTGACGAGTGTCATGTTGGTTCCTCCAGAGAGGCGCCGCCACCAGCTGTGCCGCTGCGGCGTCGACGCCGCGCGATCCAGGGCAGCATCCAGCACGCGGTCGGGCGCCTGCGGAGGCGCCTGGCGCTGGAGCCACGCGGCCAGCGTGTCGTCGAAATCCTCCTTGCGGTTCATGCGGTGCCGCCTCTCGTCATGCCGGCGCTGCGGGCATCGGCCTCCAGCGCGGCTCTCATTGCACGGATGGCGTGATGCAGGCGCGACTTCACCGTGCCCACGGGCACGCCGGTCGCGTCGGCGATCTCGGGCAATGGCAGCCCGAGGTAGTGATGCAGCACGACGGCAGTCCGGTGATCGGCGGACAGCCGGCGGAAGCCACGCTCCAGCGCGTCGCGATCCGCCAGCTGGCCGCTCGTATCGGGGACCATCGGCTCATGGGTGGGAAGCAGCTGCATCTCCGGGCGTCGTCGTCGCTGGCGCCGGCCTTCATCTCGGCAGGCATTGACCAGCAGGCGACGCAGCCAGGCATCGAAGCGATCCGGATCACGCAGGGACGGCAGGTCGCGCCAGGCGCGAACGATCGTCTCCTGCGTCGCGTCGTCAGCCATGGAGTGGTCGCGCAGGATGAGGACCGCGGTGGCGTACAGCCGATCGACGACACTGGCCGCCAGCGCCGAGAATGCCTCTCGGTCGCCCGCCTGTGCCAGCTCGATCAGCTCGCGCTGCGCCATCGGTCCCTCTCTCTTTCGCCCGGACCTTCCGGGCTGCTCAGCCACTCATGGCGGAAGCGGAGGCCGAACGGTTCAATCTTTGCGGCGGCGTGTGATGACCAGGTAGATGGCAGCGGCCACGCCCGCGATCGGGACCAGCAGCAGGACGAAGATCCCCAGGATGTCAGTTGACATCGAGCGTCCTGCTCATGGCAGGGATTGCCCGCTGCTCGAGCCCGTCGTCAGGCCAAGCAGGAACAGGATAGGCAGCACCAGCAGCACCGCGACGATCGCGGTGGCCACCCATTTCTGGCGTGTGCTCCAGGCGTCCGCGCTCCATACGAAGGCCAGGCCGATGAGCGGGCCGATGATCGGCAGGAAGACGGCGCCGACGGTGAGGAAGGCGATGGCCGCCACCTCGCTTGCGCCCCAGCCGCGACGGCCGGGAATTTGGACCACGGTGACGACCGGGCTTTGGCCCTCGCTGCCGGGCGATCCGACCTCTGCGGCCACGATCTCCTCCGGAGCGCCAAGCCGCTCGAGGACGTTGCGAGTGGTGACCTCGTCGCGAGCGCCCGACTCCGCCAGCGCGGATTCGATGTGCTCGCGGACCTCGGCGACGAGCTCGCGCCGCCGGTCTGCGTTCAGCGGCCAGGCGGCCGCTTCCAGGCGACCGAGGTAGTCATTGACCAGCATGTCAGCCTCCATCGGACCCTCCTCGTGGCCCAGCGGCCAGCATCGCGTCGACGGCACGCCGGAAGCGGCGCCACTCGGCGGCGAAGCCTTCCAGGGCACGCTTGCCCTCGGCGGTGATGCGGTAGTAGCGGCGCGGGGGGCCGGAGCCGGATTCGCGCCAGGTGGTGGTGACCAGGCGATCGCGCCGCAGCCGGGAGAGCAGGGGATAGATCGTTCCCTCGCTGGTGAGCAGCTCGCCGGCGTCGGTCAGCTCGCGGACGATGTCGAAGGCGTACGACTCCCGCCGCCGCACCACGGCCAGCACGCAGTACTCGAGCACGCCCCGTCGCAGCTCGGTGAGCGGGTTCCGTGTCTCGCCCGGTACCATGCGTCACAAGATACATGCATGGCACCGCCTGTCAAGAACGCTGGGCTGCCGCTCGGCTGGCAGCTATCACACCGACTCCGCACTGATCGAGCCGGACCACTACGCCGAGCCTGCTTCCGTATCGCCACGGAGCGTTGGGGAGGATCGGATTGACGATGTCCGGTCGCCGGATAGCCGGACGGTGGCCGAGACCATCGAGTAGCGCGAGTTCCGCGCCAGCCGAAGCGGCCACACCAGGGCCGCAGAGGACTCCTTTGCTCACAAGTAGAACAGACGTTCTATACTTGGCGGTCCGATGGGCACGCCGGACGACTACTGCGAGCTCCACGCGCACTCGAACTTCAGCTTCCTGGACGGCGCCAGCCACCCGGAGGAGCTGGTCGGGCGAGCGGCGCAGCTGGGCATGCCAACGCTGGCCGTCACCGACCACGCCGGCCTCTACGCCGCGGTTCGCCTGTGGAAGGCCGCCGCCCAGACGCGCACCGATGCAGCTCGCGAGGCCGGACTGGCGCCGGTCACCGCGCTGGTCGGGCTGGAGGTGGCGATCCCACGCGACGCAGGCGAGCTGCGCCTGGCACGCCGGGGCCGCAAGCTGAACGAGCCGCTGCGCGGCGCGAAGGCCAGCCGTGGCTGGCCGGGCGAGTTCCACGCCGGGCCGATGCCCGGCGACCACCTGGTGCTGCTGGCCCGTGACGGCGCCGGCTACGCCGCGCTCTCGCGCCTCGCCTCGCGTGGCCACCTGGCCGGCGAGAAGCAGTTCCCGGTCTTCGAGCAATCGCTGGTCGAAGAGGCACTCGAGGCGGGTCGCGGCCACCTGCTGGGGCTCAGCGGCTGCCGCAACGGCGAGCTGCCGCGGCGGCTGCTGGCCGGCGAGCCGGACGAGGCCCTGGCCGCGGCGGAACGCTGGGCGCGCCACTTTCCGGAGGGCGGCTTCGCGGTCGAGCTGAGCCACCATCTGGAGCCGGACGACGACTGGCTGGTGGCGCAGCTGGCCGAGCTGGCGGAGCGTGCCGGGCTGCCCACGGTGGTGACCAACCAGGTGCACTACGCCGATCCCGGCGGCCATCGGCTGCAGGACGTGCTGGTCTGCATCCGGCACGGCGCCACGCTGGACGAGGCGCGCGAGCTGCTCCTCCCCAACGCCGAGTACCGGCTGAAATCGGGGGCCGAGCTCGCGCGCATCGGCTCCGGCCTGTCCGACGAGCACAGCCGGCGCGCCTGGCAGGCGGGCATGGAGCGGGCAGCGGCCATCGGCGCCGAGTGCCGGCTGGACCTGGACTTCGAGCGCTACCGGTTTCCGGGCTTCACGGTCCCCGAGGGCGAGACGCCGTTCTCATACCTCTATCAGCTTGCACACGACGGCTTACGGCGGCGTTATCGGCCCATTACCAAGCAGGCGGTCAAGCAGCTGGCCCACGAGCTGGACATCATCGAGCGCACCAACCTGGCCGAGTTCTTCCTGATCGTCTGGGACCTGATGGAGTTCGCGCGCACGAACGGGATCATTGGCCAGGGAAGGGGGAGTGCCGGCGACTCGATCGTGGCCTACTGCCTGGGCATCACCAAGGTCGACCCGATCGAGCACAAGCTGCTGTTCGAGCGCTTCATCAACGAGGCCCGGACGCTGCCGGACATCGACATCGACTTCGACGTCAACCGCCGCGAGGAGGTGATCCAGTACCTATACGAGCGGTACGGCGAGGACCACTCGGCCATGGTCTGCACGGTGATCACCTACCGCGCCCGCTCGGCGGTGCGTGAGGTGGCCAAGGCGCTGGGCTTTCCGGCCGAGGCGGTGGATCGGGTGGCCAAGGCGCTCGACACCCGTGACGCCTCCGACGTGGCGCGCGACCTGGCGCTGGACGGCAGCTTCGGCTGGTTGTTCGACGAGATCGGCTTGGACATGGCGGCGGAGGCGGTGCCACCGGGACGCGATGGGCGCAGGACCGATGGAGGACCGCTTGTCGGCTCTGTTGTCGGCCGCGAGTCCGACTCATCGTGGAACCACCGCCCGCGCCCGGTGCTGGCGCCGGCCCCGTTGCCGCTGCGTCCCGACCTGGCCGATGCCGAGGCCCGTGCCCGCGACGCGGCCAACGACCACGACGGGCGGCCCTATTCCGAGTCCGGCTGGGTCCCGCCGCGGCGGCCACGCGTCCTGGACCAGTCGGTGGTATCGGTCAAGCACGAGGGCTGGCAGCAGAAGCGCTATGGGGCTGCGAACGCTGCCGCGCTGGAGGTGCCGCAGCCGCGCGACAACGGCACGCCCGGGCCATCCAGTGATCGGCCGAGCGTGGTGCGCGTGGATCCGGAGAGCGGCATGCCGGTCGAGGAGCGGCGCCGGCCAAGCGTCCTGCCCACTCCCGCCGGCGTATTACTCCCCGGTCATGAAAATGACGCAATTCGGCCGGATTCAGCCGGAAATATGACCGAGGGTCTTGGCGGTGACGGATTTCCAGTCGAATCGGTCATTTCTATCACCCAGCAGTCATATGTCAGCAACGGCGCACCAGGCAGCACCGCGCACGCCACGCCCCGGAACCGGTGGCAGTGGCTGCTCAGCCTGTGCGGCGAGATCGACGGTTTCCCCCGCCATCTGGGCATTCACGTCGGCGGGATGCTGGTGACGCGGACCCCGCTGATCGACCTGGTGCCGATCGAGCGCGCCACCATGCCGGGACGGGTGGTGACCCAGTACGACAAGGAGGACATCGAGGCGCTGGGGCTGGTCAAGATCGACCTGCTCTCCCTGCGGACGCTGGGCGTGGTGGCCGAGTGCCTCGATCGCATCGAACGCGATACCGGCACCCGCCCCGACCTGGACGAACTCCCCCACGACGACCCGAAGGTGTTCAAGACCATCCAGGCGGCCGACACGGTGGGCATGTTCCAGATCGAGAGCCGCGCCCAGATGCAGGC
>DATBIY010000036.1:0-3963 GCA_036556695.1 Candidatus Limnocylindria bacterium
CGCGCTGGCCGTCATCCTGTGCCTGGGAGCGTTCCAGGGACCGGTGGCCGCTGCGCCACCCGAGTCGAACTGCCCGCTGTTCCCGTCGACCAACGTCTGGAACAAGCGGATCGATGACCTGCCCGTGGCCGCCAACTCGAACACGCTGATTCGCAGCATCGGCTGGAGGTCGCCGCTGCACCCAGATTTCGGCGAGTACCTGGGCTACGGCATCCCGTACAACGTGGTCGACTCCTCGACGCCGCGCCGCTCGGTGCAGTTCGACTACGACGACGAGTCCGACCATGTCGGCTACCCGATTCCGGCCTCGCCGAAGATCGAGCAGGGGAGCGACCGCCACCTGCTGATGTGGGACACGGAGGACTGCCGCCTGTACGAGCTGTTCGCGGCGCGCAAGACATCGAGCGGCTGGCGAGCCGGGTCCGGCGCCACCTGGGACCTCACCTCCAACGCCCTGCGGCCGCGGGGCTGGACCAGCGCCGATGCCGCCGGCCTGCCGATACTGCCCGGGCTGGTGCGGTATGACGAGGTCGCGTCCGGCGCGATCCACCACGCCATTCGCTTCACCGCCCCGCGGACGCGCACCTGGTTCATCCACCCGGCTCGTCACCAGGCCGGCGCGAGCTCCTCCTCCAAGCTGCCGCCCATGGGCACGCGCGTCCGCCTGAAGCGCTGGGTCGACATCTCCGGCTACAGCCCGCGGGTGCAGGTCATCCTGCGCGCCATGAAGCGCTACGGGATGATCCTGGCTGACAACGGATCGGCCTGGTACTTCAGCGGCACGTCGGACGTGCGCTGGAATGACGACGAGCTGAACGAGATCAAGTCGCTGCGCGGGCGCCTGTTCGAGGTGGTCGACACCTCCAGCCTGCGAAACGGCTAGCGCCGGCTCCTCCGGGCCGCCTGGCTACTCCGGGCCGCTGGTCAGCCGGCGGCGAGTCTCGACGTCGACCTTCGACTCGCGTCCCTCGTGCGCCGGGTGCTCCACCAGGGCGATGAGTCGGCTGGCCATGAACCGACCGGTGCGCACCGGGGTGCCACCGCGCGTAACCTCGCTGACCTCGACCACGCCGCGGCTGGAGGTGACCTCCAGCCGTCGGCCGGCGCGGGTCGCCTCGATCACGAACGTCTGGACTCCCTGCCCGGTATCGACCACGGCCTCGACACGATCGCCTCGCATGGCGCGCATCGTACGCCCTCGCGGGCCGAATCAGGCCGAAGGAGAGGAGCTCGGCGACGGAGTCGGTGAAGGCGTTGGGCTCGGCGTCGGCGGCGGGGCCACGAAGGCCGCGCTCGACTCCTGGATCCATCGGCCCGCGAGCGGGCCGTCCACCAGGTAGAACCACGATCCGGGCCGCCCCGGCACGGTGCTCCGCGCGGAGGCGTGCGCCATGGTGCTGCCCTCGACGGTGAGCGCCTTGCCGCTGAGCATCGCTCCGCGGCGATCGAAGCGGTAGGCGGCGTGGTAGCCCTCGGCCAGCGTCACCTCGGCCGGCGGCTCGAGTGTCGGTGCCAGCGGCACGTAGGCGGCGGTGTGCGGCCAGGTGCCGTAGACTGCGCGGTGCATCGCGCGGTAGGCGTCGACCCGGCCATTGCGGGTGAAGGCCCAGGGCGTGGTCACCGTCGCGTCCTGGATGAGCTTCTCGATCGTCGAGCGGCTGATACCCGGCCGAAGGGAGTCCAGCAGGGCGGCAATGCCGGACACCACCGGCGTGGCCGCGCTCGTCCCGCAGAACTCGCCGTACTTGCCGCCGCGCAGGGTGGTCCAGGTGCAGCCCGGAGCGCTGACGTCGACCCAGCTGCTCGAGTAGTTCGACCAGCTGTACTGCAGGTCGAACGGGCTGGATGCCGCCACGCTGATCACGCCGGGGTAGGCGGCCGGCCAGAAGAGGTTCTGGGAGCCGAAGTTGCCGGCCGCGCCGACCACCACGGCCCCCTTCGAGCGAGCGTAGGAAATGGCGTTGCCCAGCGTGGAACCGCCGGTGGGCCCACCGAAGCTCAGGTTGATGACGTCCGCGCCGTGGTCCGCGGCCCAGACGATGCCCTGGGCGGCCACCGACCAGAACCCGACCCCATCAGCGCGCAGCGCCTTGACCGGCATGATCCGGCAGCGCGGGCACATGCCGGCCACGCCCTGGACATTGGTCGTGGCCGCAATGACGCCCGCCACGGCGGTGCCGTGCCCGTGGTCGTCGCCCGGCCGTGGGTCGCGGTTCACGAAGTCATGGCCACGAACCAGCTTGTCGCGCAGCTCCGGATGCTTCAGCGCAACGCCGGTGTCGACCACAGCCACCACCGTTCCCGGAGTGCCGCGCTCCATGTTCCACGCCTCGCGAGCGCGGACCTGTCGCTGCTCCCACTGCTTGGTCCACAGCGGATCCGGAGGTGTCCAGTCGACGGTCACGGTGTGGTCGACCTCGACTGCAGCGACGCGTGGGTTGCGCGCCCAGGCTGCGCGGACGTGTTCGGCGGCTGCCGCGGGAACCTCCACGACGCGCGCCCGCAGCTTGTGGATGCGCTCCACCACCACGCCGCCCGACGCCGCCACGCGATCGATCGCCGACCTGGTCGTGCCCGGCTGGAAGGTGAGCACCAGCCGCACGGTGGACGGCGCAGCGGAAACGGCGACGGGCACCGTGAGGGAGCAGGCGAGAAGCGCGGCGGCGGCCAGCATGGTGACGGCTCGGGACTGGCGGAACGGCGACACGGTGACGCCAAGGATCGGCCAGCCGGACGCCCGCGGACAGCGGGTCGTTGGTCCCGCTCGCATGGCCCTTATGGGTTGCGGCACCATTGCGGCGTGAGCGACGACCGGTGAGCCACCCACCCGCCGGGGAAGGCGCGCCGGCCTGGGAGTCCCGCCCGCTGGCGGGCCGCGCAACCTTCGCCGTGGTTCTTGCCCTGGCCATGGGCAGTGGCACGTTCGCCTCGTATGCCTTCGGCGTGCTGGGCCCGCTGATCCGCGACGAGTTCGGGCTGAGCCGCTTCCAACTGGGCCTGCTGACCACGACCTTTTTCGTGGTCGGCGGGCCGCTCTCCCTGCTCGCCGGCCGCGCCACCGACCACTACGGGGCGCGGGTGGTGATGCTGGCGGCTTTCGGCGCCGTGTCGGCCGCGCTGCTGGTGATGGCGTCCGCGCCGCTTTATGCGGTGATGCTGGCCGGCGCGGCGATCGCCGGCCTGGCGCTGGCCGCCGGCAACCCGGTGACCAACAAGCTGGTCGCCGATCACCTGCCGCCCGGACGGCGCGGGCTGGTGATGGGTGGCAAGCAGGCCGGGGTGCAGGTTGGCGCGTTCCTGGCCGGGGCGGCGCTGGCGCCGCTGGCGGCGGTGATCGGCTGGCGGCTGGCCCTTGGCTGGAGCGCGGCCGTGCCGTTGATCGGCCTCGTGGCGGCCCTGCTGCTGGTGCCGGCGGCCCGCGGCCGCCACGCGGACCTCGCGCCGGCGGCCGGCGGGGAGCCCGGCGTCATGCCGGCCGGCGTGCGACGGATGGCGCTGTATGCCTTCCTGATGGGCGGCGGCGTGGCGGCGGTGAACGCCTACCTGCCGCTGTACCTGGTGGAGCGCGCCGGCGCGTCGCACGAGGTGGCCGGCATCGTGGCGGCGACCATCGGCGGGGTTGGCATCGTCTCGCGCATCGCCTGGGGCTGGGCCAGCGAGCGGATGCCGTCGTACCGCGTGCCGTTGCTGGCATTGGCCGGCGGCGCGGTGCTGGCCGTGCTGGGAGTGCTGGCGGTGGAGCGCATCGGCCTCTGGCTTGCCTGGCCGGCGGCGGCGCTATTCGGCGCAACGGCGGTCAGCTGGAACGCCGTCGGCATGCTGGCGGTGATCACCGCCTCGGGCAGCCGCCTGGCCGGTCGAGCCTCGGGCGTCGTGCTGTTCGGCTTCTACATCGGCTTCGTGGGCACGCCGCTGATCTTCGGCTGGCTGGTCGATACGCTGGGCGACTACCCGGTGGCGTGG
>DATBIY010000037.1:0-4940 GCA_036556695.1 Candidatus Limnocylindria bacterium
GCGCCCATCGACCAGTTCCTGGCCGCACACCCCGAGTACCTGTTCGACAGCTCGCCGGAGCACGGCCTGGTCAACCCGGACAACCTCCACGTCCTCATCAACCACCTGCGCGCGGCGTCGTTCGAGCTGCCCGTCCCGCTCACGGAGCGCTTCGGCATCGATGAGACGCCCACCCTGCTCGACGTCCTGGAGGAGGACGGCTACCTGCGCCACGCGGAGGACGATCGCTACTACTGGAGCCACGACAACTTCCCGGCCAGCGACTTCAGCCTGCGCTCAGGTGCGCCGGAGAACGTCGTGATCATCGACACCACCGGGGACCGGCATCGCGTGCTGGGCGAGGTGGACCTGTTCGCCGCCCCGCTGCTGGTCCACGAGAAGGCGATCTACATCCACCAGGGCGTGCAACACCACGTCGACCGCCTGGACTGGGACGAGCGCAAGGCGTACGTGACCCGCACCGACGTCGACTACTACACCGATGCCGACCTGGGCATCACCCTCAAGGTGCTGGAGGTCTTCGACGAGGCCGATGCGCCCGCTGCCGGCAAGCGGCAGCGCGGCGAGGTGATGGTCGCCTGGAAGGTGACCATGTTCAAGAAGCTCAAGTACCACACCCACGAGAACGTCGGCTGGGGATCCATCTCCATCCCCGAGCAGGAGATGCACACCACCGCCACCTGGCTGGTGCCGCCTGCCCCGCTCATGAACCGATACGACCGCGACACGCTGGACGGTGCCCTGATCGGCCTGGCCCGCGTGGCGCGCACCACCTCCGCCCTGCTGCTGATGTGCGACGTGCGTGACCTCGGGGTGCTGGCCCAGGTGCAGGCGCCCTTCACTGGCCAGCCAACGCTCTACCTGTACGACGCCACACCCGGGGGAGTGGGCCTCAGCGAGCGCCTGTTCGACCTGACGGACCAGATGATCCGGGCCAGCCGCGAGGCCGTCGAGTCCTGCCCCTGCGCCGATGGCTGCCCGGCCTGCGTCGGCCCGGCCATCGAGGTCGGCGCGCGCGGCAAACAGGTGGTCATCGAGATCCTGCAGGCGCTCGATGGTTGAGCAGCAGCCGCGCAGCCTGGTCGACCGGCTGGCGGCCTTTCGCTCTCCGGTCCGGCGGGCGCCGGTCACCTCCGAGGATCGCCTCGCCACGCTGGCGCGATGGTTCGATGCCCGAACCTGCGTGGTCGAGGACGGCCGGGCGCTGGTCATCGAGCGCCGCACGCATGTCGACCCCGCCACGGCCGCCGCTCTGGCCGGCAAGCCGGCTGCCGCCTACTTCGACACCGAGACGACCGGCCTGTCCACCGGCGCCGGCACCGTGATCTTCATGGCGGGCGTGGCGCGCGTGGACGGTGACGCCGTCACGGTTCGCCAGTACCTGCTGCCCGACTATCCGCACGAGCGGCCGCTGCTGCGCGCGCTGGTCGCCGACCTCGCCAGCTCGGAGCGACTGGTCACGTACAACGGCCGGACCTTCGACCTGCCAATGCTCGCCGCACGGCTGACTTTCCACGGCCTGTTCCGCGAGCAGAGCCGCATCCCCGAAGCTCACGACGACCTGCTGCCCATTGCCCGGCGCCTCTTCCGCCGGCCGCTCGGCGGCGCTCGGCTGGCTGATGTCGAGGCCGGCGTGCTGAACGTGCGCCGCCCGTCGGACTGCCCCGGCAGCGAGGTCCCGGCCCGCTACTTCGGCTACCTGGCCGGCGGCTCGCCGGACGTCCTGTCGGTGGTCCTTGATCACAACTTCCAGGACGTGGTGACGCTCGCCCTGCTGGAGGGACACCTGCACCAGCTGCGCTCCGGTGGCTGGCGGAATGCGGCGGTCCTTGATCCACGCGGCATGGCCCTGGACCTGATCCGCGACGGCGCCGTCGACGATGCGCTGCAGCTGGTCGAGAGCTCGCACGCCATCGCCTCCGACCCCGCCGAGGCCAACGCCCTGCGCCGGGTGGCGTCGCGCGTGCTGCTCGCATCAGGCCAGGTCGAGCGAGCGGAGGAGCTGTGGCGGCTGGGCACGCGCCGAGCGTCGGTGGATGCGGCCGCAGCCTGGATCGAGGTGGCGCGCATTCGCGAGCGCCACTGCCACGACCTGGCCGGTGCCCTCGAGGCAGCCGCCTCCGCGTCTCGAGTCCTGGACCTGGCGCTGGCCCTGGGTCGCGGCGGCAGCCTCGATGCCATCGGTCGCGCGCGGCTCCGCGTGGAGCGGCGTGTGCGCCGTCTCCGCCGCTGGACCGCCGCCGCGGAACGCCGTGCGGCGCGTGTCAGGAAGGTGGCCTGAGCAGCGGCCGACGCTCGAGCGCGATTGCCACATGCTCCATGGCGCGGCGCGCGGCCTGCTGGACGTCGCCGCCTGACGGCGCGACCAGAATCAGCGCGGCCAGCATGTCGCCGGCGCCCACGGTTGGCCTCCCGGTGACGACGCGCGGCGCAGCAAGCAGCCTTTCATCGGATCCGCTCGACAGCCACAGCCCGGAGGCTCCTGCCGTCATGACGAGGACGGGGCGCTCGCCGAGTGCCGCTCGCAGCGCCGCGAGCTGGCCGCGCGGATCGTCCGCGACCGCCGCGAGATCCTCTGAGCTTGCGACGACGAGATCCAGCTCGCTCAGCGCACTGCGCAGCACATCGCCAAGGCTGTCGAGGGCCAGTGGCGTCACCGGCTCCCCGGGCACAAGGCGGCGCATCCAGCCCTGGATCGTGGCGCCCCGCAGCACCCCCGGCGCGACGGCCGCGGCGGACGGAGGCAGCTCGCCGGCAACCGGGCCGAAAAGCACTGCGCGGCTTGCCGGCGGCGGCGACGGGACATGAATCGGCTGCGGAGGCGCTGCGTCAAGGACCAGGCGGCGCCGTCCCTCGTGCTCGGTGTGAGTGAAGGTGACGGATCGCGAATCGGATCGGACCTCCAACGCGCCGGTCAGGCGCTGCAACTCGGCCACGCCATCGCGCGCGGCTGGCTCCGGTCCTGCCACCGTGACGGCTCCGACGCGATACCCGGCTGCAGCGGCGGCGCGGACCGCGTGCAGCACCGTGCCGCCGGGAGCAGCCGAGCCATCGGCGAAATGATCGACCGTGAGGGCGCCAACCACCAGGAGGTCCAGGTCACCCGACGGCGGTGCGGGAGTCATCGGTCTATCATCGGCCCATGACCCGCCTCTATTTCTACGAGCTTCACG
This sequence comes from Candidatus Limnocylindria bacterium, assembly GCA_036556695.1. GTDB lineage: Bacteria > Chloroflexota > Limnocylindria > QHBO01 > QHBO01 > DASSCW01. The sequence continues at coordinate 3,174 of DATBIY010000037.1, forward strand.
AGGGCGCCACCGACCTCATGAGCGACGCCCTGCTGGTCAGCGAGCAGGAGCACAGCCCGGACGCCTTCGCCGCGCTCGTCGACCAGGCTCGCCAGGCGGTGAAGGACACCTTCGAGGACGACACCCTGGTCGAGGCTGTCGCCCGGGAGCTGGAGCGCAGCCACGGCTTCACGTACATCGGCGACGAGAAGCTGACGGCCAGCATGAGCGTGGGCATGGACGCGGATGACACCTACCTCGTCGACCAGTCGGACGAGTTCCGCAGCATGATCGTGGAGCTCGACCGCTCGAGCTAGCGGCGGCCGTACGTCGGCGCCTAGCGCGCCACGTTGAACAGCACCTCGATGACGTCGCCGTCGTTCACCTGGTAGGCCTTGCCTTCAGAACGCAGGACCCCGCGCTTGCGGGCCTCGGCCATGCTGCCGGCGGCCATCAGGTCCTCGAAGGTCACCACCTCGGCCCGGATGAAGCCGCGCGCCAGGTCGGAGTGAATGGCACCGGCCGCATCCACTGCCGTATCGCCCTTGCGCAGCGTCCAGGCGCGGCACTCGTCGGGGCCGGCGGTGAAGAAGCTGAACAGGCCCAGCAGGGCGTAGGTCAGGCGGATGATGCGGCCGCGTGACGCCTCGGCGATGCCCAGGTCCTCCATGAACAGGGCGGCGTCCTGGGCCGACAGCTGCGCGATCTCGGCCTCGATCTTTCCAGCCAGGGCGGCCACTCCGGACTGCGGCTGGGCGTAACGCTCGCTGCCCTCGCGCTCCATCGCGTCCGCCTGGCCGATGCTGTCCTCGCCGAGGTTGAGCACCACCAGAACCGGCTTCTGGGTGAGGAAACGGAAGCCACGCAGGCGGCGCTCCTCGTCGTCGGCCAGGTCGAAGGAGCGAAGCGGGAGACCCTCGGCCAGATGTGGCTGGATGCGACTTAGCAGCTCCTCCTCCAGGGCGTTCTGCTCGCGCTCCGAAGGCGAGCCGTGGCGGCCCGAGGTCCGCAGCTTCTCAAGCCGGTTCTCGACCACGGTCAGGTCGGCGACGGTGAATTCCAGGTCCAGCTCCTCCACGTCGCCCCACGGATTGGTCGGGCGCGCGGCGCCGGGGAAGGCGGCGGCGACGTGCAGCAGCGCATCGGCGTTTCGGATCTGCGCCAGCACGTCCGGCTGGATGGTGCCCTCGCGGGCGGCGCCCGCAGGGATCGCAACGTCCACGTAGGTCACATCGGCGGGCGTTGTCTTCTTCGGCTTGAACAGCTCCGACAGCCGGTCCAGTCGCTCGTCCGGCACCTTGACGACGCCGATGTTCGGCGCGGCACGCCCGCCGCTGAAGCCGCCGATCTCCGCGTGGCCGCCGGTCAGCGCGTTGAAGACGGTCGTCTTGCCGGCTCCCGGCAGGCCGACGATGGTTACCTGCACCGGCCAGCCACCGGACTAGTACCCGGCCTCCAGGTCGACCACGTTCTGCAGGGGCTCGCCGGCGGCGAAGCGCCTCAGGTTCTCTATGAACAGGCCCACCGAGCGATCAACCACCTGGTCGCTGGACCAGCTGGTGTGTGGCGTCAGGATCAGGTTCGGGGTGCCGTACAGCGGCGAGTCGCCGGGGAGCGGCTCCTCGGTGAAGACGTCAAGCACCGCACCGCCGATCCAGCCGGACTCCAGCGCGCGGCGCAGCGCCAGCTCGTCGATCAGCCGGCCGCGCGCGATGTTGATGAGCCAGGCGTGCTCCGCCATCTCGCGCAGCTGCGGGGCGCCGATCATGCCGGCGGTCTCGTCGGTCA
>DATBIY010000038.1:0-38326 GCA_036556695.1 Candidatus Limnocylindria bacterium
CCGACATGTCAGCGGGCTACCCGATCCCATCTATTACATCGCCGGGCCGCCCGGCATGGTCCAGGCGCTTCGCACGATGCTCGTTTCGTCGGGGATCGATGAGGACGACACTCGCATCGAGGAGTTCACCGGCTACTGACCCGTTCCCGCGCAGGACGCCCATACCGCCACGGAGGCTGAACGTGCCAACCATCGCCATCAACGGGCTCGGCCGCATCGGTCGTGCCGCCCTGAAGGTCATCGACGAGGTAGAGGCGCTCGACCTGGTCGCGGTAAACGATATCGTCTCCCCGGAGAACCTGGCCTACCTGCTCAGGTTCGACACCGTGTACGGTCGCTACGCCAGGAAGGTGGTTGCCGGCGACAATGCACTCGAGATCGATGGCCGGCACATCCCGGTCTTTGCCGAGGCGGACCCCGCGAAGCTGCCGTGGCGCGAGCTGGGAGTGGACCTCGTCCTGGAGTGCACCGGCCAGTTCCGCACCGAATCGGGCCTGCGCAAGCACCTGGAAGCCGGGGCGCGCTTCGCCATCCTCTCCGCGCCGGCCAAGACCGAGGCCATCGCCACGGTGGTCCACGGCGTCAACCACGGAGCGGAGGGCCTGCAGGCGGTCTCGTGCGCCAGCTGCACCACCAACAGCGTGGCGCCGGTGGTCGAGGTCATGAGCCGCCGCATCGGCATCGAGCGGGCGATCATGACCACCGTGCACGCCTACACCGCCTCGCAGCGGGTGGTGGACGGAGCGGCGACCGACTTCCGTCGTGGGCGAGCCGGAGCGGCCAACCTGGTACCCAGTTCCACCGGCGCCGCAGCCGCCACTGCGCGAGCGCTCCCCGAGCTGGCGGGCCACTTCGACGGCGTCGCCGTCCGCGCTCCCATCCCGGTGGGATCCATCTCGGACCTCGTGTTCGTCACCAGCCGCCCGACATCGGCCGATGAGGTCAATGACATCTTCCGTGAGGAGGCGCAGACGCCGCGCTATCAACGTGTGCTGGGGGTGTCGGAGGATCCGATCGTGTCCTCGGACATCATCGGCGACCCTCGGGCCTCGCTGATCGACGTCGCGATGACACGGGTCGTCGACGGGACGCTGGTCAAGGTCATGAGCTGGTACGACAACGAATGGGGATTCGCGCACCAGATGATCCGCCAGGCGCTGAGCATGCTCGGCCTCGAGGAAGAGGTCTGAACCTTCGACGCATCCCTGTGCGGCCGCACGGACCCGTTCAGGCGACCCGCTCCGCCTCCGACAGTTCTGACCACGTCCGAGACGCCATACGCGCGGCGTGCCAGTCCCTGCGGAACTGCTCGATCCCGGCATCGGTCAGGGGATGGCGAACCATCTGTCGCAGGACCTTGATCGGCACCGTGGCAATGTGCGCCCCAGCGAGGGCGGCTTCGGTCACGTGCCGCGGGTGGCGGATGGACGCGGCCAGGACCTGGGCCTCGAGATCGTGAACGTTGACCATGGCGACCAGCTCACGCACCACCTGCATGCCATCCTGGTTGATGTCATCCAGGCGGCCGACGAATGGCGAGAGCAGCGAAGCTCCGGCCCTGGCAGCCAGCAGGCCCTGGTTCGAGCTGAAGATCAGGGTGCAGTTGGTCTTGATGCCCTCCGCCGCCAGGCGTGCAATCGCCTCCAGGCCCACCTCGCCCATCGGGATCTTCACGACCACGTTGGGCGCGAGCTTCGAGAAGTGGCGCCCCTCGCTGAGCATGCCCTCGAGGTCGTCGGCCACCACCTCGGCGCTGACTGGGCCAGGCGTGATCTGGCAGATCTGCGTCACCACCTCGTCGTAGCTTCCTCCGACCTTCGAGAACAGGGTCGGGTTGGTGGTCACGCCCTCCAGCACGCCCCAGCGCGCAGCGACACTTATTTCCTCGATATCGGCGGTGTCCAGGAAGATCTTCACGACCGGGCCGCCGATCTGACGACGAGGTCCTCGCCTTGCTCCTCGACTGCCCAGGCACGCACCGGGCGCTGCGCCGGCCCGCGCAGGACCGTTCCCGATGTGACGTCGAACCGGCTGCCGTGGCAGGCGCAGGTGACGGTCGTCCCGTCCAGGTCTCCGTTTGCCAGCGAACAGCCCATGTGCGTGCAGGTGTCGTCGAACGCGTAGAAGTGCCCTCCGACGTTCGCCACGTTGACCTTGCTGCCTTCCACGTCAAAGACCTGCATGTGGCCCTCAGCAACGTCGGAGGCCTTCCCGATTGGTGTCAGCATTCCGCTCAGCCTCTAGCTCTCATTGATTGTCGGTGTTCGTCTGATCGCGCCCCGCGCGATGTCTGCTGACGTTGCCGCGCTCGCATGAATGCCGGGACCAAACCCCCGTGAACGGTCGATGAACGCGCGCGTCGGCGCGGTGGGCGCCTCGGCCGTTCATGCGAATTTCACGCACGTTCGGCGCGATCCCGCATCTGGCGTCGACAGGCTTCGCACATGGACGAAGCACGACCCCCTGTGGAGTTGATGCGGCGGGACCCCCTGCCCTTGAAGCCAGCGCCCCCGTGGCCTGCGGCGCGAGATCCGGTGTCAGCCGCGGACGTGGTCAGCGAACAATCGGATCAGTCGTTTCCGGCGAGCGACCCTCCCTCGTGGAGCGGGCTCTCGCTGTAGGGCCGACGACGTGCCGAGCATCACCCTCGAGATCCGCAACCGATCCGGGCTGCATGCCAGGCCGGCCGCACTGTTCGTGCAAACCGCAATGCGATTCGAAGCCGATGTCACGCTGGCCAACATGGATCGCGATCGTAGGAAATCGAGCTCTGCCCGCAGCCTCTTGGGGGTGCTGGGTCTGGGGGTATCGCGCGGGCACCGCATCCGGATCGAGGCCAACGGCACCGACGCCGACGAGGCGCTCGCCTCGCTGCGGGCGATGGTCGAGAGCGGCCTGGGCGAGCCAGTCGTGGGAGAGGCCGAGTCATGAACCGCGTCCTTCATGGACTCGGCGCTGCGCCCGGGGTGGCGATGGCGCCGCCGTGGATCTACCAGCCGCCGCCCTCTCGCGGCGGTGACCGACTGAAACTCGACCAGGCCTCCCGTCTGGCAGCGCAGGAGCTCGAGGCTCTTGCGCGGCGGCTACGCGATGCAGGCAGGATCGAAGAGGCGGGGATCCTGGACGCGCAGGCACTCATCGCTGCGGACCCGGAGCTGCTCCAGGCGGCCGCACGCGCGGTGGCAGCCGGCAACCGCGATTCCGAGGCAATCCTGGCGGCCGGCGATGAGCAGGCGTCCGTGCTCGAGGCGCTGGACGATGAGCTCATCGCGGCGCGCGCGGCCGACGTGCGCGACGTGGCAGCGCGCATCGCGCGCCTGGTGCGGGGAGAAACGCCGCCATCGCTCGAGCGGCGGAGCATCGCGGTCGCCGTCGACCTCCCACCGTCGGTGACCGCCGAGCTCGATTCACAGCTGCTTGTGGGCATCGCCCTGGAAGCCGGCTCGCCGACGTCCCATGCCGCGATCCTCTCGCGAGCGCTCGGCATCCCAGCCATATTCGGTGTGACCGGGCTGCTCGAAGAGAGTGCTCGCGCCTCGCTGCTGGCGATTGATGGCGAGGCGGGCACAGTTGCCATCGACCCCGATGCCGCTGACCGCGAGCGGCTGGATGCCGCGATCACCGCTCGCCGCGCGGCCGAGGCCGAGGACGCCAAGTTGATCGATGCTCCGCTCTGCACGCGGGACGGTCACCGGGTGATGCTGTCGGCCAACATCGGCGAGCCGTGGCAGGCGGCACCGGCGGCGGCGGCCGGAGCCGAGGGCATCGGCCTGTTCAGGACCGAGTTCATGTTCATGGGCCGCTCGTCCGCCCCATCGGTCGCCGCTCAGCAGGCGGCCTACGCCGAGGCGCTCACGCCCTTTGCGGGCCGCCCGGTGGTCATTCGCCTGTTGGACGTAGGTGGCGACAAGGACCTGCCGTACCTCGCGCTTGCGCCCGAGCCCAACCCGTTCCTCGGTGTGCGAGCCATCCGGCTGGCCGAGAAGCACCGGCCCCTGCTGGTCGACCAGCTTCGCGCCGTCGTCGCGGCCGCCGGCTCATCGCACAACGTCCACGTCATGGCGCCGATGGTCGGCGACAGGGCCGACGTGGAGGTCCTGCGCGAGCTGGTGTTCGAGGCCGGCGGAGCCGATGCGGACCTGAAGGTGGGCATCATGGTCGAGCTGCCAGCGGCCGTGGTGCTGGCTGACCAGCTCGCCGAGGCGGCCGACTTCGTCAGCATCGGCACGAATGATCTGACCCAGTACTTGCTGGCCGCCGATCGCACCAACCCGGCGTTGGCCCGCAGCCAGGATCCGATGCATCCGGCCGTCCTGCGGTCGATCCGCAGCGTGATCGCGGCCGCGCACGCCCGCGGCATTCCGGCGGCGGTGTGCGGAGAGATGGCCGGCGATCCGGACGGCGCGATCGCGCTGACCGGGCTGGGCATCGACGAGCTGTCCATGGACCCCCGCTCCTTCGGCCGGGTCAAGCGCGCCCTGGCTCGCGTCACTCGAGACGAGGCCGCGCTGATCGCCGAGCGAGCCTGCAATGCCGCGTCCGCGGCGGAGGCGCGCGCCGTGGTGGCACAACCGGGCCAGCTGGCCGAGGTCGCGCCATGAGAAGCACAGCACTGCGCGACGCCCTCGCCGAGGGGAGCATCGCGCTCAACGAGCCGCTGGCAGACCGCGAGGCGGCCGTGCGCCGTAGCGGCGACCTGCTGGTCGCCGGCGGCCAGGTGGATCCGGACTACACCGCGGCCATGCTGGCCGCCCTCGAGGAGTTCGGACCGTACATCGTGCTGGCTCCGGGCGTCGCGTTGGCGCATGCGCGGCCGACTCCCGCGGTCCACGGGGTGGCGTTCAGCGTCCTGACGTTGGACCCGCCGGTGGCCTTCGGGCATCCCGACAACGACCCCGTTCGGCTGGTGATCGGCATGGCCGCCCCGGACGACGAATCGCACATCGAGGCGCTGCGCCAGCTCGCCGAGCTGCTCGGTGACGACACGCGGCGCGATCGGCTGATGACGGCCGGCACGGCGCAGGACGTCCTTGCCCTCATCGGCCCGCAGACGGCCAGGGAGGCGACGACATGAAGATCCTGACCGTGTGCGGCATGGGCCTCGGCACCGGGCTCGTGCTGCGCATGAGCACCGAGGCCGCCCTGCAGCGCATCGGCGTTGACGACGCGGTGGTGGAGGTCGCCGACATCGGCACCGCCAAGGGGATGGGCGCCGGCTACGACATCGTGCTGACCAGCTCTGAGCTGGCAGAGCAGCTGGGGCCGGTCAAGGGGCGGCTGATCACGGTCCAAAACTTCATCGACAAGAACGAAATCGAAACGAAGCTCCGCGAGGCGCTGGACCGCCCCGCCTCACCGGCGTGAGCGGGAGCTGCGGAGCACAGGAACTGGAAGTGCCGCGCAGCGCGCGGCGGCAGTGGAGGGTAATCCCGTGGACACCATCAGCGGCATAGTCCGCTTCACGGTCGAGGAGATCCTGAGCCAACCGGCACTGCTCCTCGGCATCATCGTGCTGGTCGGTCTGGTTGCGCTGCGCAAGGCGCCCGGTGACATCATCGGCGGCACGCTCAAGGGCATCCTGGGCTTCGTCATCCTGGGCGTGGGCGCCGGAGCGGTGGTCGGGGCCCTGGAGCCGCTGGGCACCATGGTGCTCGAGGTATTCGGCGCACAGGGCGTGGTGCCGACCAACGAGGCCATCACCGCAATCGCGGCGGGCGAGTTCGGCGTCACCGTGGCCTGGGTGATGCTCGTCGGCTTCGTGGTCAACTTGCTGCTGGCCCGCTTCACCCCGCTCAAGTACATCTTCCTCACCGGGCACCACATGCTGTTCATGGCCACCATGCTGGCCGTGGTCCTGTCGGCCGCTGACATCGTCAGTGTGCCGAACGTCATCCTGGGCGGCATCCTGCTCGGGACCGTGATGGTCGTGATGCCGGCCCTGGGGCAGCCGTTCATGCGGCGTATCACCGGCGATCAGCCGGTGGCCATCGGCCACTTCGGGACCATGGGCTACATCCTGGCCGGGCTCGCGGGCAGAGCCTTCGGACGTGGCTCGAAGAGCACCGAGGAACTGAACTTCCCCAAGACCTTCAACTTCCTGCGCGATCCCATGGTGGCCACGGCGGTCGCCATGCTGGTGATCTACGGCATCTTCACAGTCTGGTATGCCCAGGTCGCCAGCGCCGAGAGCGTGGCCGCGATAACAGGTGGCAACGACCTCGTGGTCTTCGGGCTGATCCAGGCGCTGACCTTCGCCGCGGGCGTGGCGGTCATCCTGCTCGGCGTGCGCACCATCCTGGGCGAGATCGTGCCGGCCTTCGCCGGGATCGGCAGCCGCATCGTGCCGAGTGCGCTGCCGGCGCTGGACTGCCCGATCACCTTCCCCTTCGCGCCGAACGCGGTGCTCATTGGCTTCGTCGCCAGCTTCGTTGGCGGTTTGCTGAGCCTGGGCGTGCTGGCGGCCACCGGTGGGCTGGGCCTGGCGCTGGCGCTGATCCTGCCCGGCATGGTGCCGCACTTTTTCACCGGTGGGACGGCCGGCGTGTTCGGCAACTCGACCGGCGGGCGGGTCGGCGCGGTGGTGGGCGGCTTCGTGAACGGCGTGTTCATCACCTTCGGCGCGGCGTTCCTGCTGCCGGTGATGGGCGAGCTGGGCTTTGCCAACACGACCTTCGGCGACGCCGACTTCCAGTGGTACGGAATCCTGGTCGGCAACGTCGCCAACCTTGGGGCGCCGGTGCTGTACGCAGGCCTGGGCATCATCATTGTCGGGCTGATGGCGCTGGGCATCTGGATTCAGACCCGTTTCGTTCCGCAGCCGCAGTACGAGGTCGATACGCCAGGGACGGCCGCGACCAAGCCGGCTCCTGTCTTGTAGGCAGCGCCGGTTTTCGCTTTCTGGCCAGGTCCTTTGGGGCCTGGCCGGAGGGTGTCCGTCGAGTGGCAGGAAGACAACCATGCGCTTCGCGCACCGATCGGCGAATATGGCCAGGAGCGAAGCGCGTGACACCGCGGCCGTATCCACTGCGCGACGTGTTGAGCACGAGGCGGCCATGATCGCGACCAGCACACTCCAGGCAGCACCGCACCGGGCGGCCCGGTGGCTGGCGATCGGCCTGGTGCTCGTCGTTTCACACGATGCCGTCTTCCTCGTCCAGCACGGACCCGGCCGCGGGCTGACCACTGCGCTCCAGAGCTCCGACCACGGGTACTGGACCGTCCTCAGCGTGCTCCTCATCCTCGGAGGGTTGGCCGCCGCCGGCATCTGGCTGGGCCGCCTGGCGATGCTCAGGCGCGCGGCGGGAGCCGCCGCCGAAACGCGCTCCGCCGAGCGCTCGTGGCTCCGTCGCGGCCTCCGCAACTGGCCGCGCATCCTGCTGCTGGTGGCGATCGTCTTCGCCCTGCAGGAGAACACGGAGCACCTCCTGGCGCACGGCCACGTCATCGGCCTTGGCGCCCTGGCCGGGCCGGAGTACCCATTGGCCATCCCGGTCCTGGCGTTCATCAGTGGCGTCGCCGGCCTGGTCCTGGCGGCGCTCTGCCACAAGGAGGCGGAGCTGCTGCGCCGCCTGCACGCCGCGCTGGCACGGCCGCGACCGGCGCGCGTCGGTCAGCCGCCCCACACGACGCCGCTCGCGGCGTTCAGCGGCCTGCTGATCGCCACCAACCGCGCTTTGCGCGCTCCCCCGGCGCTCGCCCGGCTGAACAGTTGAGCTCCGGGCCTGTCACAGGCCCGGTCATCCGCGGTCAGACGCCAGCCCATCGGGCGGGCCGGCCGCGTCTGGAGGAACACAACATGACAATGCGCATGCGCGCCGCCGCCGCCGCCGCGCTGGTGGCGCTGCTGGCGCTTCCCGCCACGGCCGCCGCGCACGAGGTTCGCGAGGTGGGGGACTACACCTTCGTGGTGGGGATGATGGAGGAGCCGGTCTTCACTGACCAGAAGAGCGGCCTTGAGTTCCAGGTCACCCGCAACGACCAGCCGGTGGAGGGGCTGGAGGACTCGCTGGAGGCGGAGGTCACGTTCGCGGGGGCGTCCCGCAGCCTGCCCATCTCGCCGCGCTTCGGTCAGCCGGGGTGGTACCAGTCCGTCTTCTTCCCGACCGCCGCCGGCCCGTACACCTTCCACATCAGCGGGCAGATCGACGGGCAGGACATCGATGAGTCCTTTACCGCCGGCCCGGACACGTTCGGCGAGGTGCAGGACGCGACCTCCGGCCAGTTCCCGGTTGCCTTCCCCGCCACCGGCGACCTCGTCCGCGACGCGCAGGCTGGGGCCGCGGCCAGCGGCACGGCGACCATCGCGCTGGTGGTCGGGAGCGCGGGCCTGTTGGCTGGTCTGGTCGGGCTAGGCCTCAGCCTGGCGCGCCGCCGGGGGTGACATGACGGGCCGATGGCGTCGCCGGCTGGCCGGCGCCTTTCTCCTGGTCCTGCTGGGCGTTCTGGTGCTGCCGGCCGTGGCCGGCTGGCGCGTGGCCGCTCACGCGCAGCTGGTGACCAGCTCGCCGGCCGCCGGCGAGCGCCTGGACGCGCCACCGGACCAGATGGTCCTGGTGTTCAGCGAGCCGCTGGAGGACGCATTCACCAGCGTCGACATCTTCGACTCGGACGGCGAGCCGGTCGCCTCGAACCTGGGCCGCGTGGATCCGACCAACCGGTTCCAGCTGATCGCGGACCTACCGTCACTGGAGGACGGCGTCTACCTGGTGGGCTGGCAGAGCCTGTCGGCGGCCGACGGCCACACCGCGTCCGGCTTTTTCAACTTCGGCGTCGGCCAGGCCGGGACGGTGCCCACCGGCAGCTCCGGGCATGGCGGATTCGAGCCTGACGTGCTTGCCACCCTTGGCCGATGGATCGGCTACCTCGGGCTGCTCGCCGGCTTCGGGCTGCCACTCGTCACGGTCGTCGTGCTGCGCCAGCTGCCGCATGGCCGTGTCGTCCAGGTGGCTGGTGCGCTGATGCTGCTCTCCGCCCTGGCGGCTTTGCTGCTGGCGCTCCGTTCAGCCACGGAAGTGGAGGGAGGCAACATCGCGGCATATCTGTTCGCCAGCCGCAACGGGACGCTGCAGGTCGGTCGTGTGACAGTGCTTCTTGCGGGCGGGGCGGCCGCCATCGCCGTGTCACGCGGCCGGCCGCGCATTGCGCTGTGGTCCATGGGCCTGGCGTCGTTGACCGGCATCGGCCTGCTGGCCGCGGCCGGTCACGCGTCTGCGCTGCCGGGGATCGCGGCGATGGCGTCGCAGATCGTCCACGTCGGCGCTGCCGGCGTGTGGCTGACCGGCGTGGTGGTGCTGGCGGTGATCGGCTGGCGGCCCGAGCTGGTGACGCGTCAGCGCGAGCCATTGGTTCGCTGCGTGCCGCGCTTCTCTGCCATCGCCCTGGTGTCCATCGGCCTGGTGGGAGTCACCGGCTTCTTCGCGAGCTGGAGCCAGACCGGGGAGCTGCTGGCGCTCGGCTCCGACTATGGGCGGGTGCTGCTGGTGAAGCTGCTGCTGGCGGCGGTGGCGCTTGGCCTGGGCGGGCTCAACCTGATGTTCGGTGATCGCCTCGGCAGGTTGCTGACGATGCGGCGACGTGTGGCGGCAGAGGTGGTGATGGGTTTGGCCGTGCTGCTGGCCACCGGCCTGCTCTCGACCACCTCGCCGACCGATGAGGCACGGGGCACGGCCATCCAGCCGGTGCCCAACGCCTTCGGCGTGGTGCTGCGCGGGATGTCGCTGGAGCTGCTGCCCGGTCGGCCCGGCGTCAACCAGGTCGCGGTCCTTGCCGAGGGGGCGATGGGCACTGCGACCATGGACCTGGTGCTCGATCGGCTGGACACCGGTGGCCAGACGCGCATCCCGCTGCGCTACGTCAGCGGCGGCATGGTCATGCCCATGCCCGGCATGTCGGACATGCCCGGCATGGTTCACGGCGAGGGTGACGAGGCCAGCGGCCCCGCTCGTTTCGTGGCCGACGCGGTGGTCCTGCCCCCCGGCAGCCGCTGGGACGCGAACGTGCAGCTCCTGACCGAGCGCGGTGGCCGAGAGCTGACCAGGCAGCGCTTCTCATTCGAGATGGGCGAGTCCGGCCTGGCCAGAGGCGAGGCGCACAACGTGCTGGACATCGGACTTGTCATCGCCGGGCTGCTGGCCGTGGGCGGCGCGCTGAGCGTGGGCCTGGGGCTGGGCGGCATGCGGCTGCCGCGCTGCGATGCCGTGGCCTCTCGCCTGGCGCTCGCGGGGGGCGGCGTCACGGCGGTGGTGCTGGGGGCGATCATCGGCCTGGGACAGCTTCTGCCCGCCGCGTGACGTCATCGGCTGCGCCCCTTCTGCTGGCTGCGGTAGCATCCCCTGCGACTGCAGGAGGTTACCCGTGCACCAACCGCAGCCTCTCCGGGCGCGCCCCACCCTTCGTTCGGCCCTCGCCGCGGCATTCCTGGCCGCGGCCCTGTCGATGAGCGGCCTGCCTCCGATTGACGGCAGTCGGGCGCCAAGAGGTTCCGACGCGGGCGGCATCGCCGGCATCACGCAGGTTGCCGTTGCCGTGGCTGCCACGTCCGGAACCAAGACGGTCGGCTACGGCCGGCGCGCGGTTGGTGGCGCTGGCGGCGCGCGACGCGTGGTCAGGAATCTGAAGAATTCCGGTCCCGGCTCGTTGCGCGCCGCGCTGGAGGGGCGTGGCCGGCGGGTCGTGGTGTTCCGAGTGGGCGGCACCATCAAGCTCAGCTCACCCATCCGCATCAAGTACCCATACATCACAGTCCGGGGCGGCACCGCCCGCACGCCGGGCATCACCGTGCGCGGCGACGCGATCATGGTGGTGACCCATGACGTCATCCTGCGCAATTTGCGGCTGCGGCCGGGTGACAACAGCCAGAACCCCAGCGAGACCGACGCGCTGACCCTCAACGGCGCGGGCGGCAAGCCGGTATACAACGTAGTGGTCGACCACGTCTCGATGACCTGGGGGCCGGATATCGGCGGGCTGGCCATCCTGGGGGACGTCAGCCACGTCACCATCCAGAACTCGGTCATGGGTGAGGGGCTCTACCTCTCGGCACACCCGGAGGCGAAGCGCGCCCTCGGCGGCCACTCGACCGCGGCCAACGTGACGCCGATGAACAACAACGGCCTGCAGCCGCGCTACCTGACCTTCTGGCACAACCTGTTCACCACCTCGGACGAGCGCATGCCGCGCCTCCAGGCGGCAAGCTGCACGGATGTGGTCAACAACTTGATCTTCAACTGGGGCCTGAAGGCGGCCGCGGGGAACCCGCGATCGCTGAACCTGGTGGGCAACTGGTTCCGCCGCGGTCCCATGACGCGGCGCCTCGAGATCTGGCACTCCCAGACGAGTGGCGTTGCGCCGAGCCTGTTCGGCCGCTCGATCTACCAGGCCGGCAACGTGACCGACGGTTTCGCCTTCCGCCGTGGCGGCGCACCAAAGGTCTTCGCCTCCACCGCCCGATGCGGTGGCTTGTCTGTACGGCGGCAGCCGGCCTTCGAGGCGCGTGCGGCGGTCATGAGCGGAGCCGGCGCGATCCTGCCGCTGCGCGACTCGGTCGACCGGCGGGTGATTGCCAACGTCAGGAACCGCGTCGGGCGCTACTTCAACGGAGCGGGCTACTCGGGCCCGAACCCCTACTGGCCGTAGCCGCGCCTGCCTGACCCACGGCGCGCGGCGCGCTGGACCCGTCACGCGTTCGTCACGCGGGCGTCATAGTCTCGGCTGATGGGCACCGTCCTCCTCGTCGACGACGACCCGAAGATCCGGGAGCTGCTGCGCCTCTACGTCGAGCGCGAGGGTCACCGGCCGCTGTTCGCCGCGGACGGCGAGGCGGCGCTCGAGCTGGCCACGCGGGCGAAGCCGGACGTCGTGCTGCTGGACGTGATGCTGCCCGGCATCGACGGCTTCGAGGTCTGCCGCCGGCTGCGCGACGTCTCCGACGTGCCGATCCTGCTGCTCACCGCCCGCAGCGCGGAGGGCGACCGGGTGATCGGCCTCGACCTGGGCGCGGACGACTACGTGGTCAAGCCCTTCTCGCCGCGCGAGCTGATGGCTCGCGTTCGTGCGCTGCTGCGCCGCCGTGGCAAGGCCGGCGCGGTGGACGAGCCACTGCTGGTGGCCGATCGGCTGGAGCTGGATCCGAACGCCATCGAGGTGCGGCTCGACGGGACGACGCTCGACCTCACGCCCTTCGAGTTCCGCATCCTGCAGGCGCTGATGGCGCGGCCGGGTCGGGTGCTGACCCGCGACGAGCTGATCGACGCGATCCACGGCGACGACGATCCCGGCATCTTCGATCGCACCATCGACGTGCACCTGGGACGCCTGCGTCGCAAGCTGGGCGACGATGCCTCGGCGCCGCGGTTCATCGGCACGGTGCGCACGGTCGGCTACAAGTTCGTCGCAGCGGTGGATCGTCGCCCGACCGTATCCGCGGAGTGAACCGGCTGATGCCGACCTTGCGCCTGCGGCTCATCGGCCTCTTCGTCCTGCTGGCCCTGGCGGTGGCCGGGGTCATGATCCTGGCCGTTCAGCGCTTCGGCTCCGACCAGATCATGAAGCTGGCCATGGAGAGCGGCTCGTCCGAGGCCGAGGCGCGCGCCATGTTCGACACCTATGTCGGCGGCGTGCTGCTCATCGGCGCCGCAGTGGCCGTGGCGCTGGGTGGCCTGGCCGCGTGGTGGCTGCTACGCCGCATCCTGCAGCCGCTGGATCGGCTGACGCAAGCGACCCGTGCCATTGCGGACGGCGACCTCGCGGCGCGCGTGCCCTCCGCGCCGGATCCCGAATTCCAGCGGCTGGCCGACTCGTTCAATGCCATGGCCACCGCCCTGGAGCGCGCCGAGTCACTGCGCCGGCAGCTGGTCGAGGACCTGGCGCACGAGCTGCGCACGCCGCTCACCTCGCTGCAGGGCTACCTGGAGGCCATGGCCGATGGTGTGGTCGAGGCCACGCCCGAGATGCTGCGCTCCGTGCACGAGGAGATCGTCCGCGTCACCCGGCTGGTCGAGGAGCTCGATACCCTGGCGCGCTCCGGCTTGCCGGCCAGCGAGCGCGCTCGCGAGCCGATCGACCTGGCCGGCGTCGTGCGACGTGCGGCGGCGATCTACGCCCCCGAGCTCACCGCCCGAGAAATCACGCTCGACGTCCGCCTCGCCGATCCGCTGCCCGCGGTGATCGCCGACGGCGATGCGATTGGCCAGGTGCTCTCCAACCTGCTGCAGAACGCGGCGCGCTACACCAACGACGGCGGCGTGGTGCTGGTCAGCGCCGCCTTGGCCGGCGCGTCCCGCGTCGTCTGCGCGGTGGAGAACAGCGGTCCTGACATCCCGGCCAGCGAGCTGCCGCTCATCTGGGAGCGCCTGTACCGCGTCGACCCGTCACGGTCCCGCAGCAGCGGCGGGTCGGGGATCGGGCTGGCCATCGTCAGGCAGATCGTCGAGGAGCACGGCGGCCGCGTCGCCGCCGAATCGGGCAACGGTCGCACGCGCATCTGGTTCGAGCTTCCGGCCGGCGTTCACGAAGGCGTCATGGGTTCCAGGTAGGTCCACACATCAAGGTCCACGCGCGAGTGGCCGGCGGTCCCCAGGTTCTCTACGGCGATTCGATGCGTGCCGCCGTCCGCGAACGCGCGCGCGAAGACGACCTGGCGCGCCTGGCGCGACGCGGCGTGCAGGTTCAGGCGGCCGACGTAGTGGCCATCGATCCATACCCCGGCGTAGCCGCGCGACGGCCCGCGGACCGCCACCCAGCTCACGCTGTAGCCGGTGAACGACAGCGCTGCGCGGTCACCCTTCCTGGTGGACGTGGCCAGCGCGCCGCCCGAGGCAGATGCGTTGGCCACCCGCTTCCAGGAGCCGCGGAGGGTGACCTGGGAGTCCGTCTCCTCCGCACGGCGCGGACGGAACAGCGGTCCGGCCAGGGACGCGCTGCGATTACCCGCCCCGTCGGTGCCAGCCACCCGATAGCGGTAGCGCGTGCCGAAGCGCAGCGACTGCACGATCCTGGTGGATCGCGACCCGGCCAGCGACACGCTTATCCAGGCGCCTGACTCGGTGCGCCGCTGCAGCCCGTAGCCCGCGACCGCGCACTTGTCCCTTCCTGACCAGGCGGTGCGTACCCATGGCCCGGAGGAGCCAAGCCGGGTTCCCGCCTGCAGCGAGCTGACCGGCTCGTCGACGCGCGGCGGATTGGTGTCGGTCACGCGCGTCGGGAAGGCGTCCTTCATGGCCAGGATGCGCTGGTACGAGGCGCGCAGCCGCGAGAGCGGGATGCGGCCGTCGCGCGCCGCGCTCAGCAACGAGCCGTAGGTCGCGCTGCTGCCGCTCTCCTTGCCGGTGAGCAGGATCATGTCGGTCCCGGCAATCGCCGCCTTGATGGCCAGCGACGCGGCGCGCACCCCACGCGCCTGTGCAGTGCCAGTCAGCGAGTCGGTGATCGACACGCCCCGGAAGCCCAGCTGCTCGCGCAGCAGGCCGACGCTGATGGCGTGCGACCAGCCGGCTGCGCGCGAACGGTCGTAGGCGGTGTAGGTCGCGTTCGCGAGCATGACCATCGGGATGTCGTGGCCGATGGCGGTGCGGTACGGACGAAGATCGGCTCCCAGCGCCGACTTCGAGGCCCGGATGCTGACCACCTCGGTATCGGTGTTGTTCCGTGCCCGTCCCAGGCCGGGGAAGTGCTTCATGGCGGGGACATCGGCGCCGGCTTCCAGCCCGGAGGCAAAGGCATCGGACAGTGATGCGGTGAGCGACGCGCTGAACGACCAGGTCCGTCCCTGTCGGTAGAGGATCGAGCTGGCGGAGGCGGGCACGTCGGCCACCGGGGCCAGGTTGCTGTTGATGCCGCCGCAGCGCAGGACGTGACCGGTGGTTCGCCCCTGCGCGAAGGCGGTGCCCGTCCTGCCGATGGCGCCCATCTGTGGCGGCGAGAGCGTCGGGGGTGCCCAGGGCACACGCCTCACGCCGCCACCCTCCTGGTCGGTGGTAATCAGCAGCGGTGGCTGCCCGCCGTCCCGGGCGGCGCGGCGCAGCGCTGCGGTGAGGCGGACCAGCTGCGGCGCCGAGCGGATGTTGGCGGCGAACAGGATCACCCCGCCAACCTCGCCGCGCCGGATGCGCCCAAGCAGTTCGTCGCTGGGCGACGTGCCGTGCATGGCGACCACCAGCTTCTGCCCGATCAGGGCGCGCAGCGACACCGCTGCCAGTGCGTTCTGGGTGTTGGGTGCAGTCGCCGGGACCGGCCTGGACGCCGCAAGCGCCGGCTGGGCGGCGCCGATGACGGCAATGGAGAGGAGGATGGTAAGCAGCCGCGCAGGCGCCGGCCGGCCGAACCAGGTCCCCCGCGTCAACACGCGCGTACTGTAATCGAGGAGTGCACGCCGGAGAGACGCCGCGCGGTGACAGAACGCTGCGGCGGTATCGGCCTAGCTGTAGTGGATCCGGGGGTCGATGTAGGCGTACAGGACGTCGACCACCAGGTTCATCACTGCGATGACCGCCGCGAACAGCATGGTCATGGCCATGATCACGCCGTAGTCACGCTGCCCCACGCTCTGCACGAAGAAGCGCCCGATGCCCGGCACGCTGAAGATCGTCTCGATGATGAAGCTGCCGGTCACCAGGAAGGCGAGCAGCGGACCCAGCACGGTGACCACCGGGATCAGCGCGTTGCGGATCATGTGGATGCTGACCACGGTCCGCTGGCGCAGCCCCTTGCTGTGCGCGGTGCGCACGTAGTCCTTGCGCGTGATCTCGAGCATGCTGGCGCGGGTGAACCTGGCGATCTGAGCGATGGGGAACAGGGCCAGCGCCACGGTTGGCAGGACCATGGCCTCCGGTCGCTCCCAGCCCGCCCAGCCGTGGGTCGGGAACCAGTGCAGCCCCGCGCTGAACACGACGAGCAGGAAGATGCTGATCACGAAGCTGGGCGTGGAGATGCCTAGCACGCTGATGAAGGTGGCGATGTAGTCGGGGATGCCGTTGTGCCGCAGCGCGGCGATCACCCCCAGCGGAATGCCGACCAGCACCGACAGCAGGAAGGCCATCAGTCCCAGGTGGACGGTCGTGCCCACGCTCTCACCGACGATGTCGTTCACCGAGCGGGTCTGGTAGCGGTACGACGGCCCCAGGTCGCCGCGCGCCAGGTTGCCGGCCCAGATGAGGTACTGGTCCAGCACCGGCTTGTTCAGCCCGTACTTCTCGTCGAGCAGCTCCCTGGCGGCCTCGGAGAGCGGCTTGCCATTCGACCACGGGCCGCCGGGCGCGGCCTTCATAAGCGAGAAGGTGATGACTGACACCACGAACAGGACCGGCAGGATCCACAGGACGCGGCGCAGCACATAGGCAGCCATTCGCCTTTCTCTACGCTTGGCCGCTTCGATCGGTTCAGGGGCTTATCCTCCGTACGTGGACCGGGTGGTGGCCATTGCGGGCGCGACGGGCAGCGCGGGACGCGCCGCCGCCGCGGCGTTCGCCGCGACCGGCGCTCGTGTTGGCCTGATCGGGACCGATGCCGACCGCCTGAGGGCGGTCGCAACCGAGCTGTCTCTGGCCGATGGCGCCTGGGCTCCCGGAGTTGGCAACCTGCGCAGCGCCGCCGAGGCCGATGCCGCCGTCGGCGCCATCACCGAGCGGCTGGGACCGGTGGATGTGCTTGTCCACGTCGTCGGTGGCTGGACCGGCGGCACGCCGACCCTCACCGTCGACACCGACGACTTCGAGGAGATGCTGGGGCAGCACCTGTACAGCACCCTGCACATGGTGCAGGCCACGGTGCCCGGGATGGTCGACCGCGGCTGGGGACGGGTGTTGGCCATCTCGACTCCGCTGGCGGCCGAGCCGGGGCCACGGGGAGGCGGCTACGTGGCCGCCAAGGCCGCGCAGGAGGCGCTGCTGCGCACGCTGGCGCGAGACCTGAGCGGCACGGGCGTTACCGCCAACCTGATCCTGGTGCGCACCATCGACGCCGAGCGCCAGCGCCTGGCCGAGCCTTCGCCCAAGAACGCGTCGTGGACGACCCCGGAGGAGATCGCCAATGTGATGCTCTTCCTGGCCTCCGACGAGGCGCACACCATCAACGGCGCGCGCATCCCGCTCTACGCCCACTGAGCCCGCCGCTGCGAAGGCGCCGCGGCCCCACGACCAAAGTCGGCTCGTCATGGCTGCCTCCGGACGCTAGCGACCAGCACACCGCGAATGGCCTTGCCGCGATGCGGCGCGGTACTTTCGGGGGATGGGTGCAGTCCGGGCCGGTTCGCTACGGTCCGGTCGATGCGATCGGCACTGCCGCGTTCGCCCCGCCTGCTGCGCCTGCCCGGCTCGCGCCGACGCGTGCTCGAGCCGCCTGCCCGCCGGAGACGCGCGCGCCGCCTGGCCCCTCTGCTGCTGCGTGACCCGTACCTGCTCTACACCGCCTCGCTGGTGCCGGTGGCGGCACTGGTGCTGGCCCTGTCGGGTGGTGCGCCAGCGCTGATCGCGCTGGGGGTGCTGGCGGTCATCTTTGTCGGCGCGCAGCTGGTGCTTGGTCGCATCCCGACACGGTTGCGGCCCATGACGCAGATCGGCTGGTCCTTCCTGCGGATCACGCTGTCGCTGCTGTTCGTTGCCGGCATGGTGGAGCTGTCCGGCGGCTCCGGCGGGCCGATGGTGGCGCTCTTCCTCCCGGTTGTCGTGGCGTCCGCGGCGCTCGGGCCGTTGCAGGCGCTGGTCACGGGCGGCGTGGCGGCGCTGATCTATCTCTCGCCGGAGATCAGCCGCGTCGGCTCCTCCACCGACCTCGCGCTGCGCGGCATCACCCTGGCGGGCGTCAGCGTGCTGCTGGCCTTCGGCATCAGGCGGCTGGTCGTGGCGCTGGAGCGCACCAACCGCAGCATGCGGTCGGCCATGCTGGCCGAGCGGCGCCGTTCGCGGCAGATCACCGGCATGGAGGCGGTGAGCCGCCTGCTGGTGGCCGGCGGCCCGACGAACGAGGTGCTCGACCGCGCTCTGGGCATGCTGGTTGACCGCTTCGGCTACACCTATGTCTCGATTTACATCGGCGACGAGGACCGGCTGGTCCTCGGCGCGCAGCGTGGCTACGAGCAGCCCATCCAGAGCTTCGACGGCACGGCGGGCGTGGTCGGCCGGGTGATGCGCAGCCACCAGCTGGCGTTCGTTGCCGACGTTCGCAAAGACCCCGACTACATCGCGGTCTTCACCGAGGTCAGCAGCGAGATCTGTGCACCGTTGCTGGTGGACGGCCAGTTCCTGGGGATCCTGAACGTCGAGTCGCGCGACGCCCTGGACCGCACGGACCGGGACCTGGTCGCCACGCTGGCTGGCCGGGTGGCGACCGTCGTGGCGCTGGGGCGCGACCGGCAGGCGCTGGCCGAGCGAGCTGCCGTGTTTCGCAGCCTGCACGAGTTCACCCAGGCGGTTTCCGGGACGCTGGAGCTGGAGGCACTTGCCTCCCTGCTGGTGCAAGGTGCTCGCCGCATGGTGCGCGCCGACCACGTGGCCCTGACCGTGCTGGACCAGGAGACGGGCAAGTACCGGGTGCGCGCCATCACCGACGAGGAAGGCGAGCTGGGTCGCGAGGTGCGTCCCGGCGAGGGGCTGGCAGGTCGCGCGATCCGCGACCGCGTCATCGTCGTCGACGACAGCTTCAGCACCATCCAGTTCCCGGCCGCGTACCGGGCCGACGCCGAGCGCGTGACACTGCTGGGCGCCGGCGTGCCGTTGATCCGCGACGGCGTGGTGGTCGGCGCCTTGTCGATCATGCGCCGCGACCTGCAGGACCACTTCAGGCCGATCGAGCGCGAGGCGATGGAGCTGCTGGCCGGCCACTCGGCGCTGGCGCTGGCCAACGCCTTCCTGCATGCCGAGGTGGAGCAGCTCGCCATCCGCGACCCGCTGACCGGCCTCTACAACCGCCGCTACTTCGACGAGGCGCTGGAGCGGGTGATCGCCAGCTGGCATCGGGCCACGGCGACTGGCCGTCGGCCGGTGTCGGCCATCATGTTCGACCTCGATCACTTCGGCGACTTCAACAAGCGCCACGGGCACCAGGTCGGCGACCTGGTGCTGCGCACCTTCGCCGGCATCCTGCGCGATCGCTTCCGCGCCAGCGATCTGGTGGCGCGGCTGGGTGGCGAGGAGTTCATCGTTGTGCTGGAGGGCGCCGAGCGAGCGGACGCCGAGCGGGTCGCCGAGGAGGTCCGCGGCGCGTTGAAGGCCCACGGGCTGGCCAACGAGGACGGGCAGCGGCTGCAGGTCACTGTGTCGGCCGGCTGCACGCAGCTGGACGAGACGGCAGCCACGCGCGACATGCTGCTGCGAACGGCGGACGTAGCGCTCTTCATGGCCAAGCGAGCGGGACGCGACCGTGTCGTCGCCGCGTAGCCGGATGCCGGCATCGGCCGGCGGCCGGCAGCCGCGCCTCATCGCCTCGGCGCTGGACGCGGTGGTCGCAATGGATGCCGATGGGCTGATCAGCGCGTGGAACGGGCGAGCCGAGGAGATGTTCGGCTGGCCGGCGTCGCAGGTCCTCGGCCGGCCGCTGCACCAGGTGCTCCTCCCGGCCAGGTACCGGCGCGCGCATCGGGCCGGCATCAAACGCTACCTGGAGACGGGCCGCGACCGCATCCTGGAGCGGCGCATCGAGCTCGAGGCACTCCATCGGTCCGGACATGAGATCCCGGTGGAGCTGGCGGTGGTGGCGGTGCAGCGCAACGGCCACGTGGAGTTCACCGGCTTCCTGCGCGACCTGTCGCGCGAGCGGGCGGCCATCGCGGCGCTGCGCGAGAGCGACGAGCGCTTCCGCATGCTGGTCGAGCGACTGCCGGGCATCGTCTACATCGACGAGCCGGGCGCGCGTGGCCGGTACATCAGCCCCCAGATCGAGTCGCTGCTGGGCTACTCCGCCGATGAGTGGCTCGAGAACCCGGAGCGCTGGGAGGCGGCGCTGCACCCAGATGACCGCGAGCGGGCGATTGCCGAGCTGGCGGCTGGCGAGGGGAGCGGCGCGCGGTTCACCTCCGAGTACCGGCTACTGACGCGTGATGGCCGCGTGGTCTGGATCCGTGACGAGGCCACGCCCACGCATGACGCCCACGGCCGGCTGCTGGTGCACGGCGTGATGTTCGACGTCACCCGCGAGCGCGAGATCGAGGCGGAGTTGGCCGCCGAGGTCGCGGAGCGCACCGAGGTGGCCACCGCGCTCAGCACCTTCCATGGCGGCCCGGATCCGCAGAGCACGGCCGCCGCCCTGTGCCGGGAGCTGGTGCGCCTGCGCGACCTGGACGTGGCCGTGATCTACGCCCTCCAGGGCTCAGACGCTGTGCCGCTGGCCATCCAGGCGCCGCCCGGCGCCCCGATCGCCGTCGGGCGCCCGCTGCCGAGCGAGCGAGCCGGCTACCTGCTGTCCAGCAGTGCGCGCGGCCCGTGGATCGACGAGTGGCGGCCGACGCCGGGCACCGGCGACTACGAGCGCGCCTGGCTGGAGGTCGGCCTGCGCGCGGCGGCCTACGTGCCACTGTCCTTGAATGGCCAGCTCTACGGGCTGATCGCCACTGCCACGACCAGCGAGACGGCCGCGGGCCAGATGGCTCGCCGCCTGCCGGCGCTGCTGGAGTACGCCACCGTGGCCAACGCGGTGCTAGGCCCGCAGTTGCTCCAGGCGGTGGGTGAGCTGCACGTCCGGGCGCTGCGCGAGCTGATCGAGTCCGGCGGGCTGCGCACCGTGTTCCAGCCGGTCGTCCGCCTGGAGGACCGCGCGGTGGTGGGCTACGAGGCCCTCACCCGCTTCACCGACGGCAGCTCCCCGCTGCAGCGCTTCGCGGAGGCGGAGCGTGCCGGTCTGGCCGTCGACCTGGAGGCTGCCGCGGTGGCCTCGGCAATGCGCGCCGCCACGGCACTGCCCAGCGGGCCGTGGCTGAGCATCAACCTCTCGCCGGCGGTGCTGCCGCATCTCCGGCAGCTCGCCTCGCTCGCGGCCGGCACCACGCGGTCGCTGGTGGTGGAGATCACCGAGCGGATGGCGATCGACGACTACGGCACTGCGCGCCGCCTGCTGCGGCGCCACCTGCCCGATGCACGCATCGCGGTCGACGACGCGGGCGCCGGCTTCGCATCGCTGCGCCACATCGCCGAGCTGCGCCCGGCGATCGTGAAGCTGGACATGCAGCTGGTGCGCAACGTCCACCGCGACCCGGCGCGCGAGGCGCTGGTGGCCGGCATGGTCCACTTCGCCGCGGCGTCCGGCTGCGAGCTGATCGCCGAGGGCATCGAGACCGAACAGGAGCGACGCGCGCTGGTGCGCCTGGGCGTGACGCTGGGCCAGGGCTTCCTGCTGGGCCGGCCGGACGCGGTGATCGTCGCCGCCTGAGCTACGCCCCGCGGCCGGGAAATCACGCCCCAGTAATAGAAATGACCGATTCGGCCCGAAACACGCCGGAAATATGACGGACGGTCACATCCATGACGGATATCGGCGCAAATGCGCCGTTTACATACCGGCCCAGTTATGGTTTGGCGGGTCACTGCAGGCGCGTCGCGGACTCGCCGGAGCGAAGAGCCCATTCGCAGGCTGAGCTACTCGCCCAGGCGGTCGGCGAGCCAGGCGATGGCCAGCGGATAGCGCCAGGCGGCGTTGCTGTGGCCGCCGTCGAACAGCTCGACATGGACGCGGTCATCGGGCACGCCGGCGGCGACCACCGCGCGGTGGAATGCGATGGTGGCGAGGTCCAGGTTGAACTCGTCGCCACGTCCGGCGTCGAGCCAGATGGCCCGCAGGCCGCGCAGCGCGGCTGCATGCTCGGGGACCAAGGCCATGCGCACCGGGTCGGCGGTCAGCCATCGGTCCCAGACCTCCGGGATCATCTGGCCGGTGGCCAGGTCGAAGGGCAGGCGCACCGCGCCGTCGGCATCGGCCGAGAAGCAGGCGGCCATGCAGTACATGTTGAGCAGCGCGCCGTCGCTGGGCTGCGGGCGGCCGGGGCGCGAGCGGAAGTCGGCCCAGAAGCGCTCGTAGCTGCCCTCGTACCGATCGCGCAGCGCCTTCACCGCGGGGCCGAACTCGGGGATGAAGCACAGCTCGAACAGCCCGTCGCCGGCGTGCGAGGCGAGCCCGCCGAACACGTCGGGCCGGCGCATGGCATTGACCATGGCCCCGTAGCCGCCGCTCGAATGCCCGGCCAACCCGCGATGAGCGGCCGTTGCCAGCGTGCGGTAGGAGGCGTCTACGAACGGCACCACCTCATCGGCCAGGTACGTGCCGTATCGGCCGGTGCCCGGTGAGTCGACGAACTGCGAGCCGCCCAGCGACGTCCAGGCGTCCACGTAGACCACGATCACCGGCGGCACCTCGCCCGACGCGAAGCGTGCGTCGAGCTCCTCCAGCGGGTTGCGCTGGAATGAGCGTCGGGCGCGCCACATGTCAACCTGGTTGGTGAGTCCCTGCAGGACGTAGATCGCCGGGAAGCGGCGCTCTTGCTCGGCGTCGTAGGCGGGCGGCAGCTGCACGATCATCGGTCGCCGGTGCGGGTCGCCCAGTGGGTTGCCGGTCAGCGCCTGGCTGTCGATGATCGGCTCCTCGAGCCTGCCGGCCATCGGGTAGGACCACGGCGGCATGGGCTCCAGCCCGGGCATCGGCTCAGGCATCGGCGCTCATGCGGTCTCGCCGGCGATCTCAATGCGCGCCAGCCGGCGGAATCCGATGGCCAGCGCCGTGACCAGGACCAGCCCGCCGACCACCAGCGCGGTGCCCAGCGGCAGGGGAGCGGAGAAGACGGCGGAGGGGACGTTGACCAGGGCATCGGCGATCGCCAGGGTGTGCTGCCGCACGCTGAAGGTCTGCGTGCCGGCGAACAGCCCGGCCAGCACTCCCTCCCAGATGAGGACGTAGGCCAGCCCGAAGATCAGGGCGCGGGTGGTGATCAGGCTGACTGCCACGAAGATGGCGGCGTAAACCGCCGAGCCGACGGCCGTGGCCACGGTGAAGGCCAGCGACATCTGCAGGCCAGCCCCGGCGATGAGGCCGGCCAGCAGGACGGGGATGCAGGTCAGCAGCATCGAGCACACGGTCGCGATCACGACCTTGGTGAGCAGCACCACCCAGCGTGGCACCGGCTTGGCCAGCAGGTAGATCGCGGTCCCCTCCTCGATCTCGGAGCCCAGCGCGGCGGTGCCGAACAGCAGCGCCACGAGCGGCATCAGCGTCGCGGTGCCGAAGATCTCGAGCAGGCGGGCCGAGTTGGCCTGGCGGGTGATGGGGTCGGCGCCGATCCGCAGGCCGAGCGCCACCAGCAGCATCAGGCCGGCCAGCAGGACCAGCAGCAGCGTCCGCCGCCGGCTGAGGAGCTGGCGCAGGGTGATGCCGGCGACGACCCCGTTCACCGGCGCACCAGGTAGCTGAACACCGATTCGAGCGACTCGTCGGTGGGCAGCAGCTCATGCAGGCTGATGCCCGCGTCGCGCGCCACGCTCGCCACGCTGCGGCTGAATGCGCCGAAGTCGGCGGTGCGCACCGTGATCGTGCCGTCGTCCAGCGCCACGCTGGAGATCATGGGCTGGACCATCAGTGCCGCGGCCAGCGCCCGGTCGTCGGAGGAGCGGATGGTGAAGGTGTGCGGCCGGTCGGTCATGAGGCGGCGAATCTCGCGGAAGTCACCCGACGCCGCCAGCCGCCCGGCGACGATGACCAGCACCCGCTCGGCCACGCGCTCCACCTCCTCCAGGATGTGGCTGGAGAAGAGGATCACGCGGCCGGATGCGGCCAGCTGGCGCAGCAGGTCCATCATGTGCAGCCGCTGGCGCGGGTCCATGCCGTTGAACGGCTCGTCCAGGAGCAGCACCGCCGGATCGTGGACCAGCGCCGCGGCCACCTTGATGCGCTGCCGCATTCCCTTCGAGTAGGTGCCCACCGCGCGGTCGGCGGCGTACGCCATCTCGACCTGGCCGATGGCTCTCTCGGCGGCGTCGCGCGCCCCGGTCGCGGACATGCCCTGCAGCCGGGCGTTGGCCTCCACGAACTGGCGGCCGGTCAGGAACGGGTAGACCGCCTCGCGTTCCGGCACCAGGCCGATGAGCCGGTACAGCTCCGGGTGGCCCATGGTCGCCCGGCCGTCGACGGTGACCGCCCCGGACGATGGCGCCAGGAATCCGGCGAGCATGTGCAGGATGGTCGACTTGCCGGCGCCGTTCGGCCCCAGCAGGCCGGTGATGCCGCCGTCCAGCCGGAAGCTGACGTCGTTCACCGCGACCACGTTGCCGTACCAGCGCGACGCGTTGGCGACCTCGATGGCCGTGCTGGCGGTCGCTGGCGTGGCCGCCGGCGATTCGGCCGTCATGCCTGCAGCCCGCGGTAGCGCCACAGCGTGGCGATGGTGGCAATGACCGTCACCGCCAGCGCCTCGGCCGCGAAGACCCACATGGGGTAGTCCATCCGGCCGACCGGCGAGTCGACGATCGAGGCACCAACCAGCCAGTCGCGGGTGCCGTCCAGGGGCACGAACGGGTTGGCCAGCTGGCTGAGGTCGGCCAGCGCCCCGCTGGTCGCGTCGCCCAGGATGCCGCCGATGGCGGCACCCACCAGGAAGACGGCGATGATGGCACCGGTGGCGTACGCCCTGCGTGGGGTGAAGGCTGCGATCGCCAACGAGAAGGCGGCCAGCGGGACGGCGTAGATCAGCGGCGCGCCGATGACCTGCGGCAGCTGCCCCAGCTCGTCGCCGAAGGCCTCCACCACGTCCGCGGCCAGCAGCACGCGGCCCAGGAAGAGCAGCAGCATCGGCGCAAAGGTCATGAGGAAGATGGCCGCCGCCAGCGCGCCGAGCTTGGCCAGTGCGTAGTCGCTGCGCTCCAGGGCGTGGCTGAAGTACAGCGACAGCACGCGGTGCCGCTGGTCGGAGCTGACCAGCTCCGGCGCCTGGGCCGCCACGAAGATGGCGACCAGGGTGGACAGGTTCCACAGGAAGTTGTCGTAGTCGAAGGCCGCGGGCGCCTGCGGCGAGAGGGAGGCGATGGCCACCGTCACGCCGGCGGGGATGAGGAGCAGCGCGGTGACGCCCCATGGCACGATCTTGGCGCGGCCGCTGCGTCCCAGGCCGAATGCGGCGCGCAGGCTGGCCCAGAACAGCGTGGCGACCGCCGCGCGCCGGCCGAGCCGCGGCCCGTCGTAGCCCTGGTAGCCAAGGTCGTAGATCGCGCCGGAGGCGCTTTCTCGCGCGGCCAGCAGGGGCTCCTGTGCCGTCACGCGGCGCCCTCCCCGTCCTGGCGGAACAGGTCCTCCAGCCGATGCCGGCGCTGCTCCATGCGGACGAGCGCCAGCCCAAGGTCGGCGACCGCGTCACGCACCATGTCGTACGGTCGCTCGTCCTGGACGTCCACCAGCACGGTGCGAGCCTCGACCCGGGCGTCCAGCCCGCGCGCGACCAGCTGGCCGGCCAGCGCATCGGCGCCGTCCTCGACCTCGACGCCCAGCGTGCCGGTGCGCTCGGTGAAGCTGGCGATGGGCGCGGCGCGCAGCAGCTTGCCGTTGTCGATGGCCAGCAGGAACGTGCACACCCGCTCGATCTCGCCCAGCAGGTGGCTGGCGACCACCGTGGCGATGCCGAACTCGGTGCCGGTGCGCTTCACCAGCGCCAGCATCTCGTCGCGGCCGGCGGGATCCAGGCCGTTGGTCGGCTCGTCCAGCAGCAGCAGCTTGGGGTCGTGGACCAGCGCCTGCGCCAGCTTGACGCGTTGCTTCATGCCGGTCGAGTAGCCGCCAATCGGCCGGTAGCGCTCCTCGTACAGGCCCACGTGACGCAGCACCTCGGCGGTCCGCTCGCGCGCCGCCGCTGCCGGCAGGCCGGCCATGCGACCCATGTGGGTCACGAACTCGGTGGCGGAGAGGTCAGGCGGAAGGCAGTCGTGCTCCGGCAGGTAGCCCACGTACTGGCGGATCTGCGGGCCCTCGCGCGTGACGTCAAGGCCAAGCACCCCGGCGTTGCCGCTGGTCGGCGCCAGCAGGCCCAGCAGGATCTTGAGGAAGGTGCTCTTGCCAGCGCCGTTGGCGCCCACCAGGCCGATGATTCCCGGCTCCACGTCGAGCGTCAGCCCATCCAGGGCGGTCACGTGGCTTCCGTACCGCTTGGTCAGGGCTCGGGCCTCGATCAGGGGCATGGAGCCGAGTCTAGGGCATGAACCGGTCACGATCCGCCGGGGTAAGCCATCATGTAACTCCAGCAACCCTTGTGGAAGGAGCCACCCTCCTGAAGTCGCCCTTGTCGGCGTGGCGGGTGACCCTCGATCGCATGCGCGCCGACTGGCCGATCGTGGGGGCCGCCTGGCTGATCACCCTGCTGGCCACCAGCCTGCTGGCGGCCGGGCCCATCTATTCGACCGCCGTCTCGTCCGCCGGGCTGCACCGTGTCCTGGCCGATGCGCCCGGGCCGGAGGCCAACATCGAGGTGGGCGTGTGGAGCGATGGCCCCTCGGCCGCCGAGGCGAACGGCAGGGTCAGCCGGGCGCTCCGTGACACGACCGGCCCGGGCACCCACATCGAGCTGATGGGCGAGTCCACCTCCTTCGCCCTGCCGGGCGGCGAGGAGGGCGTGAACCCGGACCTCACCAGCATTGCCTTCGCCGACGGGCTGCAGACCCATGCCTCGCTGCTGGCTGGCAGCTGGCCGCGGCCGCGCACCGCCGCCGACGAGCCGCTGCCGGTGGTCGTGAGCGAGGAAGTGGCCGAGTTGCTGGAGCTGCAGCCCGGCGACCAGATGGACATCGAGGCGCGGGTCAGCGACCTGGGGGTGCTGCCGGTTGAGGTGTCCGGCGTGTACCGCATCGATGACGCCACCGACACGTACTGGTGGGGCGACGAGGGCCTGCTGAACGGGGTCAAGACGCGGGGAACGTACCGGATCGTCGGGCCGCTGTTCACGGCACGGGAAGAGGTGGAGACCCTGTTCGGCACCTCGTCCAGCGTGCGGCTGACGTGGCACGCCTTCCCGGACTTCAGCCAGCTCGAGGTGGACGGCATCGGCGAGCTGCGCGGGTCCCTTTCCCAGCTTGACGAGCGGATCGAGGCCGCGCTGCCGAGCCTGCAGCCGACTGCCGGGACGGACCTTGACGCGATGCTGGCCGAGTCGGAGCGATCCCTGCTGGTCAGCCGCACCGGCGTGCTGCTGCTGATCGTGCAGCTGGCGGTGATGGCCGCCTACGCGATCGTTCTGACCGCCGGCCTGCTGGTCGAGCACCGACGCGTGCAGACCAGCCTGCTGCGCAGCCGCGGCGCCGGCGTGCGGCAGATCGCGAGCATGTCGCTGCTCGAGGGTCTGCTGCTGGCCATTCCGGCCGTTGCCGTGGCTCCCTGGCTGGCAGTGCTGGCCATTCGGGTGCTGAACGTGGTGGGGCCGCTGTCCAGCGTCGGCCTGGAGATCGAGCCGGCGGTGGCGCCGGACGCCTACCTGGCGGCCGGCGCCGCGGCCGTGGGCTGCGTGCTCCTGCTCGTCGTGCCGGCCGTCAGCGCCGCCCGCCTCTTTGCGCAAGAGCAGGGCGGCCTGTCGCGCAGCGAGACGCGGACCATCGGCCAGCGGATGGGGATCGACCTGGCGCTGCTGGCGGTGACGGTGCTCGGCCTGTGGCAGCTGCGCCTCTACGGCTCGCCGCTCACGACCTCGGTGCGCGGCTCGCTGGGCCTGGACCCGCTGCTGGTCGCGGCGCCGGCCATCGGCCTGCTGGCCGGTGGCGTGCTGGCGCTGCGCATCGTGCCGCTGGTGGCCAGCCTGGCCGAGGACGCCATCAGCCGCGGCCGTGACCTGATCACCGCCCTGGGCGCATGGCAGGTGGCGCGCCGGCCGCTGCGCTACACGCGCGCCGCGCTGCTGCTGATGCTGGCCATGTCGATGGGCACCTTCGCGGTCTCGTACGCGGCCACCTGGACCCGCTCCCAGGAGGACCAGGCCAGCTTCCAGGCCGGCGCCGACGTGCGGCTCAGCCCCCGGGCGGCCAGTGTGCCGTCCTGGGTACAGGGATCCGCCTACCGAGACCTGGACGGGGTGCGCGCCGCGATGCCGGTGCGCCGCCAGAACGTGAACCTGGGCGGGACCAGCGGCATCCTGCAGGTCATCGCCGTGAGCCCTGAGGACGCCAGCGTGGTGACGCTGCGCAGCGACCTGGCGCCGCAGGGCGTGTCGGCCTCCCTTGGCCCGCTGGCCCAGCGCCGGCCGGCGCTCGACCTGGTGCAGCTGGCCGGCTCGCCGGCGCGGCTGCGGATCACCGCCGACCTGGAGATCGAGTCGCTGCTGCAGCAGATCACCGACTTCGCCACCGGCCAGACATCGGTGACCAGCGCACCCCCTGATGCGCTGGACGGGGTGCGGGCGCTGGGCGGCTCGGTGGTGGTCCGCGATGCCGACGGGCTGCTCCATCGGTTCGCCGGAGGTCGCGTGGAGCTGGCCGACGGGCTGGAGCAGATCGTGGTGCCGCTGTCCGGCGGCCCGGATGCGGAGGAGGGCTGGGGCGCCGACAGCCTGAGCCATCCGCTGTCGCTGGTGGCGGTCGAGGTAGCCAGCTACCTCCCCGGCTTCCTCTTCGCGCCCGAGGGCAGCCTGACGGTCACCGGGCTGGAAGCCAGCCCCAATGCCACCGGCAATGCCGCCTGGCAGGACGTCGCGCTGGACCTGGGGACGGAGTGGGAGCCGCTCTTCGCGGAGGGCGACCAGCAGGGCGTGCAGTTGAGCGCCGACGCGCGAATCGAGGGCGGCATCCAGCTCAGCCCGAACACGACGCTTCCCGGCCTGCGGGCGACGAACGGCCGGCCCACGGTCCTCAGCTTCCTGCCCACCGAGCTGATCGAGCTGGACGACGCGAGCCTGCCGGTGGTCGTCAATCCGCGGTTCCTCGCCGCCACCGGCACGGCGGTCGGGGAGTCAACCTCGGCTGTGGTCGATGGCGCGCCACGAGATCTCGAGGTGGTTGGCACGCTCGAAGCCTTCCCCACCACCGACGTGGCACAGCCGGTCGCGCTGGTAGACCAGCAGACCCTGAACCTGCTGCGCTTCCGCGCCACCCGCCAGCCAGCCACGCCCAACGAATGGTGGCTGGCCACCGAACCGGGCGCCGGGACGCAGGTCGCTGAGGCGGCCAACTCGGCGCCCCTGACCGCATCGTCGGTGACCACCCTGGACGACCGGGCGCGGGCGCTGAAGACCGATCCGGTGGCGCTCGGCATCATCGGCGCGCTGACGGTGGGCTTCGCCGTGGCTGGCCTGTTCGCAGTCATCGGCCTGGCGGTCAGCGCCGCCGTTTCCGCCCGCGAGCGCCGAACTGAGTTCGCCCTGCTGCGCGCCCTTGGCCTCTCCACCCCGCAGCTGACGCGATGGCTGTGGCTGGAGAACCTCGCGCTGCTGGCCATCAGCCTCATTGCCGGCACCGCCCTGGGGCTGGCCATCGCCTGGGCGGCGCTGCCGTCGGTGACCGTCACGCAGCGGGGCGGGGCGCCCGTGCCGCCGGTGATCATCGAGACCCCGTGGGCCAGCATCGCCATCCTGGAGGTGGTCAGCTTGGTGGCGCTGATCGCCACGGTGGTGGTCCTGGCTGGCATCCTGCGGCGCATCGGCATCGGTTCCATCTTGCGCATGGGCGAGGACTGAGCCGATGCGATCGCTGCTGGCCGGAGCCTTCCTCCTGCGCCGATTGCGAGCCGAGCTGCCCGGCGTCGCCCTGATCGGCGTGCTGGTGCTGGGGACCAGCCTGATCTTCGCCGCCGCGCCGCGCCTCTTCGACCGCGCGGCCGACGACGCGCTGGAGCACCACCTCGCCGATGCACCACCGGTCCAGCGCAGCGTGCAACTGTCCGAGGTGCGGCAGCTGACCGACGAAGACCCGATGGCCGGCATCGACCAGGAGGGCAACGACTTCGAAGCCGAGTTTCCGGCGGTGGTGCGCGAGGTGGCCAGCGGCCGGGACATCGCCGTCACCTCGGCGCGCTTCGGGCTCGACGCTCCGCCGCGCTACAGCACCTTTATCACGCTGCGCTACCAGAGCGGCCTCGATGCGGCCATCGGGCTGGTGGAGGGCAGGCTGCCGGCCTCGACCGGCGACGAGCTGCCGCCCGCCAGCTTCGGCTTCGATCCCGACGCACCACCGCCGCCCGAGGTCAAGCCGCTGTTCGAGATCGCGATCTCCGAGGCGACGGCGGCCGAGACGCACATGGCGGTCGGGCAGGTCCTGGACGTGGCCGCCGACGGCGCCGACCCGCTGATCGCCGGCTCGCTGCCGCAGCGGCTCGAGGCGCGCTTCGAGGTGGTGGGCATCTTCGCCGTGGTCGATGCCAGCGCGCCGGAGTGGTACGCCGATCGCGCGCTCCAGGTGCCGACCATCGGCGGCAGCATCGAGAGCCCCATCGCCTTCACCACGGCCCTGATCTCGCCCGACGCGGTCGACGGGCTGAGCGCCTCGTTCCTGCCCTTCCGGCTGCACTGGCGCTACCTGATCGACCCGACCAGGGTCGACGGCGGTCAGCTCGACCAGCTGGTGGCCGGCTTCCAGCGGCTGGCAGCCGCGTTCCCGGTGACCGCCAGTGACGCGACCGCCTTCTCCGGCGTGGTGATGCGCACCGGTGTGCCGGGGCTGATCGCCGCCTTCCGCGCGCAGCGTTCCTCGGCCGAGGCCGTGTTGTCGGTGGCGGGCGCCGGGCTGCTGAGCCTGGCGGGCGGTGCCATCGTGATGATCGCGCTGCTGGTGGTCAGCTGGCGGCGCACCAGCCTGGAGCTGGCACGCGGCCGCGGCGCATCCACGTTCCTGCTGCTGGGCACGCAGGCAGCGGAGGGCCTGCTCATCGCGGCGCCGGCCGCGGCGCTGGGCTACCTGGCTGCCGGCTGGCTGATCCCTGGCCGCGAGAACCGGCTGTCGCTGTGGCTGGTGGTTGGCGTCTGCGCGGCCACGGTCATCGCACTGGTGGTCTCCACCTGGCCGTACGCGCGGCGCATCAGCGGCTGGCGCGCCCGCGACGACGCACCGGTGCTGCGCGTTTCGCCGCGCCGCCTGGTGCTGGAGGGGACGGCCGTGCTGATCGCCATCGCCGGTGTGGTCCTGCTGCGGCAGCGCGGGCTGACCATCGGCTCCGGCGGCGTGGTGCGCTTCGACCCGTTCATGGCGGCGGTGCCCATCCTGGCGGGGCTGGCCACCGGCCTGCTGGTGATGCGCCTCTACCCGCTGCCCATCCGCGCCATCGGCTGGCTGGCAGCAAAGCGGCGGGACATCGTGCCCATCCTGGGCCTGCGCAGCGTGGGCCGCCAGTCGGCGGTGCTGAACGTGCCGCTGGTGGTGCTGCTGTTGGCCGCAGCCTTCAGCACCTTCGCCACCGTCATTACCGTCAGCGTCGACCGCGGCCAGTCGCGCGCCGCATGGCGCGAGGTGGGCGCCGACTACCGGATCGATGCCGGGCAGCTGCGTCCCGACGCGGCCGAGGCGCTGGCCGCCATCGATGGCGTGGAGGTCGTGACTCCGATCTTCAACCAGGCTGCCGTGGGCTTCGCCGCGCGGCCCGGCCAGCGTGCGGGCATCTACCTCGACGCCGTCGATCCGGATGCCTACGACCGCGTCACCGCCGGCTCACCGGTGGCGGTCACGTGGCCGTCCGCAATGCTGGGAGTGTCCGGCACGGCAGAAGATGGCCTGGGGACCGAGGAGAACCCGATTCCGGCCATCATCTCCGGGGAGCTGCCGGTGGCGACGCCGCCGATGAACCCCGGCTCTCTGTTCCAGCTGTCCCTGGGCGGTACCCGGTTGACGCTGCGGGTGGAGGAGGTTCGGCAGACGTTCCCCGGCGTGCCGGAGGGCATCGCCTTCGTGGTCGCGCCCTACAGCGCGCTGTCCTCCGTCACCGACAGCCCGCTGCCCGCTTCGGCCTACCTGCTGCGCGGCAGCGCGGGCCTGGAGCCGGCGATCGCCGGGGCGGTCGGGCTGCCGCCCGGCAGCCCGGGCATCCGCTCGCGCGAGGCGCGGTACCTCAGCATGCGCAACGCGCCGCTGGTGACGGCAATCGGCACTGGCTTCTGGCTGGCGATGCTGTGCGCCGCCGCCTACGCCGGCATCGCCATGATCGCGGCCCTGGCGCTGTCGTCGGCTCGCCGCCGGCAGGACCTGGCGCTGCT
This sequence comes from Candidatus Limnocylindria bacterium, assembly GCA_036556695.1. GTDB lineage: Bacteria > Chloroflexota > Limnocylindria > QHBO01 > QHBO01 > DASSCW01. The sequence continues at coordinate 32,108 of DATBIY010000038.1, forward strand.
CGGGACGCTGGGCCTCACCAGGGGCCAGTCGCTGGGCCTCACCGCGGTGCAGCACGGCCCGCCGGTGCTGCTGGCCCTGCTCCCCGGGCTGGCGCTGGGGCTGATCATCGCGCTGGCGCTGCTGCAGTCACTGGGGCTCAGCGCCTTCGCGGGCGACGAGCCGAGCGTGGTGATGGTGATCGACTGGGGCTCGGTGGCGGTGGTTACCGTTGCCCTGCTGCTGACCGTGGGGGTCGCCATCGTCGTCGGCACGGCGGCAGCCCACCGGCTCCGTCCGGTGGACTCCCTGAGACTGGGGCACGATTGAGCACGGCATGGAGGACGAGTTGAGCAGAGTGCCTGCCGGAGTCGAGGACTTCGAGGAGATCCAGGACATCGCGGACGGCGAGATCGTCGAGATGGCGCCGCGTGCCGGCGTGGTCAGCCAGCGCCCGGAGCCGATGGCGCCCGACGAGGCGCTCATCGTCTGCGACAACCTGGTGAAGATCTACAAGGTCGCCAACCTCGAGGTCGTGGCGCTGCAGGGGCTGGATTTGCTGGTCGATCGCGGCGAGTTCGTGGCGCTCGTCGGCGCGTCGGGCAGCGGCAAGAGCACGCTGCTCAACATCCTGTCCGGGCTGGACGTGCCGTCCGCCGGTCGCGCGGTCGTCGCCGGGCACGTGCTGGGCGAGATGGACGCCCGCGAGCGCACCGAGTACCGGCGCCGGGTGATCGGCTTCGTGTGGCAGCAGTCGGCGCGCAACCTGCTGCCGTACCTGTCGGCCCGCGAGAACGTGGAGCTGCCGATGATGCTCGACGGGCTGAAGCCGTCGGAGCGAACGAAGCGCGCCACCGAGCTGCTCGAGCTGGTGGGGCTGGCCGAGCGCGGCCACCACCGCCCGCAGCGGCTATCGGGCGGCGAGCAGCAACGTGTCTCCATCGCGGTCGCCATGGCCAACCGCCCGCCGGTGCTGTTCGCCGATGAGCCGACCGGCGAGCTCGACTCGGCGACCGCCGACCATATCTTCGAGCTGCTGCGCGGCATCAACCGCGAGCTGGGCGTGACGATCGTGGTGGTCACCCACGACGCGCTGGTCAGCGAGCGGGTCAGCCGCACGATCGCCATTCGCGATGGCCGGACCAGCACCGAGACGCTGCGCCGCGCCGGCATCAGCGAGCATGGCGAGCACCACGTCATCAGCGAGGACTACGCCGTGCTGGACCGCGTCGGCCGCCTGCAGCTGCCGCCCGGCCACGTCCAGGCGCTGGGCCTGCACCGCCGCGTGCGCCTCGTGCTGGAGGACGACCACATCAGCATCTGGCCAGCCGATACCGAGGAGAACGGCCGATGAGCGCACCGATCGCCTACCACGCGGCCGCCGAGCGGCCCGCCGACGGCAAGGGCCTGATGGTCGAGACGCGTGGCCTGGTGCGCGAGTACCGCAGCGGCGGGAGCGTGATCCGCGGCGTCGACGACGTGAACCTGCGCATCGGCCACGGCGAGCTGGTGGCGGTGCGCGGCCGCTCGGGCTCCGGCAAGACAACGCTGCTGTCGCTGATCGGCGCGCTGGATCGGCCCACGTCCGGCGACGTGCTGGTCGAGGGGCTGCCCATCTCGTCAATGCGCGAGCGGGAGCTGGTCAACGTGCGGCGGCGGCGCATCGGCTTCATCTTCCAGGCGTTCGGCCTGCTGCCGATCCTGTCGGCCGCCGAGAACGTCGAGGTGCCGTTGCGCCTGATCAACGCCGATCCGGCAACCCGCGAGGCCCGCATCGGCGAGCTCCTCGAGCTGGTCGGCCTGGGTGACAGGATGCACCACCGGCCGCACGAGCTGTCCGGCGGCGAGCAGCAGCGGGTGGCCATCGCGCGGGCGCTGGCCAACGAGCCGGCCCTTCTGCTGGCCGACGAGCCCACCGGCCAGCTCGACTCGCAGACGGGCCACGGGATCATGGCCCTGCTGCGCCAGCTGGTGCGCTACCAGGGCGTGACCGCCATCGTGGCCACGCACGACCCGGCCATGCTGGACGTGGCCGATCGGGTGGTGGAGCTGCGTGACGGCAAGGTGGTGAGCGACGCCAAGCCGGGCTCCGACACGGCGCCCATGGGCACAGAGCCGCATCCCGCCTGAAGGCCCCATTGCGGCCGGGTGGCACGAGATCTGCACCCAATCCGCCAGCGTCGGGAAACGTCGGGGGACACGTATGGCCGCTCAGGGAACCAGCGCCGATCACGCGCCGCGCGCGTTCGTCATCGAGGACGACGTGCTGACACTGCGACTTCTGATGGAGCTGGTCGCGTCCCATGGCATGGAGCCGGTGCCGTTCACCCGGCTGTCGTCCGCCCGGCGGGCCCTGGACGAGCGGCCGCCGCAGGTCATGGTGGTTGATGACGACCTTCCCGACGGGCAGGGCTCCGAGCTGGTGCGCGAGCTGCGCGACGATCCCCGGATGGCGCACCTGCGCGTGCTGTTCTGCACCGCCGCCGATGCACCCCGCCGGCGGGAGATGGCGCGACTGGGCCCAGTCATCGAGAAGCCGTTCCGCCTGCGCGACGTCGAGCGCGCCCTGGCCGAGGTTCGCCCCCACTAGCTCCCGCCTCGCCGCTAGGCTTGCGGCATGGCCGATGGCGCCGCTGACCTGACCGCGCTGATCCTGACCAACGAGTACCCGCCGTCCGTCTATGGCGGTGCCGGGATCCACGTGGCGGAGCTGACCCGCGCGCTGCGCGGACGCATCGGCCTGGACATCCGCACGTTCGGCGACCAGCAGGAAGAGGCTGAAGGCTTCCGGGTGCGCGGCTACGGCGCCGTGCAGCCGCCCGGCAGCGAGGACGATCCGGCGCGCCCGGCCTGGCGTGCCATGGCTCGCTCGCTGGCCATCGCCGCCGACCCGACTGCGGCGTCGCTGGTCCACTGCCACACGTGGTACACCCACCTGGGCGGCTTGCTGGTGCGCGCCGCTCGCGGCATTCCGCTGGTGGTCACCGTGCACTCGCTCGAGCCGCTTCGCCCGTGGAAGCGCGAGCAGCTGGGGGGCGGCTACGACCTGTCCAGCTGGGTGGAGCGCACCGTGCTCGAGTCGGCCGATGCGGTGATCGCCGTCAGCCAGGGCACCCGTACCGATGTGCTGCGCCTGTTCGACGTCGCGGAGGAGCGGCTGCACGTCGTCCACAACGGCATCGACGCCGAGTTCTACGCCCCCGATCCCGCGACGGACGCGCTGGAGCGCTACGGGATCGACCGTTCGGTGCCCTACCTGCTGTTCGTGGGCCGGGTCACGCGGCAGAAGGGGATCGTGCACTTGGTGCGCGCGCTGCGCCAGCTCGACCCCGGCATCGGCGCGGTGCTGTGCGCGGGACAGCCCGACACGCCCCAGATCGCGGCCGAAATGGAGCAGGCGGTCGCCGAGGCGCAGGCTGCCCGACCAAACGTGGTCTGGATTCCGGAGATGCTCAGCCGGCCGGACGTCCGGCAGCTGTACAGCCACGCGGCATTGTTCGCCTGCCCATCGGTCTACGAGCCGTTCGGGATCATCAACCTGGAGGCCATGGCCTGTGAGCGACCGGTGGTGGCCAGCGCGGTGGGTGGCATCCCCGAGGTGGTGGTCGACGGCGAGACCGGCATCCTCGTCCAGGTGGAGCTGCGCGCGGATGACCCGATGCGCCCGGTGGACCCATTGGCCTTCGAGGGTGACCTGGCATCGGCCGTCAACCGCCTGATGGCCGATGCACCCCTCCGCGAACGCATGGGCCGCGCGGGGCGAGCACGGGCCGTCGAGCGCTTCAGCTGGACGGCCATCGCCGACCAGACGGTGGAGCTCTACCGCTCGCTGATGCGGTAGCATCACGACCCCGTGACCGAGCATGCACTTCGTTCCGCTGCGCCCGATGCCGGCCCCGCGCCCGTGCTCATCGCCCGCGACCTGCGCAAGCGATACGGCACGCTGCAGGCGGTCGACGGCGTGTCATTCGAGGTCGCTGCAGGCGAGGTGTTCGGCATCCTGGGACCGAACGGCGCCGGCAAGACGACCACGCTGGAGATGATCGAGGGCATGCGCCCCATCGATGGCGGCAGCGCGACGGTGGCGGGCATCGACGTCAGCAGGGACCCGCGCGGCGTCAAGGCCCGCATCGGCATCCAGCTCCAGGCGTCGAGCTTCTTCGACGAGCTCAACCTGGTCGAGCTGCTTGAGCTGTTCGGCCGCCTCTACTCACGCGACGTGGACGCCATGGCGCTGCTGGCCGAGGTCGAGCTGACCGACAAGGCGCGCTCACAGGTGCGCACCCTGTCCGGCGGCCAGAAGCAGCGCTTCAGCATCGCCGCCGCGCTGGTCAACGAGCCGACCATCCTCTTCCTGGACGAGCCGACCACCGGCCTCGATCCGCAGGCACGCCGCCACCTGTGGGGCGTGGTGCGGGACCTCCGCGCGCGCGGCCACACCATCGTGCTGACCACGCACTACATGGAAGAGGCCGAGGAGCTGTGCGACCGCGTGGCCGTCATGGACGGCGGCCGGATCATCGCCCTCGACTCGCCGGAGGCTCTCATCCAGGCGCTCATCGACCGCGGCTTCACCAAGGAGCGCGTGGAGCGGCTGGCGAACCTGGAGGACGTGTTCATCGACCTCACCGGCCACGAACTGCGGGAGGGCGAATAGCCGATGCGCTTCGGGGTCTACTGGGCGCTCTTCGTGGCCAGCGTGAAGATGTTCGTCCGCAATCGGGCGGCCCTCTTCTTCAGCCTGGTCGTGCCGCTGCTGATCATGCTGATCTTCGGCGTCCTGAACTTCGGCGGCACCACCCAGGTCAGCCTTGGCCTGGTCGACGAGGCCGATAACCAGTCGAGCGCCGCCCTGCGCACGGCGCTCGACGCCACCGATGCCTTCGAGATCCAGCCGGGCGAGCGGCAGGCGGAGCTCAACGAGCTGGGGGAGGGCCATCGCGACCTGGTGCTGGTCGTGCCGCCGGCCTTCAACCTTCAGCCCAGCAATGAACCGGACGCGCAGCTGGTGGCCTTCACCAACACCGCCAAGCCGCAGCAGGCGCAGATCGGCGGGCTGCTGCTGAACGCGGTGATCAGCCAGGTGATGCTGGGCGCCGGCCAGCCGGGCGGCCCCACGGGACCGGTGGTGCGCACCGAGGCGCTGCCCGGCCGCGACCTCGGCTACATCGACTTCCTGGTGCCGGGGATGCTGGCGCTGACCGTGATGCAGCTGGGCCTGTTCAGCGTCTCGTTCGGCTTTGTGCAGCTGAAGCGCACCGGCGCCCTGCGGCGGCTGTTCGCCACGCCCACCAGCCCGGCCTATTTCCTGGGGGCACAGGTCACCAGCCGGCTGCTCATCGGCCTGGCGCAGGTGCTGATCCTGCTCGGCGTGGGGCTGTGGTTCGGCCTGCAGCTGGTCGGTTCGGTGGCGCTGCTGCTGGCGGTCAGCGTGCTGGGATCGATCATCTTCCTGGCGATGGGCTTCGCGGTGGCCGGCTGGGCCAAGAACGAGGATCAGGCGGCGCCGGTCGCCAACCTGATCAGTCTGCCGATGACCTTCCTGTCCGGCGTCTTCTTCCCGCGCGACGCGATGCCCGACTTCCTGCAGCGTGTCACCGACTTCCTGCCGCTGACCTATCTGTCCGACGCGCTGCGCCGCATCGCCAACGACGGCGCGGGCATCACCGACATCGGCGGCGACCTGCTGGGCCTGGCCGTGTGGGCGGTGATCGCCTTCGTGGTTGCGGTGCGCCTCTTCTCCTGGGAGTAGCGGCGCCCAGCTAGGTCGGATCGTTCAGGTGGTGGCGCGCGACGAAGGCAGCGGCCTGGGTGCGGCGCTGCAGGTTCAGTTTGGCCAGGATGCTGGAGACGTAGTTCTTCACCGTCTTGTCCGACAGGAAGACCTCCGCCGCGATCTCCTTGTTGGTCTTGCCGTCGGCCACCAGCATCAGGATCTTCCGCTCCTGTGCCGTCAGCTCGGCCAGCTCGTCGTGCTCTGCGCCGGCGGCCACGCGACGGACCCGGTCCAGGACACGCTCGGTGATTGCCGGGTCCAGCAGCGAATCGCCGCGCCCCACCGACTCCAGGGCGTTGACCAGGTCACGGCCGCGTACCTGCTTGAGCAGGTAGCCCGATGCGCCGGCGATGATCGCCGACAGCACCGCCTCCTCGTCCGGATAGCTGGTCAGCATCACCACGCGGGTGTCCGGCAGCTCGGAGCGAATCTCGCGGCAGGCCTCGATGCCCGATCCATCGGGCAG
>DATBIY010000039.1:0-19087 GCA_036556695.1 Candidatus Limnocylindria bacterium
GGGATCGGCCAGCGTGGGCGGGGCGACGCCGATGATCGAGACGGTGCAGCACCTGGCGGCCAGCGGCCGCATCGCGCGGCTGCGCGGCCTGCTGAACGCGACGACCACCTTCATCCTGGCCGCCATGGGCGAGGGGCGCCCCTACGACGCGGCTCTCGAGGAGGCGCAGGCGGCGGGCTACGCAGAACCGGATCCGACCTTCGACGTCACGGGTCGCGACGCCGCACAGAAGATCGCCATTCTCGCCTCGGTGGCCTGGGGCGCGTGGCGGGCCGAGCGCGAGGTGGCGACGCGCGGTATCGTCGGCATCCACGTCACGCCAGGCACGACCATGCGCATGCTGGCGGAGGCCGATCACGAGGGGATGCGCGTGCAGCCGACGGAGCTGGATGCCGCGGAGCCGATGGCGGCCGTATCCGGCATCGAATGCCTGCTGGAGGTTGACCTGCGCGATGGATCTCGCGTCCGCATCTCGGGTCCCGGAGCAGGTGGGCCGGTGAGCGTCGGCGCCGTCTACGCCGATCTGGCGCGTCTGCTCGCCGGCGAGCGCCCGGTGCTGTTCGCGGCGCCGCGGGCATGAGCGACTGGCCGACCGTCGGCGTCGCCGGCGCACGGGGCGTGGTCGGCGGGGTCTTCCTGTCCATCCTGGCCGATGCCGGCCTGCCGGCCGGCTCGCTGCGGGCCTTCGGTTCGGGGGAGGGCACGGTCGCCTTCGGCGGCGGCTCGGTGCCCGTTCGCCCACTGACCGATGAGGCGGCGCGCGAGCTTGACGTCCTCTTCCTGGCAACCGATGCCGCCACGTCGCGGCAGATCGTGGAGGGGCCGGCGCGTGCCGTGCCACTGATCGTCGACAACTCGAGCGCCCACCGCCTGGACCCGCACGTGCCGCTGGTCGTGCCGGAGGCCAACGGCCACGTCCTCCAGGAACGGGCCGGCAACCTGGTGGCCAATCCGAACTGCACGACCGCGGCAGCGGTCGTGGCGCTGGCGCCGATCCGCGACCTCGCCGGCCTCGAGTCGGTTGACCTGGCCTCGTACCAGGCGGTGAGCGGCGCCGGCCGCGCCGGGCTCGATGCCTTCGACGCGGAACGCGCGGCCGGCGGAACGGAGCAGGCCGGAGGCTCGCCGTTCCACGGCCGCATCGCCGACAGCGTGGTGCCGCAGATCGACGTGCTCGACGACGAGGGCTGGACCGGCGAGGAGCGCAAGATCGCCGCCGAGATGCGCAAGATCCTGGAGCTCCCCGAGCTGGACGTGGCCGCCACCGCGGTTCGCGTGCCGGTCCACACCGGCCACTCGGTGGCGCTGCACATCCGCACCCAGCGTCCGGTCGAGCTCCGCGAGGTGATGCTGGCGCTGTCCAGCGCCCCGGGAATCGAGTACCGCCACGCCACCGGCAGCAACCGCCACCCCATGCCGCTCGACGTGGCCGGACGCGATCCCGTCGTCGTCGGCCGGCTGCGTGCCGTGCCGGGCCGGCCACGCGGCCTGGCCCTCTTCCTGTCTTCCGACAACCTGCGCAAGGGAGCTGCGCTCAACGCCACCCAGGTGGCTGCCTGCGCTGACCCGCAGCGCTTCGGCCGGCTGGTGCCGGCGCCCCGCTGAACGTGCCCACCCATCGGCCCACACCAATTTCGGCCCACACCAATTTCGGGAGGACCCTGACCGTGCCCACCGCCGCGTTTGCCGATCTCGTTCGTGACTTCCTGGCGGAGCAGTACGCCGAGCACCCCGTCCGCTCCAGCGGCATGGGGCTGACCGAGTTCGACGACCAGCTGGACGACCTGTCGGGCGCGGCCCACGAGCGCCGCGCCTCGTCGGCTGCTGCCTGGAAGGAGCGCTTCGCCGCCTTCGGCGACGAGGAGCTGAGCTTCGACGAGGCCATCGACCGCGACCTGATCGTCGGCACGCTGACCGAGCAGGGCGTCTACGACGAGTGGCGCGTCTGGGAGCGGCAGCCTGACACCTACCTCAACCCGGGGATGCGCGGCGTGTTCGTGCTGTTCCTGCACATGCTCCGCCCGGAGGCCGAGCTGGTGAAGTCGGCCGCCAACCGGCTGCGCCAGGTGCCGGACAACCTGGCCGCCGGACGCGCCAACCTGCGGCCGCAGCTGGTGCCCGACATCCTGCTCGACCGCGCCATCAACCAGGCGCGCGCCGGCGCGAACTACACGAAGCTCCTGCTGCCCGCGCAGGTGGCTGAAGAGAACCGAGCTGACCTGGCGGAGGCCGGCGCCGTGGCGGCGGATGCCTTCGAGGAATTCGCCGAGTACCTGGAGTCCATCCGCCCGCAGGCGCACGGCGACTGGGCGTTCGGCGAGGAGCGCTACAACGCGGTGCTGCAGCAGGCCGAGATGCTGTCCTTCGACGCCCGGGCGCTGCGCGAACGGGGCCGGCAGCAGATCGAGGAGCTGACCGGGCTGCTCCGCGCCGGGGCCCGCGAGATCGCCGGACACGAGAACTGGCACGAGCTCCTGCTGGAGCTGAACAAGGACCGGCCGCAGACTCCGGAGGAGATGCGCCGCGCCTACGAGGACTGGACCGAGCGCGCGCGCCAGTTCCTGAAGGACCGGCGGCTGACCAGCTTCCCGGCCGGCGAGGAGTGCGCCGTCGTGCCGTCGCCGCCGTACCAGCGTCCCGTGCTGGCCGTCGCGTCGTACGTGGCGCCGCCGAGCTTCAGCGAGACCATGAAGGGCCACTTCTTCGTGCCGTATCCGCCGGACGGCGCCAGCGAGGAAGAGATCGGCAAGCGCCTGGAGTCGAACGCCTTCCCGGCCATCCCCACCACCGCGGTGCACGAGGCGTATCCCGGCCATCATTGGCACCTGGTCATGGCCAAGGGCAACCCCTCGCCGGTGCGGCAGCTGTTCGGCACCAGCTACTTCGCCGAGGGCTGGGCGCTCTACAGCGAGCGGATGATGGAGGAGAACGGCTTCTACGACGACAGGCGGCACGTCATGTACCGCTACGAGGCCACGCTCTTCCGGGCGGCGCGCATCGTGGCCGACACCAGCCTGCACCTGGGCGAGATGACCCACGCCCAGGCGGTCGACTTCATGATGGCCAACTCGTCGCTCACCGAGCCCACGGCCGTGGCCGAGGTCACGCGCTACTGCAGCTGGCCGACCCAGGCATCGTCATACCTCACCGGCTGCCTGGAGATCCTGCGCATCCGCGACCGATACCTCTCGGCCCGCGGGACGGACGCCTCGGACATCGACGCGCTGCGTGACTTCCACGACACCATCACCGGCTCCGGCACGCTGCCCATCGCCCTGGCCGAGCGGGCGGTGATGGCCACCGTCCCGTCGCCCGCATGACGCTTGTCTCGTCGCCGGTCGACGACCTGGCAGAGCGGTTCTTCACCGCCACGCTGGAGCGCGACCCGCTGACCGCCAGTGTCATCGGCCGGCACGAGTACGACGGCCGCCTGCCGGATCTCTCGCCGGAGGCCGCGGCCGCCGATCGCCGGACCTTCCAGGCGCTGCGTTCCGAGGCGGAGGAGCTGTCGCCCGATCCCGGCGAGCCGGAGGAGGCGCTGACCCTGTCCGCCATCCGCTCGGTGGCCGATGCGGAGCTGGCCTGGCTCGAGGCCGATCCCACCTCGTACACCCTGGACGTGACCTGGGGCCTGCAGAGCAGCCTGCTGAGCATGGCCTCGTACCAGCCGCTGCGCTCGCCGGCGGACGGGGAGGCGGCGCTGAGCCGCTGGCGAAGCATCGCCCCGACGGTGGATCAGCAAGTCGCCAACCTGCGCCGCGGCCTGGCCGAGGGCCGCACTCCCATTCGCGACTCCGCCGAGAAGGTCGCCGGCCAGCTGCGCGAGGCGCTGGCCGCCGCTCCTGAAGAGGACGCGCTGCTGATCCCGATCCGCGAGCGACCGGTCGAGGGCTGGGCCGACGAGGCCTGGCGACGCTTCGCCACCGAGCTGCAGCGGGTCGTGGCCGACGAGGCGCGGCCGGCGCTGGCCCGGCTGCTGGACTTCGTGGAGCGGGAGGCGCTGCCCCATGGCCGCAGTGGGGAGGAGGCCGGCCTCGGCAGCCTGCCCGACGGGGGCGAGCTGTACGCCCGGCTGGTGCGAGCCGAAACCACCACGACGCTGACCCCCGAGGCGATCCACGCCACCGGGCTGGCGGAGGTGGAGCGGATCGATGCCGAGATGGCGGAGCTGGGCCGCCGCATCCTGGGCACCGGCTCGCTGGCCGAGACGCAGGCGGCGCTGCGCAGCGACCCGCGGATGCACTTCGAGACCGCCGAGCAGGTCGTGGAGGTGGCGGAGCGCTCTCTAGCCCGCGCCAATGAAGCCGTGCCCGCCTGGTTCGGCCGCGTGCCGCGCACGCCGTGCGTGGTGACTCCCATGCTGCCGCACGAGGAGCAGCACACGACCATCGCCTACTACCGCGAGCCGGCGGCCGACGGCAGCCGCCCGGGGCGCTACTACATCAACACCTGGCAGCCGCAAACCCGGCCGCGTTATGAGGCCGAGGCGCTGGCCTTCCACGAGGCGGTGCCCGGGCATCACCTGCAGATCGCCCTGGCGCAGGAGCTGCCCGCGCTGCCCGACTTCCGGCGCCACGCCAACCTCACCGGCTTCATCGAGGGCTGGGGCCTGTACACCGAGCGCCTCGGCGACGAGATGGGGCTCTACTCGGGCGACCTCGATCGTCTGGGCATGCTGTCGTTCGACGCCTGGCGCGCCTGCCGGCTGGTTATCGATACCGGCATGCATGCCATGGGCTGGTCGCGTGCGCGGGCCATCGGCTTCATGCTCGAGCACTCCGCGCTGGCGCAGAACAACATCGTGAACGAGGTGGACCGATACCTGGGCCGGCCGGCCCAGGCCCTGGCCTACAAGGTCGGGCAGCTGACCATCAGCCGCCTGCGGCGGGAGGCGGAGGAGCGACTGGGCACCGCCTTCGACCTGCGCGCCTTCCACGATGCGGTGCTTGGCCACGGCCCGCTGCCGCTCGACACGCTGGCGGTCGCCGTGGAGTCGTCACTGCCCTGAGGCTTGCGCCGGGGGCGTATGCTGCCTCTGCGCCCGGAGGGGCACTGCGCATGCACGGCGCACGATGAGCCGGATCACGTAGGCGGAAACGCCGGATCACGTAGGTGGACCATCGAGCGTTGAGCTTTCGCCGCAGCGTCACTCCGGGCGCATTGCTGCGTCTGGAGAGCTACCAGCGCTCCTGGTGGACGATCTCCTCCAGCGCCACGCGGCCGCCGGCGCGGTTGGGGGCGTTGAGCCGCGCCGGGTCGGCCGGGTGGCCGAAGGACAGCAGGTAGTCGCACACCTGGTCGGCCGGCAGGCCCAACAGGCGGCTCACCAGCTCATGGTCGTAGACCGTGGCCGGCACGCTGCCGATGCCCAGCTCCCACGCGGCCAGCACCATGTTCTGCGCCGCGCGGCCCAGGTCCCACAGGATCGACTTGAGGCGCGGCAGCTCCGCCGCCGGCCGCACGAGCGCGATGGCCAAGGTGGCGCCGGCCAGGTGGTTGGCGTAGCGGCCCACCGCCGACAGCTCGCGCAGGTGCTCGCGCTCACGAACCACGATGAAGGCCCAGGCCTGCTGGTTCTTCGAGCTGCCCGCCCGACGGCCGGCGTTCAGGATGCGGGTCAGGTGGGCGTCGCTTATCGGCTCCGGGCTGAACTCGCGCACCGCGCGGATCGAGTTGATGGCCTGCCAGGTCTCCATCGGCTCAGCCGTCCTCGACGGCGATGCGGATGCGCTTGTTGATCCGCCCCTTCGACTCGTAGCCGGTCACCCGAACGCGGCCGATCTCGCCGGTGCGGGCGACGTGGGTACCGCCATCGGCCTGCAGGTCCAGGCCCACGATCTCGATGGTCCGCACCTCGCGAATGCCCTCGGGCAGCAGGTTGATCTTGGTGCGGATCAGGTCCGGGATGGCGAAGGCCTCGTCCCGCGGCAGGACGGCGACCCGGATCTCGCGGTCCGCCGCCACCTCCTGGTTGACCCGCTGCTCGATCTCGGCCACCAGCTCCGCGGCCATTGTCTCGAACTCGAAGTCCATGCGACCCGACAGCGGCTCCATGTTGCCGCCGGTGACCGACGCACCGTGGTCGCGCCACACCACGCCGCACAGCACGTGCAGCGCCGAATGGGTGCGCATCAGCGCATGGCGCCGATCCCAGTCAAGTTCGGCGCTGAGCTGCGTATCCACCGCCGGCGGCTGGCCCTCCACCGTGTGCCAGATGTCCTCGTCGCGCTTGCGAGCGCCGGTGACCCGCCACGACCCACCCGAGGAGCCGATCAGCACTCCGGTGTCCGCCGGCTGCCCGCCTCCCCCGGGATAGAACACGGTTCGGTCCAGCAGGACCGCATCCGCCTCCGCGTCCACGGCCAGGACGATGGCGTCAGTCGACCGCGCGTAGGCGTCGCGGTAGCAGATGTTGTCGCTCACCCGCGAAGGGTAGCGCGGGGCTAGGCCGAGTTGCGCTGCGGCTGGAGCTGCAGCGCCCCGCTGGTGAATACCTCGAGGGTGCTTTCCAGGGCAGTGCGCAGCCGCTCGCGTGGGAGCACGCCGGCGCCGCGCACCAGCGTGCCGGCAATGAGGTCGACGATCTGGTCGGCGTAGAGGTCGCGCTGATCAGGGTGGCGCAGCGCGCCCTGCTCTGCCAGGCGGTCCAGCAGGACGTGCACCACCGCCGGGTAGCGCATCGTCTCCTGCGCGCGCCGCCGCCGCACGGGATCGGGATGCGTCGTCTCGCGGGCGACTGCCGCGATCAGCGCCGGCTCACGGGTTGCCAGGCCGGCCAGCGACGTGGCCACGTCCGCGAAGATCTCGTCCGTTGGCCGGTCCAGGTTCTCGAGAACGGGACCCGCGACCTCCTGCACGTAGCGGGCGCCGATCTCGCAGAGCAGCATCTCCTTGTAGCCGAAGTAGTTGAAGACGCTGGTGCGGCTCACGCCGGCGGCGCGCGCGATGTCGTCCATGGTCGTGGCCTCGACGCCGCGCTCGGCGAACAGCTTCGCGGCGGCATCCACGAGCTGCTTGCGGCTGCTCGCCTTCTTTCGTTCGCGGATGCCCATCTGGCGGCCTCGGTCGCATCGGCTTGGCCCCCGATGCGCGAAGGCTAGCAGCCGGCGCGCGAAGTCGCATTTCGGTTGCTAGCATGGCGCTCCCGGAGGTATTCCCACACACACCACCGTGAGGCAACGCATGCAGTTCCGTGCGCTGGTAGACGACGTCCTCGACGCCTACTTCGGCCACTACCCGGTCCACGCCACGGAGATCGGCGACCACGACCACGACGGCGCCTGGAACGACCTGACCGATGCCGGCCGGCAGGCTCGTCTGGCCTGGGTGGCCGATGCCGTGGCGACCGTCAGCAGCGTGCCCGAAGCCGAGCTCAGCGCGGACGAGCGGATCGATCGGCGCATCCTGCTGGAGAACCTCGAGGCGTTGCGCTTCAGCGAGGAGACGCTGGACGAGCCGTCGTGGAACCCGCTGAGCTACGTCTACCTGTTCGGCAACGGCCTCTTCAGCCTGCTGGCCCGCGAGTTCGCCCCGGCGGAGGAGCGTCTGCGCAGCGCAGCGGCCCGCATGCGGGCACTGCCGGCTGCCCTGGACCAGGCGCGCCAGCGGCTCGGCGATGGCGGGGCGCGGCCCATCAGCCAGTTCCACACCCAGAAGGCGGTCGAGCGGCTCCCTGGCATCGCCGACCTGGCTGATACGGCGGTCGAGGAAGCGGCTTCGGTTGATGCCGCGCTGCGCGAGGAGGTGAGCACGGCGGCGGCGGAGGCGAAATCGGCGGTCGAGGGCTTCACCGCCTGGGTGCGGGACGAGCTGCTGCCGCAGGCCACCGGCGACTTCCGGCTGGGCGCGGACCTCTACGCGCAGAAGTTCCGGCACGCGCTGCAGACCGACATGACGCCGGACGGGTTGGAGCAGCGGGCCGTATCGGCCTACGAGGACGTGCGGGCCGAGATGCTGCGCCTGGCCAGCGATCTGTGGCCGCGGTGGGTGGACGACGCGCCCATCCCGGACGATCCGAACCAGGTTGTGCGCCGTGTGCTGGATGCTATCTCGGCTCAGCACCCGCCAGCCGAGGACCTGTTGGAGCTGTGTCGTGCCGAGAACGAGCGGATCGAAGCCTTCATTCGCGAGATCGACCTGGTGGGCCTGGCCGACGAACCGCTGCAGATCGTCTGGACTCCGCAGTTCCTGCGCGCCTTCGGCGGCGCCATGCTGATCCCGCCCGGTCCGCTGGATCGCGGCCTGGACTCGTTCTTCGCCATCACCCCGCCGCCGCCGGACTGGACGGCCGAGCGCCGCGAGTCATACCTCCGCGAGTACAACGACCGGATGATTCGGCTGCTCACCATCCACGAGGCGGTGCCGGGGCACTACCTGCAGCTGGCCTACTCGAACCGCGCCGACTCGCTGGTGCGCGCCATCTTCCAGTCAGGCGTCTTCGCCGAGGGCTGGGCGGTGTACATCACCCAGGTGATGATGGACGTCGGCTACGGAGCCGATGACCCGGCGCTGATGCTGATCCACCTCAAGTTCTACCTGCGCAGCATCACCAACACCCTGATGGACCTGCGCATCCATGCCGGCGCGATGACCCAGGAAGAGGCCATGGACCTGATGGTCAACGGCGGCTTCCAGGAGGAGGGCGAGGCGGCGAACAAGTGGGATCGTGCCCGCCTCTCGTCGACGCAGCTGTGCGAGTACTTCCTGGGCTACGTCGGCATGCAGGACCTGGAGGCCGAGGAGCGTCGGCGGGCAGCGGCCGAGGGTCGCGAGTTCCGCTACCGGCCCTTCCTGGAGTCGGTGCTTGCTCACGGGACGCCCAGCATGCCGGTCATCCGCGACGTGCTGTATCCGGGTGGACCCGCCTAGCGCCTAGGCCGCGGCATCCTCCGAGCTCGCTGCGTCGGCCGCAGCCGCGGCGAGCGCCAGGTCCAGGATCGACGGGGAGCCGTCGTGGCGGTCGGCCAGGAGCCGCGCCGGGTCAAACAGCGCGGTGGTGCCCATCACCACCAGCGTCACGCCCTCGTCGGGCAGGTGGACCAGCAGCGAGGTGAAGCCGCGCAGCAGGCCGGAATGGCCGTATCCCCGGTGGTCGCCGACCGGGATGCGCTCCGCACCCAGCCCGTAGCCGTGTCGCTGGAAGGCGAGCATGCGCTTCAGCGAGTGCGGCTGCAGCAAGCGCCCGCCATACAGCGAATCTCCCCAGCGCAGCAGGTCGTGCGGCGTGGAGTACATGGAGCCGGCGGCGCCGAAGGCCGATGCCCACGACGGCACCATCAATGGCGGCGCGCTGCGGTGCAGCAGCATCCCGGTGCGGTCCAGCTGCAGCGGTTCCAGGAGCCGATGGCGCAGCTGGCGCACGTACGGCTGCCCTCCCAGGCGCTCGACCAGCATGCCCAGCAGCACGTAGTTGGTGTTCGAGTAGGCATAGGCTCGGCCCGGCAGGAAGATCGGATCTCCCACGCCGGCGACGACTTCCTCGGGCGTCCAGATCCGCTCCAGGTCGGCGTTGAGCCGATCGCGCAGCGGGTTCAGCAGGTCAGCCACGCCCGAGGTGTGGTGCAGCAGCTGACCGACGGTCACGCCGGCCGGCACCGGAACGTCGGGGAGCAGGCTGGCGACCTCGTCGACAAGCGACAGGCGCCCGTCCTCGACCAGCTGCAGCACCAGGCTGGCGGTGAACGTCTTGCTGATGCTGGCGATGGCGAACTGCGAGTTGCCGTCGAGCCTGGTGATGCCGTCCCGCGCCAGGCCGCTGGCGCCGGTCCAGCCGGTGCGCCCGTGGACGGAGATGCCGATGGCCAGTGCATCCAGGCCAAAGGCCGTCCTGGCACGGTCGGTGGCGGCCTGCAGTGCGGACGCTTGCCGTGGATCGAGCGGCTCCAGCTCGACGGGTCGCAGCGATCCGGCGCCCGGCGTGAAGCCGGTCCCCGGCTCCGGGTCGACCGGCGGCAGCTGGCCCTGGGCGTCGGGTGAGGGTGCTCCGGCTGGCGCGTCGGAGCTCACCGCCGAGAGCGCTGTCTCCGGAGCGCTGGTCGGCCGCGGCAGGACCAGGTTGAGCAGCATCGCCGCCAGCAGGGCAAACGACCAGCCTGCGGCGAGCCGGATCGGCCTCGGCATCGGTCAGCGGCGATGGTAGCGGACCGTGGCGGGCGCCGGTATCCCCCAGTCCGGCCGCTGGCGCCACGCTCGCAAGTTTGTTAGCATTGCTAACAAATGTTCAGCCCCGCACTGACCCGCCTCCTGGCCGCCGTGCCGCCGCGCCTGCGCGTGGTGCCGTCCAGCCGCAGCGGTGATCCGCCGGGGTCCACGCCGCCGCCCCAGCCACCGGGGAGTGGCCTGCGTCGCGGCCTGGCTGCGCTCCATCACCGCAACTATCGCTACTACTGGTTCGGCCAGATCGTCAGCCTGGTCGGAACGTGGATGCAGTCGGTCAGCCAGCCGTGGCTGGTGCTCCTGTTGGGCGGCTCACCGCTGCAGCTGGGCATCGTGCTCGCGCTGGAGTTCACACCGCCCATGTTCCTTGCGCCGCTGGGCGGCGTGCTCGCCGATCGGGTCGACAAGCGCAAGGCGCTGCTCGTTGCGTCCGTGGGCAAGGCGCTCCAGGCCGTCCTCCTGTTTGCGCTGACTCTCGCCGGCGTCGTCGAAATCTGGCACGTCATGGTGCTGGCCACCATGCTGGGCTTCGCAAACGCGGTCGAGATGCCGGTCCGCCAGGCCTTCGCCGCCGAGCTGGTGCCGCGCAAGGACCTGATCAACGCCATCGCCCTGAACAGCGCCAGCTTCAACCTGGCGCGCGTCGTCGGACCCGCCATCGCCGGCCTGGCGCTGGCCCTCTACGGCCCGGCCTTCAACTTCGGGATCAACGCGGCCAGCTACCTGGCCGTGCTGGCGGCCCTGTGGCTGATGGACCCGGCGGGGCTGCATCGGCCCGAGCGTCCCGCTCAGTTCGCGACCGTGCGGCACAGCCTGGCCGAGGGCGTGCGCTACGCCATTCGCACGCCGACCGTGCTGTGGCCGCTGGTGCTGCTGCTGGGCATGGCCTCCTTCGGCATGAACTTCCAGACCCTGCTGCCGCTGTACGCCAAGGGCACGCTCTCACTCGGAGCCGATGGCTACGGCGCGCTGTACGCCGCCATGGGAGCGGGCTCGCTGGTCGGCTCGCTCAGCCTGGCCTTCATGGCACGGCGGCCGATGCTGCGGCTGATGCTGGGCGGCGGCGTGGCCTTCGTGATCTTCGAGCTGCTGCTGGGCCTGACGCGCAGCCCGGCGCCGGCCTTCGTGCTGATCTTCGTCATCGGCCTGTCGTCGATGCTCATGGTCAACACCATCAACGTCATGGTGCAGAACGCGGTGCCCAACGAGCTGCGTGGGCGGGTGATGTCCCTGTACGTGACCGTCTTCGCCGGATCGGCGCCCATCGGCGGCTTCTTCGCCGGCGCAGTGGCCGAGCTGTGGGAGGCGCCGGCTGGATTCCTGATCGGCGGCGCGCTTTCCGTGGTGTCGATCGCCCTGGTGTTCTGGCAGCTCGTCCTGCGCGACGCCGGCTGGAGCTCACGAGCCGCGACCCACGTCCACGACCCGGCCGACGAGCCGGAGCGACGCGCGGCCGGCCAGTAGCCAGCCGGCTCAGCGAGCCTCGGGCTTCGGTGGAAGCAGCACCTGGAGCTCGTCGAGCGCCGCGGCCACCGCCGCACGGCGCTCCGGGGCCAGCGGCTCCAGCAGCTCCTCCGCGGCGCGCAGCAGGTCGCGTCGCATGGCGGCGGCCTGGCGCCGCCCGGTGGAGGTCAATGCCAGCCGCACCGCGCGACGGTCGTTCGGGTCGTGGCCGCGGTCCACGAGCCCGGCGTCCACCAGGCCGCTGGCCAATCGGGTCACGACCGGCGCGCTGACCATCAAACGGCGCGCGATCTCGGCCTGGGGCATCGGCCCACCGCTGTGAATGATGCGCAGCACGTTGTACTGCTGGAAGGTGAGCTGCTTCCACGCTCGCCGCCGGCGCGCGTGCGCGACCAGGTGGCGCATCACCAGCGGGATTGTCGCGATCAGCCGTGACTCGAGGTCGTCGACTGCCCGCTGCTCGGCGGCTCGTCCTGACTCCCGCCGGGACCCGGATGCGCCAGCCGTGACGGACATCGGCCCGATCGTAGCACCCGCCCCGGAGAGAGCCGCCCGGGTGCGCTACCCAGCCGCTATTCACCAGGCGACTGAACTGACGAAGGAACCTGCCCGCAGAGTCGCCTCCGGCGCCGTTTCAGTCATGGGGCAACTGAAATGACGAAGGAGCGCCCCCTTGGGGGACGCTCCTTCGCTGGTTCAGTCACTGGGTGAATGGGACAGCTTCCCGCGCGATAGCTACGACCCTTCGGGGCCGGTGACGATGACGCTGCCCTTCATGTCCTGCGGATGGAAGGAGCAGTCGTAGTTGTGGGTGCCCACCGTGTCGAACGTGAACTGCACGCTCTCGCCGGGGGCGAGCTGCATCGTGTCGCCGCCGTCGTCGAGCAGCCGCACGTTGTGCGTGAAGTCGTCGTGGTTGGTCCAGGTCACGGTCGTGCCCACCGGCACGGTGATGACCTCCGGCTCAAACTTGTACGACTTCGGCAGGTCCACCTGGTTGGTTGCGACCGGCGAGGCCGATGCGCCCGCGCTGCAGGCTGCCAGCCCGACGGCCAGCAGCACTGCAGCGGAGGCCCGGAGGAGGCGAATCACGCCTGCGCCCTCAGGCCTGCGACCGCACCGAGGTCAGTGCGGTGCGGCTCACGGTGGCGAAGATCACGATGAAGGCCACCAGGTCCAGGACCTCGGCGATGGTGTGCGCGAACAGGAAGATGGTCCAGTCCAGGTGGTAGGTCATGTATACGATCTCGGCCAGCGCGTACAGCGAGAAGGCCCATCCCAGCGCGCCCTGGCCCGCCTCGAACGAGCGCCAGGCGAAGTACGCGCCGATGACGAAGGCGGCCAGGTGGATGGCCAGGAAGCCGATGGGTGGAATGAAGTTGATGAAGTCACCAATGGGCATGAGACTCAGCTCCTTTCCAGGTTGTTGGAAGGCGGCCGGTGACCCCGCCGCGCGCCGTGCACGACGACGCCGGCGAGGGCCACGACCATTCCGATGAGACCGATGAGGTGGGCGCCGTGCTCCGACAGCGAGAAGCCGGCGTCATGCGCGTGGGGCGTGGCCGTGAGGTGGACGACAGCGTCCAGGCCCAGGCCCGCGAAGGCGATGGCCACGCCCACCAATGCCAGCATCGGCGGCCGCGACGGCACCACCAGACGAAGCGCGCCGGTCATCGCCTGAACCTGTGGGGAAAGGCGTCGATGATGCCGTTCGACAGCATGTCGGCCATCTCCAGGATCTGATGGTGCACCGCGTCGTAGGCGGCGATGTCATCGGCGTATCGGCCCTGCAGGCGTGCGACCGCCTCCTCGAGGGTCAGGTCCAGGTGGTCGCGCATGTGGGTACGCATCGCCTTGAACGGCCAGCTGCGGTGATTGGCCTTCGCCAGGAAGCGCGCGATGTCGTCGGCGTTGGCGTACCAGTCGTCCAGTCGAGCCTGAAGCTCGTCCTGCTCACCAGCCTTGGCTGCTGCGATGGCCTGCGCCGCGAGCGAGATGTGCTCGTTCAGCAGGTCTGTCAGTGCCTGGCCAGCCTGATCGCCGTAGAAGGCGCCGACCGCCCGGCCGATGTCCGCCTGGTTGGCAAACAGGCGATCAGCGGTGGGGCCGATGTCGGGCAGATCGCCCTCCAGCGTGGCCGCGCTGACGATGTACAGTCGCGTCCAGGTGATGTGGTCCTCCCACAGCTTACGCATCTCGGCGCGGAAGGCCTGGCGAGAGGTCTTTCGGGCGGCCGCTGCGGCATGCTGATCGTGGGAGGCGGGATCTGCCGGCGCGGCGAGTGCCATGCTGGCCACGCCCCCCATCAGCACGAGCGCCATGACCGCCGCAGCGGTCTTCAACAGTCGAGTCAACCCGGTCCTCCAGTTTCTATAAAGAGTTTGGCGTAGTTATAGAGAGACCATCAGCGCGTGTCAACTCTTGCGTTAGTCCCCGTTAGCGATAGAATGGTCTGCCATGCTCAGTGACGCCACGCCCGCTGCCATCGCTGATCTGGCGGCCCTTGCCGACCCGGTCAGACGCCGCCTGTACCTGCATGTCTCCGCGCAGCCGGATGCGGTCGGTCGAGACGAGGCCGCAGCCGCGCTCGGCATCGGCCGGCCTCTGGCCGCCCATCACCTCGACCGCCTGGTGGACGCCGGCTTGCTGGTGGCCGAGTACCGCCGGCGCAGCGGGCGCAGCGGGCCGGGGGCCGGACGCCCGGCGAAGCTCTACCGGCCGAGCGACCGCGAGTTGCGCGCCTCACTGCCTGCCCGCCGCTACGAGGTCGCGGCCGACCTCATGGCCACCGCCCTCAGCCCGGCGGCGCATGGCCTGGAGACCCTCGAGGACGTGGCGTATCGCTACGGCAGCGGTCTCGGCGACGAGGCACGGCGCCGTGCCGGGGCCCGGGCCGGCAAGGCGCGCCGCCGGCAGGCCGTGGAGTCGGTCCTGCGGGACGCCGGCTACCTGCCGGTGGTCAGCGACGGCGAGATGCGGCTGCTGAACTGCCCCTTCCACGACCTGGCGCAGCGTCACCGCGACGTGACCTGCACCATGAACCTCGCCATGCTGCGCGGACTGATGCACGGCGCCGGCCTGCCAGAGGACGACGCGCGCCTGGATCCGCAGCCGGGCGCCTGCTGCGTGGCCATCTCCGCCAGTTGAGCACGGAGGCAGCCTCGCGGCCGGCCGCGGTGCCGAGCCTGGTCCTGCTGTCGCTGGCGCATGCCGTCATCCACGCCCAGTCGGCGGTGATGCCGCTGATCTACCCCATCGTCATCCTGCAGTTCGGCCTGGCCGAGCGGGATATCGGCCTGTTCATCGCCATCACCACCGCCGTCGGCGGCAGCATGCAGCTGTTCTATGGCTTCCTGACGCGCTGGGTGGCGCGCCCGCTCCTCCTGGGAGGCGGGCAGATCGTCTTCGGCGCGGGCCTGCTGCTGGCGGGCGTGGCCAGTTCGGTGGTGCAGCTGCTCGGCGCCATCAGCGTCGCGCGCATCGGCGCCTCACCCCAGCACCCGGTGGGAAACGGCGTGCTGGCCGACGCCTGGCCCGCCGCGCGCCGGGGCTTCGCCATCAGCGCCCATATCAGCGGCGGCAACCTGGGCACCATCCTGGTGCCGTTCATCGGTGGTGCGCTGCTGGCCAGCGTCGGCTGGCAGTTGACCCTGGTCTTCTTCGGTCTGCCGGCGGTGGTGCTGGGCGTGGCGATCGCGCTGGCAGTGCGCGAGGACGCGGGCTACCGGCTCGCGGCCCGCGCATCAGGCTCGGTGCGCGGCCAGCTGCGCGAGGTGATCGGCCGTGGCGACCTGCGACTGATCCTGGGAGCCGCGTTGATTGCGGCCGGAGGGCGGGGCCTGGACATCGTGGCGCCCTTCATGCTGCTGTACCTGGCCGGGCCGCTGGGCCTGGACCAGGCCACCACCCGGTGGCTCTACGCACTGCTGCTGCTGGGCGCCTTCGTGGGGCCGTTGCTGGCCGGCTGGCTGTCGGATCATGCGGGGCGGCGCCGGACACTGATCGGCTACTACCTGGCCTCAGCCGCCGGCATCCTGCTGTTCATGGCCGCCGGCGCCAACCTGCTGCTGCTGGCGCCGCTGCTGCTGCCGTTCGGAACGGCAGTCTTCAGCGAGTCGCCGGTGCTCCAGGCCTATCTGGCTGACCGGGCCAGCGGCCCGACCCGCGACGTGGCCTTCAGCGTGTACTTCACCTTCGCCTTCGGGATCGGCGCCTTCTGGGCCTTCGTGATCGGCAACGTGGTTTCGACGTGGGGCTACCCGGCGGCCTTCAGCGTGATGGCGGCCTCGTATCTGGCCGCCGCGCTGCTGCTCATTGCCGTGCGCGAGCGGCCGCTTCCTGCCGCGGCCGCCTAGTGGAAGGCGGCACCGCCGGGCGTCCAGTGCGGATGCCCGGCAAAGGCGTACCAGTAATCGGCCTGGCCGAAATGGAAGCCCTTGATGACCGTGCGCTGCACCCAGACATACGCTGACACGTCGGGATGGCGGCCGGTCCGCAGCGCGACGGCCCGATAGCCGCCTCCCTGCTTGAACGCCCAGCCATAGGACATGCCCGGGTGCGCCAGCAGACGAGCCACCAGCCGATGCGCGTCGCCGTAGGCCGTTGCGAAGTAGGCCGAGGCGCCGCGCCGCAGCACCGGGAACGAGTAGTTGGCCACCCGCCGGCGGGCCTGCTTCAGCGTGGTCAGCGGATCGGAGCGCTGGTAGCGCTCCCCGAAGCCGGGGGCATAGTGCGCCTGGGCATAGATCATCACGAAGCCGGGCGCGGGGCGAATCGGCCCGCCCTTGCAGTAGCGGCGCTGAACCGAGCCGTCGCTGGCGCTGAGCGTTCCGAGAAGAGCCTTCTCGCCGCAGTACGCCAGGGTGCGGGTCCAGTCGTCACGATCGCCGTGGGTGGTGGTGCGGTTGAGCCCCCAGCCGTTCGTCCGGTCGCGCAGCTCCGTGCGTGAGTAGGGGTTGGGGTGGCCGTTGCCGTGGCCCAAGTAGACGATGATGTTGGCGCCGCGGACGGCGTCCAGGACGCGGGGCCAGGTGGCGCGTGGGGAGTAGGCCTTGGCGACTGTCGCGCCGGCGGCGCGGGCCGCCGCGGCAACCTGGTCTGCGCGGCTTCGATAACGGTCGGTCAGCGAGCCGGTCGGGCCCACGATGATCGCCACCTTGACGCCGGCGGTGGTGACGGCGGCGGCCGGGGCAGTGGCCGGTGGGACGATCAGGCCGGTAGCCACCAGGGAGCTGGCAAGGAAGAGTCGGCTCAGTACGTCGCGCAATAGGGATCCCCCGTGAATGGTGCGCGACAACCCTATTCCCGGAGACCGCGGGCCGCCATGGCGGGATGGTCCCGGACGACCCAGGTCCATTCGACCCGGGTCGCGCGGGGGCCGGAAATGTCAAACCGTCGCTTTGGCCACCATGCTCGCGAGCAATTCCTCGCCACGCGCCAGCTCGTGAACCGTGGCCTGCGCGACCTCGGCCACGATGATCTCGCCCACCTCGTCGTTCACCGTCTCGAAGATGCCCAGGTCGCGCATGCGCTCCGCCTGGCGGCGGTTGTCGTCGGTCGGGGTGAGGTAGTGGACCGCCGCGGCGCGATAGCGGTGGACCAGGAACAGGTGCAGCAGCGTCATCAGCCGTCGTCGGCGCAGGCGAGGATCGGTGCGCTGGTCACGCACGGACAGGATGGTTCGTCCGCGCCGATCGGTGATGGTCGAGAAGATCATCTCCGCCAGGCGCTCACCGTCGGAGCCGATGACTGCCAGCTGCAGCACCTCGGATCCGGCCGCATGCGGTCGCAGGCTGACCTGCAGCTCGCCTTCGAAACCGTTGTGGCGGGCCCAGAGCTGGAGCCAGCCGGCGAGCACCTTGGGCGGCACCTCGGTCTGCACCAGGTGCTGCACCTGTGTCGAACCGGCGCCCATGGCCTTGGTGGTGGCGGTCAGCCCGGACGAGGCCAGCAGCGCGGCATCGGCACGGGGGCCGCCGACCAGCGTCTGTGGGGTGCGATACGGCGACTCCAGGAGCCGAAGCTTTCGCTGCAGCCGCGCCAGGGCCAGCATCCCGTCCTCGCGCAGGGCTGTGGTGAACTCCTCGGACGCCAGCCCATCGATCTGGTGGCCGCCGTAGGTGATGAAGTTGAAAACGAAGCCCATGCGCCCCAGCTCCTGGGGGAAGGCCTTCATCTCCTCGTCGGACATGCCGGTGGTGTCCCAGTTGAACGACGGCGAGAGGTTGTAGGCCAGCAGCTTGTCCGGGTGGCGAGCGTGGATGGCGTCGGCGAAGCGGCTCGCATCCTCGAGGTCCGCCGTCTTGGTCTCCATCCACAGCAGGTCGGCGTAGGGAGCTGCGGCCAGCGACTTGGCGATCGCGTAGTCGATCCCGCCGCGCACCTGGTAGTAACCCTCCGGCGACTTGGCGCGCTCCGCGTCCCAGTGGACGCTGATGCCCATGCGCCGCGCCATGGCGCGCGTCGTCGACCAGGCAGCGGAGCCGCTGACCGCCGCCCATTCCTCGGCCGATACGGGCAGGTCCGCGCCCTCGTCCCGGCGGAAGGCCATCTGCTCGGCCACCGCCTCGGCCAGCGTCTTCAGCCCAGCCGCCGCCTCCCAGGCGGGAAGGAACGCATCCGTGGCGCGGTCGAGCGTCTCCTCCGGCTGGCCATCGCGATGCGCACGGGCGGCTTCCTCGATCGCGGGCAGCAGCCCGGTGCCCTCCAGCCAGCCATCGGCTGCCGACGCCTCGTCGTCCGGGATCTCATACAGCAGGTGACCGGTGATGTCGGTCACCCCCAGGTCGTGCAGCCGCCGCATGACCGCCAGGAACGCGGCGCGGTAGGAGGGCACATCCGGGTTGGTGACGCCCAGGATGAATGGCTGGTCGCGCTCGTCGCTGCAGCCGTCCAGCAGGTTGGCTGCCTCGGCATCGGTTCTGGCCACGATCAGGCCGGGGACGCCCATCACGTCCAGCTGGAAGCGCGCGGCGTTCAGGCGCTTGATCTGCTCGTCGCTGGGGACCAGCACCTTGCCGCCCTGGTGACCGCACTTCTTGGCGCCCGGCTTCTGGTCCTCGATGTGGTAGCCGGCCACGCCCGCCTCGACGAAGCGGCGGATCAGGTTGCGCACGTGCGCGTCGCCACCGTGGCCGGTGTCGGCGTCGGCGATGATCAGCGGCCGGAAGTCGACCTCCGGCGTGGCGGCGCGCTGCTCGTCGGACATGCGGGCGCGCGCGAAGCGCTGGTTGCGGTCCGCCGCCAGCAGGGCGCGCACGATGCCGGCCGCCTCGTCCGGCACCTGCGACAGGGGATAGCTCGCCAGGTCCGGGCCCGGATCCTCGTCCGCCGAGCCCTTGGCCGATGTCGCCCAGCCGCCGAGGTAGATGGCCTCGATCCCGCCGCGCACCATGGCCACTGCCTGGCCCGGGCTGTACGGGCCGAAGGTGGTGATGGAGCTGCCCTCCGCGAACAGCTCGCGCAGCCG
>DATBIY010000040.1:0-11598 GCA_036556695.1 Candidatus Limnocylindria bacterium
CATGCCCGCCGGCGAGCTGCTGGAGCTGGGCCGCGGCCGCACCGAAGATCCCGAGGCGCCGTTCGACATGACCGCCTTCGTGCTCCGTCACGCCAGCGGCGCCAACGGCGTCAGCCGCCTGCACGCGGAGACCGCCACCGCTACCTGGCAGGAGATCGCCGGCTACCCCATCCGGCCCATCACCAACGGGGTGCATGTGGCCACCTGGCTCGGAAGGCCGATGCGGAGGCTGTACGAGCGAGCGCTCGGCACCTTCCTGGCCGCCGACCATGACAGGCCCGAGGGGCTGGACGGCGTGTCCGCCATCGGCGACGCCGATCTGTGGGCCGGCCACCAGCAGCAGAAGCGCGAGCTGACCGATTTCATCGCCGGGCGGTTGGCGCGCCAGTTCGCACGCCACGGCGAGTCACCCGACCAGCTGCGCCAGGTGGCCCACGCCCTGGATCCGAAGTCCATGATCATCGGCTTCGCCCGGCGCTTCGCGACCTACAAGCGCGCAGATCTCATCTTCCGCGACGAGGAGCGCCTGGCGCGCCTCCTCTCCGACACCGAGCGGCCGGTGCAGATCGTGATCGCCGGCAAGGCGCATCCCGCCGACCGTCCCGGCCAGCGAGTCATCCAGCGCATCTTCGAGCTGTCGCGCTCGGACCGGCTGCGCAATCGGGTGTTCATCGTCGAGGACTACGACATCCGGATTGCCCGCTTCCTGGTCGCCGGGGTAGACATCTGGCTGAACAACCCGCGGCGTCCGCTGGAGGCGTCCGGGACGTCCGGGATGAAGGCCGCTCTCAACGGCGTGCCGAGCATCAGCATCCTGGACGGCTGGTGGGACGAGGGCTTCAACGGCACCAATGGCTGGGCCATCGGGCAGCGCGACCCCGTCGGCGACGACGAAGCCCAGGACACCGCGGATGCCGAAGCTCTGTATCGGCTCCTGGAGGAGGAGGTCGTGCCGCGCTTCTACGACCGCGATGCCGAGGGTGTGCCGCGCGCGTGGACGGCCACCATGCGCGAGGCGGTGGCCGCCTCGATCTGGGACTTCAGCACCGCGCGCATGCTGATCCAGTACGTGGACGAGCTGTACCGGCCCGCGGTGGTATCGGCTGCGGAGACCCCCGTCCCAGCCTGAGACCGCTGCCTCTGCGACCCGCCGCGCGACCACACGGGATTTGCAAGCTCAGCACACATCGGACACGGGGAGCCACGTTCACGTCTCCAGCGACCCCGTCCTTGCTGATCCGAGCAAAAGGCGGCAGCCAGTCGCCGATCATCTGGACCGAATGTGCCGGCAGCGGCAAATTCGCGACGTCCCAGCCCGAGTCCTGGATGGATGTGTGCTCCACCCGTATGCCGCGCCATCGGCACCTCGGGAGGCACCATCGGCATCAGCCGCACCATGGGCACCAGCCCGCGCCATCGTCACCTCGGGAGGCAGCGAAGCTAGGGCAGGTAGCCCCGTGGGTTCTCCCAGACGCCGTTGACATTCGTGGCGAAGTGCAGGTGGCAGCCGGTCGAGAAGCCGGTGGTGCCTTCATAGCCGATGACCTGGCCTGTGCCCACGATCTGGCCCGGGACCACCACGACCTGGGTGGTGATGTGCCAGTACCAGGTCTGGACGCCGCCGCCGTGGTCGATGACCACGCCAGAGCCCGGGTCAAACGGATACAGCGGCCGACCGGATGCCACCACCACGCCAGCCTTCGCGGCCACGATGGGCGTGCCGCAGCCGGCGGCCATGTCGATCCCGCCATGGAAGTGCGGATAGTAGACGTCGTTATAGGTGTACGGCGGCTCCATGGCGAAGCTGGTTGGCCCCCACTCCTGGGTGATGTGGGCCCCAACTTCCGGCCAGCGAAAGCCCTTGGATGAGAGCTGGCGCGCCTGCTTGCGCGCGGCCTCTTCGGCCAGGCGCCGCGCCTCCTCGATGGCGCGCTGCTCCGCCACCAGCGTGTGGACGAGGTTGTTGGCAGCGGCGAATGCCTTCTCGTTGGCGGCGATCTGCGCCTCGACGTTGCCCTTCGCCTCGAGCGCGGCGTTGAGGGCCCCCGCCTGCTGCTCACGTCGCTTCTCGGCCTCGGCCCGCAGCCTGGCGGCGCGCCGTTCCAGAACCTCGAGCTGGTCGCGGCGCTCGGCCAGGCGCACTCGTTCCTCACGGGCCACGTCGCGGGCGTCGGCGAGTGCGGCGCGCCCGTCCTCGAGCGTCTCCTGCTTGACCAGCAGCTCCTCGCGGATGGCGCGGATCTCGGCTGCGAGCGCCTTGTCCTGCTCGGACATGGTGACCAGGTAGCCCACCTGGTTCGATGCCTCGTCCAGCGAGGACGAGCTGAGGATGACCTCGAGCAGGGAGACCTGGCTCTGCTCGTAGGCGGTCCGCAGGTGATCCTCCAGCAGTGCCTCGCGAGTCTCGAGCTTGGCGGTCTGCACCACGATCTCGGCTGCCACCACGGAGAGCCGGCGGTCCATGCGCTGGATGCGCGTTCGCAGGTCCTGCAGGCGAGCAACGATGTCGTGGACGTCCAGGCGGACGGCGTGAAGCAGGCTGACCACCCGCTCGTACTGATCGGTGGCGCTGGCAAGCGCTCGTTCAGCGTCCTTGAGCTGGCGCGACAGGTTCGCGGAGGTCTCGCGCAGCTCCGCCAGCTTGGAGCGTTGAGCCGCCAGCTCGGCCTGGATGGAGGCGCGTTCGGCCTTCGCCCGTGAGATCGGGTCGGCAGCCAGGGCCTGGCTGCGTGGATCGCCGCTGACGACCATCGACGCGACCGTCACCAGGGCAACCAGCGTGACGGCCAGTCGCGATCGTCGCCTCATGCGCTGCTGTCCGGTGCGAGTTGCATGTGCCCAGCTGCCCTCCCGGTGATGCCATTTGCCATGCTAGCCGGGCACGATGGCCGCGTGACGGGCTCGAATGTACTACACCGTAGTACCCAGATGCGACCATTCGGCGGGCCTGGCAACGCCCGTCGCACCTCGAAACGGCAGGCTTTCAGGCCCCCGGCGGGCGCCGGCGGGTGATGCGTCGCAGCGCGATGGCGGCCGCCGCGCTGCCAAGCGCCAGCAGCCAGGCGGGCGGGGAGGAGCGTTGCCTCCGATCCGCCACGGCGTGCTCGACGGCCATCGCGGCCAGCACCGGTCCGCGTTCAGCTGTCGCCCTCACCCGTGCGGCCTCTGCCTCCAGGACATAGGCACGGCACACCTCGGCCCCGAGCAGCACGATCACGCTGGCGAAGTACAGGAAGACAAGCAGCGAGATGGTGGCCGAGATCGGTCCGAAGGCACCGTCGTAGTTGGCGATGCTGGTGGCGTAATAGGTGAAGCCGACGCGCAACACCGTCCATGCCACGGTCGCCACCACGGCCCCGGGCAGGGCTTCACGCATCGTCACCCGCCGGTTCGGCACCAGCCGATAGAGCACCACGAATGCGATAAAGATCAGCACCAGCGGGGTGATGAAGCCGATGGCGCCCAGCGCCAGGTAGCCGCCCGGCACGCGATCCAGCACATCCCCGGTGGCCGACTGCAGGATGCCGGTCAGGATGCCGATCCCAACCGATGCCACGCCCAGAACGCCGGTGATCGTCATCAGCAGCAGGCCGATGAGCTTGTCCTGCCAGAATGGCCGCGGCTCGGTCGCCGAGAACGCGCGGCCCACGCCCTGGGTGATGGCCGAGAAGATGCCCAGCGCGCCCCAGATCAGGAAGATCAGGCCGAACAGGCTGATCCCCGCGCGCGAGGCGATGACCGAGTCGATCACGCCGCCGATGGTCTCGGCGTCGAGCGGCGAGCCGGCGCGCACCTGGTCGACCACGAACTGGCGCGCCTGGCCCTCGCCCACGAAGAAGCTCATCACCACGATGCCCAGCACCAGCAGCTGGAAGATCGACAGGATCGAGAAGTAGGCCATGCTGCCGGCGTACTGGAGCGCCTGGTGCTCCAGGAAGCCGCCCACCGCGCGGCGCAGCACGCGGCCCCACCTGCGCCGCTGCAGCCAGGCATCGGCTGCGGAGACAGTGCGCTTGGCCCAGTCGATCATCGGTCTGTGGTCGTTCGCAATCCGCGTGCCCGGACTCCGGTAGGCTCTAGCGCATGCCGAAGGACCCATCGGTTCAGCTGGAGCTCGACGGGTACGAGGTCAGCATCTCGAACCCGAACAAGGTGTACTTCCCGGACGCCGGCGTCACCAAGCAGCAGCTGGTGGACTACTACCTGGCGGTGGCCGACGGCGCCCTGCTCGGCGTCCGCGACCGGCCGATGGCGCTCAAGCGCTTCGTCGACGGCATCACCGGCGAGGCGTTCTTCCAGAAGCGCGCGCCGAAATCGGTGCCCGACTTCGTCTCCACCGTCGAGCTGTCGTTCCCGTCGGGCCGCACCGCCGACGAGGTGGTGGTGTCGAACCGCGCCGCCCTGGCCTGGGTCGTCAATCTGGGCTGCGTCGACCTCAACCCGCACCCGGTGCGGGCCGATGACCTGGAGCATCCGGACGAGATCCGCGCCGACCTGGATCCCGGCCCCGGCGTCCCGTGGGCTGACGTGCGGCGCGTGGCCCTGGTCGTCCGCGAGGTGTTCGCCGATCATGGGCTGACCGCCTTTCCCAAGACGTCAGGCTCGCGCGGCATCCATATCTATGCGCGCATCGAACGCCACTGGGGATTTTCCGATGTGCGCCGCGCGGCCTTGGCCATGGCGCGTGAGGTCGAGCGCCGGGCGCCATCGATCTCCACCTCCAAGTGGTGGAAGGAGGAGCGGCATGGCGTGTTCATCGACTACAACCAGAACGCCAAGGACCGCACCGTGGCCTCCGTCTATTCCGTGCGGCCAGTGCCCGCCGCCACGGTCTCGGCGCCGATGACCTGGGACGAGGTGCCGGACGCCGAGCTCGGTGACTTCACCATCTTTTCCATGCCGGACCGATATGCCCGCCTGGGCGACGTGGGCGCCGGCATCGATTCGGCCGCGGGCTCGCTTGACGCGTTGCTCGAGCTCGCCTCGCGGGACGAGGCGTCGGGGCTGGGCGACGCGCCATGGCCGCCGCATTACGCCAAGGCGGAGGGTGAGCCACCGCGCGTCCAGCCGTCGAAGCGGCGCATGGCGTGGACGCCGCCGGCGGGTGGGCGGGCCGGCGACCAGCCGCAGCAGATGCCGCCACCGCCGGCGCGGCGCGCGGACGGCACGGTGCCGCCCACCGGTCGCCGCCGGTCGAAGCACCCGCTGATCGTCATCGGCCAGGCAAAGAAGAAGGAGGACGCGCTGGCCGGCCTGGAGCGCTGGCGCGCCCGCCACCCGGAGGCCGCGAAGCACCTGGCCGAGGACGACGTGCTGGTCGACGGCATGCGCGGCCGCTCGTCGCTGTGGTACCGGGTGCGGGTCAACCTGCGCCACGTCCCGGAGGGAGTCCGCCCGCCCGAGGAGCCGCCGGACCCGGACTACGACATCACCCAGGAGTGGTCTCGCGGCTAGGTCACTCCCCCGCCAGTCGGGCAGTCAGGCGCCGCTTCACGTCCGGCCACTCGGCGGCCAGGATCGAGAAGTACACGCTGCTGCGCATGTAGCCGTCCGGCATGCGGAACTGCTCGCGCAGCACGCCTTCACGCACGCCGCCGATCCGCGCGATCGCCGACTGCGATCGCTCGTTGCGCAGGTCGGTCTTGAGGGCCACCCGGTTCGCGCCCAGCTCGTCGAAGGCGTAGCTCAGCTGCAGCAGCTTGGCCTCGGTGTTGATGGCGGTGCGCTGATGCGAGGGCGCGACCCAGGTCCAACCGATCTCCAGTCGCCCGTGCTCCGGCGCGATGTCCAGGAAGCGTGATGAGCCGATGGCGCGGCCGGTCCCGACGTCGACCGTCGCCCAGGAGACGTTCTCCGGCTTCATGGCGTCGGCGAGGTACTCGCGCCATGCCTCCTCCCCGCGGGAGAGGTCCACGAACAGGTAGCGGAAGGTCGCCGGGTCCTGGGCAGCGGCGGCCAGCAGGTCGTCGCGGTGGCGCTCCTCGATCGGCTCCAGGCGCACGTGCCGACCTGAGAGGGTGACCCGTTCAGGGGCGCGCATCATCGTCGTCTCGTGTCCTAAGAACCGGCAGGTTCATCTCAGGGCGTCACCGTTCACATTCCAAGGCTGATCTGGATGCTGTAGCAGGTCCACAGCCCGCACCAGGCCCCGTACCAGCCCGATTCTCGCGCGCGGTGCGCACCCCACATGAATCTGCCGCCAGCGCGGGCACCCGCGGCAGCTCAGCGAGCGCCGGCGCCCTCACCCTCGCGAGCCGACACCGCAGCCTCGACCCAGCCGGGGATCTCGCGGCGGAGCGTAGCCAATGGCAGCGACCCGTGGCCCAGCACCTCGTCGTGGAAGGCCCGCAGGTCGAAGCGGTCGCCCATCTTCTCCGACACCTCGCGCCGTGCCCGCTCAATCTCGCGCTGGCCAATCTTGTAGGACAGCGCCTGCCCCGGCCAGACGGTGTAGCGGTCGACCTCGATCTCGGCGTCGACCATGGGCAGCGTGCCGCGCTCATGCATGAAGGTGATCGCCTGCTCGCGGCTCCAGCCCATGGCGTGCAGCCCCGAGTCGACGACGAGCCGCGAGGCGCGGAACGCCTGCGCGTCGAGCATGCCCAGGCGCTCCCGGTCGTCCAGGTAGAGGCCCATCTCATCGGCCAGGCGCTCGCAGTACAGCCCCCAGCCCTCGACGTAGGCCACGCCCGCCAGGCGGCCGCCCAGCGTGCGGAAGCGGGGCAGGCCGGTGAGCTCCATCTCGATGGCGATCTGGAAGTGGTGTCCCGGCGTCGCCTCGTGGAAGGTGATGGCCGCGATCTTGTGGAGCTGCCGCTCCTCCGGCTGGTAGGTGTTGATGTAGTACTGGCCCTGGCGCGAGCCATCGAGTGACGGCTGCATGTAGAACGCCGGCGGCGTTTCGCGCTCGCGGTACTCCTCCACCGGCTTGACGATGCAGTTGCCCGATGGCAGGCGGCCGAAGTACTTCGGCGCTGCCGCATACGCCCGCTCCGTCTGCTGTTCCGCCAGCTCGACGATGGCCTCGCGCGAGTCGGTGTGGTTGGTGGGGTCCTCGGACAGCGCCGCCTTCAGCGCATGCCGGTCATCATGGCCCAGCCGGTGGGCGATCTCGTCCATCTCGGCTTCGATGCGGCTCAGGTCCTCCAGGCCGAAGGCATGGACCTCCTCGGCGGTGGTGGCCACCGTGGTCTGCATGCGGATGGCGAGCCGATACAGCTCGGTGCCATCCGGAACCGCGCCGATCCCGGGTTCGGCCATGGCCTCCGGCTCGTACTCGTCAGCCAGGAAGTCGCGCAGGCGCTGCAGCGCCGGCTTGACGTGCTCGTCGACCGCGGCGGCCACACGGCCGCGCGCCTCGTCATCGGCCACATGGGCCAGGGAGACTGCCGGGAACTGCTCGGTGGGCGTGGCGATCAGCCGCTCGATCTGCTCGATCTGCTTGCGGACCGGGATTGCGGCGCCGGTGCGTCCATCGGCCAGGCCTTCGCGCAGGGTGTCGATCTGCTGCTCGACCGCAGTCGGGTACGCGGCAAAGCGGCCCAGCAGACGCTCCAGCCCCTCGGAAGTCTCGGCCAGCTGGTACTGGGCGATCATCACCGGCATCAGCTGCACGCCGGAGATGTGATTGATGCCCATCTGGTAGAGCTTCTTCTCCTGCGCCTCCAGCTGGTTGCGCGCGACCAGGATCAGCATGTCGCGGGTGATGACCTGCTCCGGCTCCAGCCCATCGGGACCAATGGGCTCGACCTCGGCCAGCAGCGCCTCGTACACGCGCTTCTCCTCGGCGCGGCCCTCAGCGCCGAGGTCTGGCAGGCGGTCGTCGTAGCGGTCGTCACCCAGGATGGTGGCGAAGATCGGGTCGCGCTCGAGCACTCCCTCGAAGAAGCGGTCAGCGATCTCGTTGATCGCGGCGTTCGGGTCGTTTCGGTCCACGGTCACGACAGCAACGGTCCTCATGAAGGGCGGGGAAGGTCGAGTGTAGCGACCAAGCCACGACGGTGAAAAAGTGCCGTCTCCGAAAAGAATCTTTCAGCCGAAGAGATCGGCCAGCAGGGCCGGCGGCGTTTCTTCCAGCTGGTCGTAGCGGCAGTCGGCCGGTGCCTTGTCGGGGCGCCAGCGCTTGAAGGTCGTGCCGTGGCGGAAGCGGTCACCCTGCAGATGGTCGAAGGCCACCTCGCATACCAGCTCCGGACGGAGCGGCTCCCACGACAGGTCCTTGCCGCGGTTCCAGCGCGAGCCGGCGCCCGGCATGCGCTTGCCCTCCCACTGCGCCTGGAACTCCTTCCAATCCTTCCACGGGTGGTTGACGAGCGCGTCCTTGCGGTATGGCTCCAGGAAGGACACGAGCTCGCGGCGCTTGTCCATGGTGAACGACGAGGTCACCCCCACGTGCTGCAGCTGGCCGGCATCGTTCCACAGGCCCAGCAGCAGCGAGCCGACCATGGTGCCCGGGCCGTTCTTATGCCAGCGGAAGCCAGCCACCACGCAGTCGGCGGTGCGCAGGTGCTTGATCTTGGCCATTTCGCGCTTGCCGGGCCGATAGCGCAGGTCCCACCGCTTGGCGACCACGCCGTCCAGTCCCGCGCCCTCGAACACGTCGAACCACTCGCGCGCGATGGCTGGGTCGGACGTGGCCGGGGTGAGCAGCACCGTCTCGGGCGCGCCGTCCATCACTCCCTCGAGGGCGGCGCGGCGGTCGTCGAGCGGCGACTCGCGCAGATCGGATGAATCGACCGCCAGGCAGTCGAAGGCCACGTAGGACGAGGGCGTCTGCTCCGCCAGCATCGCCACTCGCGAGGCGGCAGGGTGGATGCGCAGCAGCAGCGCCTCGAAGTCGAGCCAGCCGTCGCGCGCGATGACGATCTCCCCGTCGAGCACGAAGCGCGCGTCGGGCCCGCCCACGGCCCGCAGGGGGTCCAGCAGCTCCGGGAAGTATCGGTCCAGCGGTTTCAGGTCCCGCGATTGCAGGTACACCTCCGGGCCGTCGCGAAAGACGAGGGCCCGGAAACCGTCCCACTTCGGCTCGTAGCGCCACCCGTCACCGACGGGCAGCTCGGGCGTGGGCTTGGCGAGCATCGGCTCGATGGGAGGAGGTATCGGGAAGGCCATGCGCACCCGATGATACGGGGCGCGAGCGGCCATACTCGGCAGCCATGACGATCCAGATCCAGTTCCTGGGGGCTGTGGGCACCGTCACCGGCTCGCAGTTCCTGGTCACCGCCGGTGACCGGCACGTGCTGATCGACTGCGGCATGTTCCAGGGCTCGCCGGAGGAGGTCAGCCGCAACCGCATCGGGTTCGCCTTCGAGCCGGGCAGCCTGGACGCCGTCCTGCTGACGCACGCCCACCTGGACCACTGCGGTCGCATCCCGGCGCTGGTGCGGGCGGGCTACCACGGGCCGATCCTCACCACCGCGGCCACCGCCGACCTCGCCGAGATCGTCCTGCGCGACGCGGCCAAGCTCCAGGCCGAGGCGGAGGCCCGATGGCGCCGCAAGCATCCCGAACAGGCGGCCGCAGCCGATGCCGAGCTGCAGTCCGAGGAGGCCGTGCAGGAGACAGGGGACGAGGACACGCCGCCGCACGACGACGAGGCCATGGCCGACCACATCCGCGGCGCCAAACCCAGCGGCATGACCATGACCAGGGCGGCGCTGTATGACGAGCGCGACGTCGACCAGACGGGGCGCCAGTTCCACGCCGTGCGCTACACGGAGGTGGTCGAGGTGGCGCAGGGGATCCAGGCGGTGTTCCACGACGCCGGCCACATCCTGGGCTCGGCGATCATCGAGCTGCGCCTGGCCGATGGCGACGCCACCACGACCGTCGTCTTCTCCGGCGACCTGGGCCGCGGCAGCACCCCGATCGTGGCTGATCCCACGCCCATCAGCCACGCGGACTACGTCCTGGTGGAGTCGACCTACGGCAACCGCGAGCACGCGCCGCAGGAGGAGGCCGTCGAGGAGCTGGTGAAGGCCATCAACGGCGTGGCCGATTCCAAGGGCGTGATGCTCGTCCCGTCCTTCGCCATCGGCCGCACCCAGGAGCTGGTCTGGGTGCTGGACGAGCTGTTGCGCGACAAGCGCATCCCCCACCTGCCGCTCTACCTGGATTCGCCGATGGCGTCGCGGGCCAGCGACGTGTACCTGCGCCACCCCGAGATCTACGACGAAGAGACCGCCGAGCTGCTGCGATCGGGCGATTCGCCGCTCGCCTACCCCGGCGAGCAGTACACCAACACCGTCGAGCAGTCGAAGGCGATCCGCACCTCACCCCGGCCGATGATGGTCGTGGCCAGCTCCGGCATGCTGACCGGCGGCCGGGTCATGCACCACCTGAAGGACTTCCTCCCCGACCCAGCCTGCACGCTGCTGTTCATCGGCTACCAGGCCGAGGGCACCCTGGGGCGTCACCTGCAGACCGGCGGCAAGACGGCGCGCATCGACCACGAGGAGTACGAGGTCCGCTGCCGGGTGGTCTCGATCTCCGGCTTCTCGGCCCATGCCGACGAGCACGAGCTTGCCGCCTGGCTTGAGCATTTCACCGCCAAGGCCGATGCCTCCGACGGCCGACCGAAGCGCGTCTTCCTGGTCCACGGCGACCCGGACGCGACCGCCGCCTTCGCGAAGCGAATCCGCGGTGAGCTGGGCCTGGAGGTCCACATCCCGCGCTACCGCGAGGTCGTCACCCTTACCTGAGGCTGCATCCCCCGGTGTGGACCGGCTGTGGACAAGTCGCCCACTCCGCGACCAGATTCGTGGACAACTGGGTTGGCAGGGTGGCCGGGGCGCCCTAATCTGGTTCTTGTCCCGGAGGAGCCGGGCAACGACTTCCGAGATTGCATCAACGGGGTCGGGGCAAGGTTCCTACGGGACGTTTCTTTGTGTCCGGAATTCCTCATCGACCGCGCGCCGGCGCTCCAGCCTCTGGCCGCAGAAGCCAGGATCGGTAGCTGGGACGGAAGCCCAGCTCGCGCAGCCGCTCGGCCAGCGACGATTCGGCGGGCGGCACCCGATCGACGCGCTCCAGCCGCAGCTCACGCATCGGGCCTCCTGCCTGCACCAGGCGTGGCAGCGCTGCGAGCGCCGGCGTGGCGATCTCCGGATCAGCGAAGGCCGGCAGGGTGAGCAGGCCCTTCCCACCGCGCTCGACGTACAGGGCCGCCGCGCCATCCACCAGGACGACGTATGCGCCGGGCACGCGCTGCAGCGGCAGCCGCTCCCCGTCCTCGCCATCGCGCGGCCAGGGCAGCGTGGCCCCGTAGGGCTGCGCGGGATCGGCCGCTCCCAGCAGATGCACGCGGGGACCGGCCTCGGAATCGGCATCGCGCTCGGCGCGCAGCCGGTCGACCGCGCCAGGCATTGCGAACTGCGCCGCGCCCAGCCCCTCCACGAAATAGCCGCGCCGCACGCGCCCGGATTCCTCCATGACCCGCAGCACGGCGTAGATGCCGGCGAAGCCGCCCGCCAGGCCCTCGGCCAGCACCGCCTCGCGGGTCACCACACCGTGCCGCTCCAGCAGCGCCAGTGCGGTGGCGTGCCCGCGCTCGGTGGGCGAGCGCCCCTCGCCGACCAGGTCGGCGGTCAGCGACCAGCG
>DATBIY010000041.1:0-5531 GCA_036556695.1 Candidatus Limnocylindria bacterium
GTGATCGGCCACCGGGAAGCACTCATTTACACGCTGGGCAAGGCCGCGGAGCTCGAGCACCTGGTCATGTGCCAGTACCTGTACGCGGCGTTCAGCCTCAAGGAGGAGGCGCGCGAGGGCGTGCCGGAGGAGCTGCTCCCCAGGGTGCGGGAGTGGAAGCGCGAGCTGCTGCACGTCGGGGAGCAGGAGATGCTCCACCTGGCACTCGTGCAGAACCTGCTGAACAGCATCGGGGCGGCGCCACGGCTGGGGCGGCCCAACTTCCCGCTGCCGCCGGCCGCAATGCCGGCCAGCGTGCAGATGGCGCTGCTGCCGTTCAACGAGGCCGCGCTGCGCCACTTCGCCTTCCTGGAGCGGCCGGAGGGCGTCGACATGGCCGACCAGGAGGAGTTCGCCGCCCTGGCCAAGGCGCAGGAGCTGCCCCACGAGGAGCTGGACGAGATCGGCCCGCACCTGCAGGACTTCGACACGGTGGGGCATCTGTATCGGTCCATCGAGGAGGGCTTCGCGCAGCTGGCGGAGCGGATGGGGGAGCGCGCGCTGTTCATCGGTCCCCAGGCTGCACAGGCGACCCACGAGAGCATCGGTTTCGAGGAGATCGTGCCGGTGACCGACCTGGCCTCGGCGCGGGCGGCCATCGAGGTGATCGTCGAGCAGGGCGAGGGCGCGCGGGGCGACTGGCGAGAGGCGCACTTCGGCCGGCTGGTGCGGATGCTGGACGACTACCTGGACGTCCGCGAGTCGCATCCCGACTTCGATCCGGCGCGACCGGTCGTCCTGGCCCACGTCCGGCCGCTTGCCAGTGGTGCGCCGGTCGAGCTCATCAGCCATCCGTTCACCGCACGAAGCGCGGACCTGCTGAACGCAACCTATGAGCTGATCCTGCAGCTCCTGGCCCGATACTTCGCGCACACCGATGAGTCACCGGCCCAGCTCGCCACGCTGCTCCGCGTGGCGGTGCTGCTGATGAAGCAGGTGGTCAAGCCGCTCGGTGCGCTCGTGACCCGCATGCCCATGGGCCCTGACCACCCCGATCGCACGGCCGGACCGGCCATGGAGCTGTTCTACGAGACGGACTACCTGCTTCCGGATCGCGAGGCCGCCTGGACGATCATCCACGAGCGGATGTGCGAGATCGCCGACCTGGCGACCCGCTGCCGGGACGAGTGCATCCCCACCTTCCTGCAGCCGCTGTCGCGCATCACCGATGCCCTGCGCACCCACGCCGGCATCCTGGCCGCCGCCCAGTGAGGTGACGCCACTCCTCAACGTCGAGCAGGCGATGGACATCCTGCGCACCACGGTGCCGAAGCTGAAGGCACTGGTCGACGGTGTGCCGAACGACCACCTGTACGGCGTGACCGAGTACGGCTGGTCGGTCAACGAGCAGCTGGCCCACCTGCGCGCTTCGCATGACGTGCTGGGCGGGAACATGCTGCGCATTGCGCGCGAGGACCATCCGGCGTGGAAGGGCGCGCCGGGCTGGCGCAACCAGGCGACGTACTCTGAGCTTCCCTTCGAGGAGAACCTGGCGGCGTTCGAAACACAGCGGGCAGAGCTGTTGGCGGTGTATGAGCCGATGCCGCTGGCGGCATTCGAACGCACGGCGACAGTGACCGCCCCGCCCAACAAGGTCTACGAGAACTGCGCGCTGTACTACGCCGACTGGATGGCGCGTCACGAGCGCAGCCACCTGCGGCACATCGGCAGGGTCCTGAAGGATCTCGCGGAAGCCGGTTGACAGCCGATATCGGCGCCGATACATTCCCGCCGCGCGGTCGCAGACCGACCGATGTGTTTGATGTTTTTCGTGGTTCCGTGAGGAGGTACGGAGAATGTCTGAGGGTCAGGGACGCCACCCCTCAGGCGGGGAGATTCTGGCGATGTCACGCGATCATCGGCGTGGCTTGCACCGCACTCCGAAGCTCGATTGCAGCCTCTGTCGCGAGGCGCAGATCCCGTCGCGCCCCAGGGATGGCGACGCCGCGGCGGACGGTCTGCCGGAGCTCGAGCCCACCTGAATTGGCGGCTTTCCGGTCCTCGATCGGCGATCTAGGACGGGGCGATCGCCAACAGATCGTCCAGCATCTCGCCGAACGAGGCCACCCCCAGCGAGATATGGCCATGCTCCCGCAGGAGATGCGCTCGCGCGCCTGGGACGTGCGACGCCAGCCACGCGCCGTGGGCGAAAGGCGTCATTCGATCCTGGGCACCCTGCCAGGTGGCCACCGGGACGCGGATCGCGGCCACGTCGAAGCCCCACGGGCTGACCAGCGCACGCTGGTCGTCGAACCAGCCCCATGGCCCGTTGCGCACCGACTCTCGGAAGTTCTCGGCGAACCAGGCGGCAGCCTCGCAGGTGACAGCGGCGCGGTCGACCTCCGGGGCGATTGCCGCGAGGCTGGCGATCACGCCGTCGGGGGTGATGCTCGACATCGCGGCGGCGACTTGGTCGGCCACGGCAGCAAGCTCATCCTCGCCGGCCAGCGCGGCGTTGAACGCC
Source organism: Candidatus Limnocylindria bacterium (assembly GCA_036556695.1). Taxonomy (GTDB): domain Bacteria; phylum Chloroflexota; class Limnocylindria; order QHBO01; family QHBO01; genus DASSCW01. Next base: position 2,504 of record DATBIY010000041.1, read on the forward strand.
ATCACGTTCTGGACGTTCATGCCGGCCAGCCAGTCCAGCCCATCGGCCCCATACGGCGCCGGGCTGCCGACCGTGCACGCGCCGATCATCCGCTCCGGCAGCAGCGCGGCGCAGGCCAGGGCATGCGGGCCGCCGCCCGACCAGCCGAGCGTGTAGAACCGCGGCGCATCGAGGGCATCGAGAATGGCCGCGACATCGCCCGTCACGTCAGCCACCGAGCGGCCCGGAGCGCGCGTGGAGCCGCCGTAGCCGGCGCGGGAGAAGCCGATCATCCGCAGCCCTCGCGTTGCGGCCGCCCCGACGAACGGCGCGTACAGCCCGCCGGAGCTGGGCGTCCCGCTGTGGAAAAGCAGCGGGATGCCCGCGCCGGGCCCGTCCAGGTAGACGTCGAGCGTGCGCCCGCCCGGCGCCTTGACGCTCAGCTCACTTCCCATCCGGTACCCCCGCTGCTGCCGCTAGGCTGTAGGCATTCTGAGTCACGAACCGCCGCCGACCGCGCCGGCCGGCACGCCCAGCCAGGATCGCGGGCCGTTCCTTTCGCTGATGGCCGCCAACGCGGTCTCGCAGATCGGCAACATGATGACCGCGGTCGCCGTGCCGTGGCTGGTGCTGGCGACCACCGGCTCCGCGGTCCAGGTTGGGCTGGTGGGAGCGGCCATCGCCATTGGCTGGGTGGTGCCGGCCATCCTTGGCGGCCCGCTGGTCGATCGGCTGGGGTTGCGGCGGACGAGCGTGGCGGGCGACCTGCTCAGCGCCTTGACGGTGGCCACCATCCCGATCCTGCAGCTGCTGGGCGTGCTCCAGTTCTGGCAGCTCCTCGCCCTGGTCTTCCTCCTGTCAGCCTTCAACGCGCAGGGCCAGACGGCGCGATTCGGGCTCGTCCCCGAGCTGGCGGGCCGCGGCGCGCTGTCGCTGGAGCGCGCCAACTCCACGGATCGGGCCATCGCACGCGCCGGGCAGCTGGCGGGCCCGGTCCTGGCGGGCGTGTTGATCCTGGTGATCGGTTCGACCGGCGTGCTGTTCCTCGACGCGGCCACGTTTGGGTTGTCGGCGCTCTTCGTGGGGATGGGCGTCCGATCCGGTGCTGCTCCGGCATCGGCTCCGGCGCAGACGACGTACGGCGCGGAGCTGCAGGCAGGCGTCCGGTTCCTGGTGGGGCATCGGCTGATCTTCTCGATGATCGTGCTCGCGCTGCTCGGCAACTTCTTCGACGTGCCGCTGCTGAGCGTGGTGCTGCCGGTGTATGCCAGTGAGGTGTACGGCAGCCCGACCAGCCTAGGCCTGATGCTGGCCGCGTTCGCCGGCGGCGCACTGGCCGGCACGGTGGCGTTCGGGGCGGTGGGCAGCCGCCTGCCGCGGCGTGCGGTATTCCTGTGGGGCTGGCTGCTGGCCGTGGTCATCGCCTACGGCGCATTGGCGTTGCAGCTGTCGGAGGCCGCAGTGGTGCTGGCGGCCGTGGTGGCTGGACTGGTGGCGGGTCCCATCAACCCGATCCTGGAGACGGTCGTCCAGGAGCACACCCCGCCGGAGCTGATGGGGCGGGTGTTCGGCGCCTTCGTCGCGTTCGCCCAGGCCGGCATCCCGGTTGGAGCGGCGGTGGCGGGGCTGGTGATCGAGGGCGCCGGGCTGATCAACACCATCGCGGTGGCCGGCGCGCTCTACGTGGTGGTGATCGGGCTGATGTTCTTCAACCCGGCACTGCGCAGCATGGAAGGCCGGAGGGCTCCGGCGGAGCCGATACCTCTCGAGGCGCCGCAGGGCCGCCAGTCCGCGACCATGAAGGCCGGACTCTAGCCGCCGAAGCGGTCGCGCTCGTGGTCCTTCCCGCGGAGCCGATACCTCTCACCGCAGTCCGGGCAGCGCGCGAACTCGCCGCCCTCGGCGTCGATGCTGACGTAGGCCGGCACCGTCCCGCTGAAGTGGCGATGGCGAACCATCGGCCGACCGAAGTCGTCCTGCTCCACTTCCCAGCGTTCCGGCGAGTTCACGGTCATACGCAGCGTGCCAAGCAAGTGGCGCACCAGCCCCGGAGCAGGGGACTAGCATGGAGCTGTCATGACTGATGCACCGCCTCCTGACAGCACCACCGCCACCCAGCCGTCTCAAGCCAGTTCATCGGCTCCACCGCCTCCGCCGGAGCCCGACCTCTTCATGGTCTCGCGCATGGGCGCCGAGGAGGGACCGTTCACCTTCGCCGACCTGCAGGCTCAGCTGCGCGCCGGGATGATCCGCCACACCACCCTGCTGCGTCGCGGCTCGAGCAACCAGTTTCCGGCGGCCGAAGTGCCCGGCCTCTTCTCCGACAAGGAGTGGCTGACCGCGGTGCTGCTGTCGCTGTTCATCGGCTGGCTGGGGATCGACCGCTTCTACCTGGGCCATACCACGCTGGGCGTCCTGAAGCTGATCAGCCTGGGGGGGTTCGGGATCTGGTACGTGATCGACCTGATCCTGGTCATCACCGGCAACATGAAGGACGCCAACGGCCTGCCCCTGCGCCGATAACGCCGCTATCCCCACACGGTGTTCCCCCGGAGACCCTAACGGTGAAGAAGAGGCCGAACGTGGGCTGAAATGGCCGAATTCCTGGCTCAACGTCACCGAGATGTTCAGGTGATGCACAGGTCGGGCACGCAGACGTCACAACTTCCCCGTTGCGGTCATCCCGAGAACGTTCGGGGGAGTGCCGCCGTCTGGGCCATTGACCGCGCGCAGGCGACTCGATGAGGCAAGGCTGCCCACCGCGTGCAGCGAAGGCATTGGCCGCTGCCACTTGCCCCAATTTGCACCCGGTGACTGCAACGGGGATGAAAGGACCGTGAAGGAATCAAAATGGGAGAAATGAGGCTCCAACTTCCCCGGGATTTTCGCGGGGAGCAACTGCCGGGCAGGAAACGAGCCCGAGTTCCCCGTTAGAGTCACCACGTGCAAAACAGCCCTGATTCGCAGCGGCGCCACCAGGTCAAGCGGGCAAATCTAGATGAGGTGGAGCAGGAGAACCGCTTCACCCGTGGGACGGGCGCCATCGTCC
>DATBIY010000042.1:0-30552 GCA_036556695.1 Candidatus Limnocylindria bacterium
CTGCGCCTCCCGCTGCAGCACCGCGATCGCGAGGTGGGCAGCGTGCAGTTCGGCCGCAAGCGCAATGGGCTGCCGTTCACGCCCAACGAGATCGAGCTGCTCAAGCTTGCCGCCGGCTACCTGGCTTCCGCTCTCCAGCTGGCCGAGCAGCATGACGAGCAGGCTGCAGCCCTCGAGCAACTGTCAGCCGAGCGGCGCGAGGTGGCGAGCCGCGGGTCGCTGCTGAGCCAGGCCCTGGAGGACGCAGGCAGCGCACCGCCGGGACTGCATGTCTACGCGTTGGGTCCCTTGCGCGTCGAGCGCGACGGGCAGCCGATGCGGCGCTGGGGCGGCGAAAAGGCCGGCAGCCGCCAGGCGGAGGCGGTGTTCGCCTTCCTCTTGGATCGCGGCGAGCGGGGCGCGGCGAAGGACGAGGTCGTCGAGCTCATCTGGCCGGACGTCGACCTGGAGCGGGCCGATCTCGCCTTCCACCGCACGCTGGGTGGCCTCCGGACCACGCTCGAGCCGGGTCGTCGCGGCGGAGACCGAGGCCAGGCGATCACCTTCCACAACGATCGCTATCGGCTCGACCCGGCGCTGATCGCCTGGAGCGACATGGCGGCCTTCGAAGAGGCGATGGTCGCCGCCAGCGCGGCACAGGACCCTGACGAGGCGTTGCGCCACCTCGAGCGTGCCCGCTCGCTGTACCGCGGCGACCTCCTGGACGACTGCCCCTTCTACGGCGATTCGGCCTACGTCGAGGAGCGGCGCGATCTGCTGCGCGGCCGCTGCGTCGACCTCCTGCTCGCCCTGGGCGAGCGCTACGAGGCGCGCGGTGATCGGCCGGCCGCGGCCGCATGCTTCCGCCAGGCGCGCACCGTGGCCGGCGACGAGCTGCCCACCGCCGACGAAGCGCTCAGCCGCCTCGGCGCCCAGGTCTGAGCCGGCGAGCCTGCCCGCGGCGCTCCGCTCGACGCAACGAAAGGATCGCCTCCGCATGGCGCCGTGAAGTGCGCAGCTCGTCGCGCACGCGCGCCACGTTCATCGGCCCCGACAGCCGATCCAGGCGCCGCGTGATCTCCTGCCACACGTCCGCCGGGTAGTCGATCCCCGGCGCGACAGCAACCAGCTGCCCGGAGCGGCGCAGCTGGACCAGCAGTGGTGGCGTGATGCCCAGTCGTGCCGCGATCCCGTCAACCCGCGGCGGCGCGAAGCCGGCTTCGCGCAGCCCGGACAGAAGCTGCTCGACCCGCTCGCGATCCGCCCGCTCGAGCGTGGGCTGGTGATCGGCCAGCCGCACGCGATGGCCCCGCCGGCTGAAGCGGCCGGCAGAAACCAGTGCGTCCACTACGGTCCGCAGGTCGGCGTCGCTCAGCCTCAGTTCGGTGCTGCCGCGATGGCCGGACGGCGCCCGCGGAACTGCGCGCGCAGCCTCGACCACGGCATCGACCCGGAAATCGGCCGCCATCGGCTCGCGCCGATGCAGTCGCTGCAACCCATGGACCAGGCGACGCTCGGCCAGCCGCCGCTGGCCGGGGTCCATCGGCCCTGCGTCAGCCGCCGTTTCCGGTTCCTGCAACGGCGACCCGGATGGCCTGGGCCTCTTCATCGGAGAGCGTGTGGCGGGACGCGCCGTTCTCGACCGGCTTGGCAAAGACCCTGGTGTTGCTGCGCCCGTGGAGGCTCGAGATCACCACCCCGTCACGCCGGTCGTCGAGCAGGGCAATGGCAAAGCTCTGGTCGGAGCCGGTGTCATCGAACGGGTTGAAGCGAACCAGGCCGATGTGCTGCAGGCTCGTCGCCGAGCGCTCCTGAAGGTGCGCATGCATGCGCTCCATCTCACCCAGCCGGTTGCGCACCTCCTCCACTTTGACCACGTGGCGCTCCAGCACGTCCGACAGCGAGCCCGCGGCGCTGCCATCTCCCACCAGGGCCCGGTAGGCGCGCACCGCGCGCCCCAGGCGAATGGACTGCACCACGACGAGCAGAGCCAGCAGCAGGATGAGAACCGCGAGGGCAGCGACGGCGATGGCCAGGTTCTCGGCCAGGAGGCGGTTCAGCTCTTGCATCGAGACGGGCGCTCCGGGTCTGCGGCTGGCGGTGGGCGTGTTCGGGGCGTGCCCGGAACGGCTGGTATCATACCGTCCCCACCGGGCGCTCCCGACGGTGCCACGGTGCGGCAATCCGGAAACGCAGCGACGAGGAAGCATGGCGCGACGAGGCGGAAAGGCAGCCAACCGGCACGCGCGGCGCAAGGGACAGCGCGGCGGGCAGCGGAGCTCCGCGCCCGCGACGCGGGCACCTGAGGCAGATCTCGGCTCGGCGGCGCCCGCGTCGAGCGGCGCCATGGACGCCTTCGAGCGGGCCGATGCGGAGGTGCGCGCAGCGGCAGCGCCGCCGATGTCGAGCGTCACGCGCCGGCCAAAGGGCCGAGCGGCCGACCCGCGCATCACGGTCGTCGGCTCGTCACGGCTCGGCGAGCGCGCCGCGGCCGAGTACCACTACGTGCAGCGCGACCTGCGCAACATCGGCGTGCTGCTGGTGGTCCTCGCCGTCCTCCTGGCAATCGCCACCATCGCGGTCAACGTGCTGGGGATTGGCCGGGTCTAGCCCTCCGCGATCAGCTCGCGGCCAGGATCCGCTCCAGGCGGTCCCAGGTCTCCACGGCGCCCTGCGACATGCCGGTGGCCAGCGCCATCTCGATCGCCTCGGGCGAGCCCATGTGGCCGATGGAGGTCACCCTCGTGCCGCCATCGACCTCCTCGAGCAGGAACGTCTCCGGACCTCCCTGCGGACCCATGCCCTCGATGTCGAACATGAACGTCCAGCGCAGGCGCTGCGGCGGATCGACTTCCAGGTACTCGCCGTAGAACTCGACCGCGTCGCGACCGGGCGAGTGGCTGATGTAGCGCCACGTGCCACCGGGGCGGACGTCCATCTCGACCACCTCGGCAGTGGTGCCGTTCGGCCCCCACCACATCGGGATCTTGGCCGGGTCGGTCATCGCACTCCATACCTGCTCCCGCGACGCGGCGAAGGTGCGCTCGTAGTAGAGGTCACCGCCGATCGAATAGATGGCGGTGGTGTCGGTGCTGCCGCGGTCGATGCGGGCCTGGGTGGCGTTCATTGCCGGCGTCCTTTCGTCTTGCTTGGCTTGGCGGCTCGTTCGGCCTCTCGGCGAAGGTAGGCATCGAGCCGCTCGAAGCTCTGGTCCCAGTGCGGCCGGTACTGCCCGACCCATTCGGCCACCTCACGCAGCGGCCCGGCGCTGAGCCGCCGGGGACGCCACTGCGCCTGCTGCCCACGCTCTACCAGGCCGGCGTTCTCCAGCACCCGCAGATGCTTCGAGACGGCCGGCTGGGTCATGTCGAATGGACGGGCCAGCTCGGTGACGGATGCCTCTCCCATCGCCAGGCGGGCGAGAATCGCCCGTCGCGTGGGATCAGCCAGGGCTGCGAAGGTGGTGCTGAGGGAATCGGGCTGCATCGGCTTCTTTAGGTTACCTATCGGTTATATAACCTACTGGTAATTTGCGCCGATGTCAACCCTCCTCGCCCCAGATGTTGACCAGCGGCAGGCCCTGGGCGGCCAGCGTCTCGTTCAGCTCGGCGATGTGATACACGTCATGCGCGAAGGACCCCTGGATCTCGCGAGCGCGGGTCGTGGTCGCCGAGCCGTATTCGCCGAAGTCGCGGTGGACCTCGTCCTCCAGCGAATCGAACGCCCAGGTGTCCAGCGCACGCTCGACGATGCGGAACGTGGAGTCGAGCGCCGCGACCAGCTGGGCCGCGTTCATCACGGGTTCGAGGTACTCGTCGCCCGGGCAGCGGAACAGTGCGTCGGGGAAGGGCGTCGTCTCGGCGCCCGGCTCTCCCGCCATCCCGCATAGGCCGGACACGCGCTGGCAGGCGAGGTGGCCGATGGATGCCCAGATCGGCCAGCGTTCGGCGGAAGGCCGGATCGCCAGCTGCTCGTCGGTGAGGCCGGCCACGACCTCGCGCAGCGCACGGTTATAGCGGGGCCAGTTGCTGAAGGCCGGACGGATGGTGGCGTTGATCATGGCTGGCAGCGTAGGCGGCAATTCATGACGCTTTCTGTCATCAATTCGCCTCGACGGGCTCAATTCAAGGATACCGCGCTACCCGGGGCTTGCCGCAAGCCCGGGTGCGTGGCGCATGATCATCGGCCACGCCAGCGCATTGAGGGGAGACATGACCGATCACGAGGTGGTCGTTGCCGGCAGTGGTCCCACCGGGTTGATGCTGGCCGGCGAGCTGGTGTTGGCAGGCGTGGATCTGCTGGTGATCGAGCGCCGTCCCAGCCAGGAGCTCCCCGGCTCACGGGCCGGCGGCCTCCACGCACGCACCATCGAGGTGCTGGACCAGCGCGGCATCGCGGACCGCTTCCTGGCTGAGGGCCAGAAGGCCCAGGTGGCCGGCTTTGGCAGCGTGCGGCTGGACATCAGTGACTTTCCCACCCGGCATCCATACGGCCTGGGGCTGTGGCAGAACCACATCGAGCGCATCCTGGCCGGCTGGGTGGCGGAGCTGGGGGTCCGCGTCCAGTACGGAACCGAGCTGACGGACTTTACGCAGAACGACGACGGAGTCGAGGTGGCCCTCTCCGACGGCCGCTCGGTCACCACGCAGTACCTGGTGGGCTGTGACGGAGGACGCAGCCTGGTCCGCAAGCTGGCGGGAATCGACTTCCCGGGCTGGGAGGCAACCACCAGCAGCCTCATCGCGCAGGCGGAGATGGTCGAGGAGCCGCCGCTGGGCGTGCGCCGCGACGCCAGCGGCACGCACGCCATCGGCAAGGTCGACTACGAGGTGCGCGACGGCAAGGTGGTCTACAGCGAGGGCGGCCTGGTGGGCGTGATGCTGACCGAGGAGCGGGTGGGCGCCACGTCCGAGCCCACGCTCGACGACGTTCGCCGCCGGCTGGTCGAGATCTACGGCACCGACTACGGCATCCACAGCCCAACGTGGATCTCGCGCTTCACAGATGCGACGCGCCAGGCCGCCGCATACCGCAGCGGCCGGGTCCTGCTGGCCGGCGATGCGGCGCACATCCACTCCCCGGTCGGCGGGCAGGGCCTGAACATCGGCGTGCAGGACGCGATGAACCTGGGCTGGAAGCTCGCGCAGGTCGTGCGCGGATCCTCGCCGCCAAGCCTGCTGGACAGCTACCACGCCGAGCGCCATCCCGTGGCGGCCCGGGTGCTGCGCACCAGCATGGCGCAGGTCGCGCTGATGCGCGCCGACGAGCGCACCGATGCGCTGCGCGACAGCGTGGCGCAGCTGTTGGCCATGGACGAGCCGCGCAGGCGATTCGGGGCGATGATGTCGGGCCTGGACGTCCACTACGACGTGGGTGAGGGGCATCCGCTACTCGGCCGGCGCATGCCGGACATCGACCTGCTCGGCGACGACGGCAAGCCGGAGGGCCTGTTCAGCCTGCTGCGCGCCGCTCGCCCGCTGCTGCTCAACCTGGGCCAGGCGGCATCGCTGGACGTGCAGCCCTGGGCAGATCGGGTTCGGCTGGTGGAAACGAGCTACGACGGCGCATGGGAGCTGCCGGTCATCGGCTCCGTCAGCCCGCCCAGCGCGGTGCTCGTCCGCCCGGATGGGTACGTGGCGTGGCTCGCGGAGGACGGCAGCGACACCGGACTGGCGGACGCGTTGAGCACCTGGTTCGGCGCGCCGGTGGCCGCCTAGCGCTTCTTATCGCGGGACTCGAGGCGCTGCCGGCGCAGACGCTGCAGCCGCTCGCCGATCTGGATCTCCAGCCCCTGGTCCGACGGCTCGTAGAACACGCGGCCGGCAAGCTCGTCAGGCAAATACTGCTGCTCGACGTCGGCATCGGCGTAGTCGTGCGGGTACAGGTAGCCCTTGCCATAGCCGTGCTCGCGTGCCAGCCGCCGGTGCGCGGACGGGCGCAGGTGCAGCGGCACCGGCAGCCGACCGTGCTCCTCCACCTCGGCCAGCGCGGCGAAGTAGGCAGACCCGGCACGGTTCGACTTCGGGGCCGATGCCACGTAGGCGGCCGCCTGGGCCAGGGCGTACTGCGCCTCCGGCAGGCCGATCATCTCCACCGCCTGCATGGCCGCCACCGCCACCTGCAGGGCGCGCGGGTCGGCGTTGCCCACATCCTCGCTGGCCGCGATCACGATGCGCCGCGCGATGAACGTCGGATCCTCGCCGGCAGCCACCATCGACGCGCACCAGTACAGCGCCGCATCCGGATCATTCCCTCGCATCGACTTGATGAAGGCCGATGCCGCCTCGTAGTGCTGGTCGCCCACCCGGTCGTACGCCAGCAGCCGCTGCTGGGCTGCCTCGCTGACCTCGTCCGGGCCGATCAGCGCGTTGTCGGGCGCCACGGCTGCCGCGGCCTCCACGATGTTCAGGGCCTGTCGCGCGTCGCCACCGGACAGGCCCAGCAGCGCGGTCATTCCCTCGTCTGACAGGCTGACCCGCCCGTTGAGCCCACGCTCCTCGACCAGGGCCCGCTCGACGATGACTCGCAGCTCATCCTCGGAAAGCGGCTCCAGCCGGTACACGCGGAGCCGTGACAGCAGCGGCGAGTTGATCTCGTAGTACGGGTTCTCGGTGGTGGCGCCGATGAGGGTGATGGTCCCGTCCTCGACGTGCGGGAGCAGCGCGTCCTGCTGGGCCTTGTTAAACCGATGCAGCTCGTCAATGAAGGCCACCGTGCGGCCGCCCGCCTCGCGCAGCGCCCTGGCATCGGCCACCAGCGCGCGGACGTCGGCCACGCCGCTGGTCACCGCGGACAGCTGCCGCCAGGTGCCCTCGGACCGCTCGGCCAGCAGCCGGGCCAGCGTGGTCTTGCCGGATCCCGGTGGCCCCCACAGCACCATCGACGGGAGGTAGCCGGGCCGAACGACCTTGGTCAGCGCGCCCTCAGCGCCGACCAGCGTGCGCTGCCCGACGAATTCGTCCAAGGTGCGCGGCCGCATGCGGGCGGCCAGCGGCGCATCGGCCGCCGGCTCGGCGTCGAACATGCCGCTGCTGAGATTGGAGCGCTCGCGGCGGGCTGGCATGGCCCGGCAAGTCTACGGCGTGCCGCTGGACCCCCCGGACTGCGTGTCACCGCGCTGGACCGCGGCCTCGTAGGCGTCGATGGCGGACAGCACCTGGCGCTCCTTCAGCTGCGGGATGATCTCGGTCAGCACCACGACCACCGTGCCGGTCCACAGGGCCAGCCCCAGGGCGTACATCAGGTCGGCAAGGAGGCCGAACGGCTCGGCCAGGGCTGCGCTGCGCAGCAGGTAGCCGCCGACGTGCGCCAGCAACCCCGCGACGATGCCCGCCCAGATGAACTGCGTGCGATAGCGATGCTCGGTCACGTTGCTGCGCAGCTCGTCCAGGTGCTCGCCCATCCACTTCCGAATCTCGGGGTTGTCAACGAAGGCGTTCGGGTCGCGGTAATCGGTCACGGGGCTGCCTCCAGATGTTGGGACTGGCCTCCGAGGTTAGTCCGCTCCCGGTTCGCCGACCAACGCGAAGAGCAGGTAGCGCGCGCCGTCCCTCTCCAGCTCACGTTCCCGGCGCATGCCGATCTTGGCCGCCACCCGCGCGGACGCCAGGTTCGACGCGCGAACCAGACTCACCAGCCGAGGCATGCCCAGCTCGCCGCATGCGTGCCGCGCCACAGCACCTGCCGCCTCGGTCGCCAGCCCACGGCCCCACAGGTCGCGGCGCAGGTCGTAGCCCAGCTCGACCTCGGGCGTGCCGTCGAGATCCATGTGCTCCAGGCCGCAGTCGCCGATCACCTCGTCGGTCTCGCGCAGCTCGATGGTGTACAGGCCGTAGCCGTGCTGGCGCTGGTGCTCCAGGTTGCGCGCCACCCATCGGTCCATCTGCTGCATGCCGAAGGGCGGGCTGTCGAAGGCAGCCATGAACGACGCGTCGCCGAACAGCGCGAACAACGGCTGCGCGTCCTCGGCGCGCATCGGCCGCAGGCGCAGCCGCGGAGTGAGCAGGTCGGTCACGCGGCTATGATGCCGGCCATGGAACAGAACCTCCGCATCCCGGGGCCGACGCCGATCCCCGATGACGTGCGCGAGGCGCAGACGGCGCCGATGATCGACCACCGCGGCACCGAGTTCGGCGCCATGCAGGCCGAGATCGCGGAGGGCCTGGGCACGCTCATCGGCTCAACCGGCGAGATCTTCCTGCTGACCGGCTCCGGTTCGGGGGCGATGGAGGCGGCCATTGTCAACACCCTGTCGCCCGGCGAACGGGTCCTGGCGGTGACCATTGGCGCCTTCGGCGACCGCTTCGCGAAAATCGCCGAGACGTTCGGCGCGACCGTCGAGCGGATGGAGGTCGAGTGGGGCACCGCGGCCGACCCCGCTGCCCTGGCCGCCCGCCTGGCCGATGCCGAGCCGTACCGCGCCGTGCTGCTGACCCACAACGAGACGTCGACCGGCGTGGCCAACCCGCTGCGCGAGCTTGTCGCCGCCGTGCACGCAGCCCCGGGCGACCCGCTGACCGTGGTGGATGGCATCAGCGGGCTGGGCGCCATGCCATTCGAGATGGACGCGTGGGACGTCGACCTGGTGGTCAGCGCCAGCCAGAAGGCGTGGATGGCCTCGCCGGGCATCGCCATCGCGGCCGTGGGGCCGCGGGCGCGCGAGGCGGAGGCGAGCGCGCGGATGCCGCGCTTCTACTGGAGCTTCGCCGAGGCCCGCAAGTGGGCGGAGAAGGGCCAGACTCCGTGGACTCCCGCCGTCGCGGTGCTGTTCGGCCTTCGGGTCGGTGTCCATCGGCTCCTGGAGGAGGGGCGTGAGCGCACCTGGGCGCGCCACGAGGCCATCGCCGCGGGCTCGCAGGCAGGGCTGGAGGGGCTGGGACTGCGGCTGGTGGCGCGTCCCGAGGACCGCTCCGCCACGGTGACCGCCGCCTGGTTGCCCGATGGGCTGGAATGGGCGCCGTTCAACGCCGACATGCGCAGCCGGGGCCTGGTGGTCGCCGGCGGGCAGGGCAAGTGGGCGGGCAGGATCATGCGCTTCGGGCACATGGGCATGGTCGAGATCGACGAAATGGCCGATGCGGTGCGGGTCATGGGCGAGACCCTGGCCGACCATGGCCACCGCGCCGATGTCGCGGCTGCCACCGGCGCCGTGCGCGAGGCCTACGAAGCATCGCGGGCCGCAGCCGCACGGTGATTTGCCGCCTGCTGCTGGTGCGGCATGGCGTGACCACGTGGAATCGCGAGGGTCGTTTCCAGGGAAGGCTCGATCCCCCACTCGACCCGCTGGGCGAGCTCGAGGCCGCCTACCTCGCCGAGCGGCTGGCCGCCGACCCCTCGCCCCCACCGCGGATCGTCAGCTCGCCGCTGCAGCGCGCGGTCTCGACCGCGCGCATCCTGCACGACCGTCTGGGCGCTGCCGGCGAACTGGAGCTCGACGCCGGCCTGGTGGAGATCGGCGCCGGCGAATGGGAGGGCTCGACCCACGCCGAGCTCCAGGCCCGCGACGGCCAGCGCTACGCCGCCTGGCGCGACAGCGGCGGCGAGCTGGAGCCGCCGGGTGGCGAGTCTCTGGAGACGGCGCGTGCCCGCGTCGGCGGCGCAGTGGATGCGCTGCTCGAGTCCGCCTCCAGCCGCGACGTTCTGCTGCTGGTGTCGCATGGCGGGATCCTGCGGCTTGCCGCCGGCCACCTGCTGGGGCTGCCGACCGCCAGCGTCTGGGACTGGGAGGTGCACAACGCCTCCCTGTCCACGCTGGCACTTGACGCGACCGGCGACTGGCGCGTGGTGGCCTGGAACGACGTCGGCCACCTGCAGGGACGCCCCGACCTGGACCGCGACGAGGCGGATGGCCAGCCGCTGATCCTGTGACCTGCGCCAGTCGCCGCTGCTAGCGGCCGGGGAGGAGCGACCGAGCCCGGCGGCGCACGGCCAACCAGACGAGCGGCAGCTGCAGCCGTTTCCACGCCTCCTCCATGCGCTGCACCACCGACGTGGCCAGGCCACGGCCCGAGTAGCTCTGCTGGACCTTGCCGTCGGCGATCGCTCGGATCTCCGGCCGCCGGGCCGGCAGCTGCTCCTCCAGCCAGCCGGCGTACTCATAGATCGTCTCCGACGCCCGCTGCCCAACCCCGGCCCTCTCCGTCGCCAGGGCCAGGCGGCGCCACTGCCGCTCGGCCGGTGAAAGGAACTGGAAGTTGCGGCGTGCGCGGCGCCAGCGCCAGACCGCCACGCCCAGCACCACCAGCAGGATCGCCGTGATCACCAGCGTGTTGCCACCGGTGCCATCTCCGCGTGGCCCGTCCTCGCCCGGACGGTGGCCGCCGGGCATCACTTCCCTGGACGGCAGGGCGAAGCCCGGCGCGTCAGTCTCACCTGGCTCGAAGAGCCGCGGGTTGTTCGGCCGCTGGCTGGCAGAGGTCCCGGGGGCGGGCGTCTCGCCGCGCGGCCGCACGACGGGCGCGATGGTCTTGGTGGCCTCGAAGACCTGCCAGCCATAGCCGGGGAAGTAGAGCTCCGCCCAGGCGTGCGCGTTCTTCAGGCGAACCTGCCAGATGCTGGCCGGCTGCTGGCCCGTGGCAGCCGGCACCGGAGTGCTAACCCGATCACCCGGCGCGAAGCCTGCGGCCAGCCGCGCCGGGATCCCCAGCGAGCGGGCCATGGCCACCATGGCGCTGGCGTAGTGCTCGCAGAAGCCGATGTGCCCGTTCTCCGGATCGAACAGGAAGTAGTCGACCGCGTCGCGGTTCGGATCGGTCGAGATGGGCGCCGTGGTGTTGTACTCGAAGTCCGGGCCCTGCAGGTAGCGGGTCAGGGCCAGGGCCCGATCGTACGGATTGTCGGCCTCGCTGGCGGCCTGCTCGGCCAACGCGCGGGTCCGCTCGGTCAACCCCGCGGTGCCCAGGTAGAGCTGCCGCACAGCGTCGGGATAGTCGGTCCCGGCCGAGCGCAGGTCGGCCTGGGTTGCCTCGCTGAGCGCGACGGTCATTGAGTAGCTGGCGCCGGACGGGATGGAGGTCATGGCCTTGACCGCGCCCAGGAAGGGCTGGTTGCCGCTCTCGGTGATCTGCACCGGCAGGAAGGCCTTGATGGGGTAGCCGGCGGTGTAGAGGGTGCGGTCGCTGGTCTTCTCGATGGCGATCTCGATGGTCGCGATGGTGAAGGCGTCAATGGTCGGCGCCTCGGGCGTGCCGTCCGGGAAGAGCGCCGCCTCAATGGGCACGTCCCGCTGCCGGCCGGGCGACTGCGCCCAGCCACGGCCGGTGTACTGGTCGTAGGTGGTGGCTCGCAGGTACAGGCCGCGGTCGGCGGCGATGGTGAGCACCGGCTCGTCTGAGCTGGTCCACTGGCCCGAGATGCGGAAGTCCGGGCCGAAGTTCGTGCCGTGGAACCGCGACTCGCCGCTGTTAAGGCCACCCAGCACCAGGTCGAGCCGATCGCGGATGCCCGTCCACGCCGTATCCAGGTTGTTCCACACGGCGGTAAGCGGTGCGGCCACGGCCACGCTGGTCAGGATCCAGGCCATGATCACTGAGCCGGCAATGAAGGCACCTCCGCTGCGCATGATCGCGCCGGCCACCTCAGAGTTCTCGTTCACCCGGCGGCGCTGCCACCCCTCCTCGCGGCCCAGCAGCGCGGCGCGCAGCCACAGGACCAGCGCGGCCAGCACGAACATGATCAGGTACACGAACAGGTCGGTCAGGGTCGCCGACATGTTCGCGATCAGCGCCGTGCCGATCAGCAGGATCGCGTCCAGCACCCGGTGATGACGGTACAGGGTGTAGGTGGCGATGAAGGCGGTCACCCACATCACCAGCCCCAGGCCGATGGCGTACGGCGTGAGCTGCGGGGCGTAGCCCTGGTCGAGGAGGATGCGGATCCAGTCGACCGCGTCGCCGCGGAGGGCCAGGAGGCGCCCGCCCTGCGACAGATCCGGGAAGTACTCGCCCCCCACCGCCCACAGCACGATCAGCCCGCCCAGCGAGGCACTGATGGGAATCACCCCGACCACGCTCAGGTTGGAGATGCCCAGCAGCGCCCCGGCGATGAGCGCGTAGAAGGCGACCGGCGCCAGGAACTCGGCCTGGTCGAGCCAGCCCGCGCGCTGCACCGACCAGACCACGCTCATCAGCATCACCAGCAGGAGCGCGGCAGCCAGCCAGCCCTCGCGCGGCTGAACATAGCGGCGCAGCCAGTCAGGCATTGAGCTCCTCCCGGCTGGCGGCGCGGATCCGCGCGCGGCGGCCCGCAAGCCTGCCACCCAGCGCCTCGGGAAGGCTGTCGCCGGCGGCGACCAGGTGATAGCCGATGTCGTACTCGGCCAGGGCATGGCGCACGGCAGCCAGTTCGGCGCCGTCCTGCTCCTCGGGGCGCTGCGCGAAGCTGGCCCGGTCGATCAGCACGGCCACCGTACCGACCCCGCGGCGACGCAACGAGGCGAGCGCGCGCACCCACTCGCGGTCAGTCGATCCGGTGATCAGGCACAGCGTCATGCCGCGACGCAGCTGTGGCAGCGTGGCGACCAGCACCTCGGCCAGCGGCCGCGTACCGTCCGCCTGGACGTTGGCCAGCAGATGCAGGATCTTCTGCTCCACGCGCGTGCCGCGGTCCGGGGTGAGCACGTGCTGGCGGCGCGAGGAGACGGTCAGCCCCACCGCGCGGTTCTCGCCCAGCGTGCGCACGGCGATCGACGCTGCCGCGGTCACGGCCATCTCGACGGACGCGCTGTCGCCAACGCCGGCGTGCGCGCCGCGGTCGAGGTCGAGCACCATCCACACGTCGGCGGTCTGTTCGAGGTCGAACTCCTTCACGTGGAGCTCCCCGTGGCGGATGCTGGTCAGCCAGTGGATGCGGTTGATGGCGTCGCCGCGCACGTAGGGGCGCACGCTGCTGACCAGCGGGCTGGCGGCCTCGAAACGTTGGCGCGACGGCGAGGTTCCATCCACGGGCGACGGCGGCAGGCGCCAGTGCGGCAGGGCCTCGACCTTGGGGAAGACGACGACCCAGGTCGGCTGGCCGACCACCATCTCGCTGGTGAACAGGCCGAAGGGGTCGCCCGTCCGGACGCGCAGCGCGCCGAGCCGGTACGAGCCGCGGCGCATGAGCGTCACCTTGGCCAGCCACTGCCGGCTGCCACGGGCCTGCACGCCGATCGCGCGACCCGGCAGCGGCGCCGGCAGGGTGGAGTCGTTCCACAGCTCGACCCAGGGCTTGCTCCACGAGCTGCGGTTGTCGATGCGGTAGACGGCCTGCAGCACGTCCCCCACCTGGGCCCGCGGATTCAGAACGTGGTAACCGGCGCGCAACCCAAGCAGGCCGCGCCGCGCATAGAGCCACGAGGCGATCAGCAGGCCACCTAGCAGGTACACCAGGAAAAAGAGGAACGGAATGCCCGTGCTGAAGGCAGCAACCACCAGCACCGTGCCGAGGAAGACGAATCGGAGCTGGCGCCCCAGGCTGCCCATGGCAGGCTCCCTCGCAGGGATCGGCTAGACGGTGCTCGCGGCGGCGCCGGTCGACTCGCCGATGGGCACCTGGCCAAGGATCTCGCGGACGATGGCGTCCGGGTCGATCTCGCGCAGCGACGCCTGGCTCTTGATGATCAGCCGATGTGCCAGCACCGCGACGGCCAGCTGCTTGACGTCATCCGGAATGACGTAGTCGCGACCCTCCAGCGCAGCCAGCGCCTGGCCCGAGCGGTAGAGATTGATGGAGCCGCGCGGCGAGGCGCCCAGGTAGACGTCCGGATGGTCGCGGGTGGCACCCACCAGCCGCACGATGTAGTCGGCCACGGTCTGATCGACGTAGATCTCCTTGATGGCGGACTGCATCTGGCGCAGCTCCTCCAGGTCGAGGACCTGGCGCAGGTCGTCGATGGGGTGCAGGCGCTTCTGCTCGTCCAGGATGACGATCTCCTCCATCGCCTTGGGGTAGCCCATGCGCAGGCGGAGCATGAACCGATCGAGCTGCGCCTCCGGCAGCGCGAAGGTGCCCTCGTACTCGATGGGATTCTGGGTGGCGATCACCATGAACGGCTCCGGCATGGGGTGGGTCACGCCATCGATGGTGGCCTGCCGCTCCTCCATGCACTCGAGCAGCGCGGACTGGGTCTTGGGCGTCGCGCGGTTGATCTCATCGGCCAGGACCACCTGCGCCATGATCGGCCCCGGTCGGAACTCGAATTCCTGGGTCTTCTGGTTGAAGATCGACAGGCCGGTGACGTCGGACGGAAGCAGGTCCGGGGTGAACTGGATGCGCCGGAAGGTGCAGCCGATGCTGCGCGACAGGGCCTTGGCCAGCATCGTCTTGCCGACGCCGGGCACGTCCTCGATCAGGATGTGGCCCTCGCACAGCAGCGCCACCAGGGCCATGCGGACCTCGACATGCTTGCCGATGATCACGCGCTCAACGTTGGCGACGACGCGCTCCGCCGGCTCCTGGACGTTTTTCACCATGGAATCAAGCATCCCTCGTCTGGGCGGAGGTCGGGTGGGTTGCCTCCCTCATGACAATACCCCACCGTGTTGCAGAGCGGTTCAGACGGCCCTGGCGCTCAATCATCCCTGGCCCGCCGCTCAGCTCCCCTGCAGGCGCAGCCACTCGGCCATCACCGCACCACCGATCGGCGCCGCCCGACCCGAGCCTGAGCCACCACTCTCGACGATGACAGCGACCGCGATAGCCGGGGTGCCGGTGGCATCGGCCGGCGCGAAGCCGATGAACCACGAGTGCGGTGCGACGTTCGGGCCAAGCTCCGCGGTTCCCGTCTTGCCGGCGGTGGCCACGCCGCTGATCCCGTAGTTCGTCACCGCGCCCGCCCCGGCATACAGGCGGCCCAGCGGCCCCTGCACGGCGTCCACCATCGCGCGGCGCACATCGGCGGCTGCCTGACTGCCGATCACCCGCTCGCCGCCGGCGGGGTCGTAGGTCTCCAGCACCGCTTCGCTGGGGCCGGACGCCGGACGCGCCGCATGGACGCGCACGTCGCGCACCAGGTACAGCACCGGCCGCACGCCGTCGTTGGCGACGGTAGCGGCCAGCAGCGCCATCTGTACCGGCGTGACCGCCACCCGGCCCTGGCCGAACGCTGCCTGCGCCAGCTCGGCGCGATCCTGGAATGGCGAGCAGTCACCGTCCTGCGGCGCGGTGACGAACGAGGCGGCAACGGACAGCACGCGGGTCGTCTGCCCGATCTCCAGCGGGGCGCAGAACCCGAAGCGGCGCGCGTACTCGAGGTACGCATCAACGCCGACCTCCAGGCCCACGTGGGCGAAAAAGATGTTGCTGGACACCTGCAGCGCCTCGGAGAGCGGCCACAGGGCCGGCGTCACCGGGCTGAGGTCATGCTCCCGCACGCGGAAGCCCTCCACCACGAAGCCCTCGGTCTCCTGGCGTGGCTGGTCGCGGAACGTGGTGCGCGGAGTGATGGCCCCGCCATCCAGCGCTGCCGCCGCGGTCAGCACTTTCATGATCGAGCCGGGGGTGTAGTGGCCCTGCCGGCTGCGATCCACCAGCGGGTTGCCCGGCTGATCCTGGATGCGTTCCATCGGCTGCGCCGCCTCGTCCGGGTCGCCGGAGATCGGCGTTGCGTCGAACGTCGGCGTGGAGGTCATGGCCAGGATGGCGCCGGTGCGCGGGTCAAGCGCCACCACCGCGCCGGCATCGGCGCCCAGCTGGGCGGCGGCGAAGTCCTGCAGCCGCTGGTCCAGCGTCAGCGTCAAATCGCGTGGCGTCGGCCGGCGATCCAGGACGTCGTTGACAATGTCGTTCAGCGGATTGGGATCGGTGCGGCCGGTGAGGATGTCGTCCCAGGCACGCTCCAGGCCGCTCGTCCCGAATCGCAGGCTGGCGTAGCCGATGGCGTGGGCGAATGCCGGATCGGTGTAGGTTCGACGGCTGATGCCGTCGACCACGCGGCTGGAGCCCAGCAGCTGCCCGCGCGCGTCGAAGATGGAGCCGCGGGGCTGGCTGCGTCGGGCGGCGATGACCTCCGGGTTGTCCTGTCGCGCGTCCAGCGCCGGCGCGTCGATGACCTGCCACCAGCTCAGCCCGCCGGAGACGATGGCGAACGACAGCACCAGGTAGAGCGAAAGCCGCCGCACGTTGGTGGCGATCACCTGTCCGGCTCCCCGGGTCCGACCGTCTCCGCCGCTGTCGCCACGGCGGAGCGATGGCTGATGGCCAGCAGCAGGCCGACGACGATGAAGCTGGACAGCAGGCTGGAGCCGCCGTAGCTGACGAAGGGGAAGGTGATGCCGGTCAGCGGGATGACCTTCAGGATGCCGGCCGAGATGATCAGGGTCTGCAACCCAACGCTCGTGGTCAGCCCCACCGCCAGCATGGCCGAGAAGTCGTCACGCGCCAGGATGGCGACGCGCAGGCCGCGGAACACCAGCGCCAGGACCAGGGCCAGCAGGGCAAAGGCGCCCACCAGGCCCAGCTCCTCGCCAACCACGGCGAACACGAAGTCGGTTTCCACGCCGAAGAAGCCACCGCCCGCGTTCGGCAGCAGCGAGCGTCCCAGACCCTCACCGAAAAGCCCGCCACGGCCGAAAGCGTAGAGCGACTGGACGGTCTGGTAGCCGGCGCCCGACGGATCGGCGAACGGGTCGATCCAGGCATCCATGCGGCGCGCCACGTGGTCGAATAGCCGCGAGGCCACAAAGGCGCCGGCCACGAACAGGATCAGCCCGATGAGCACGTAGCTGCGCCGACCGGTGGCCACGAACAGCATCGTCAGGAAGATGCCGAAGAACAGCAGCGCGGTGCCCAGGTCCTTGCCGAAGATCACGACCAGCATGACGATCGCGAAGATGGCCAGCATCGGCAGCAGGTAGGGCAGCGGCGGGATGCGGATCGGCCCGACGCGCCACACCGCGTCGCGCAGCAGCGCGCGGTGCTCGGCCAGGTAGCCGGCGATGAAGACGACCAGGACGATCTTCAGGAACTCGCCCGGCTGGAAGCCAACTGGCCCCAGGTAGAGCCACAGCCGGGCGCCGTTCACCTCCGTCCCGAACATGAAGGTGAACACCAGCAGGCCGATGCCGGCCAGCGCCCAGGTGTACTTGTAGTGGCGCAGGATCCTGTCGTCTCGCAGGCCGATGGCCACCGCCAGCATGGCGATCACCCCCACCCCGAACCACATGACCTGGGTGGCGGCGATGTCCAGGTTGAGGCCGAAGGCCGATGTCGTCGCGACGTCTGGCGCCAGCCGGTTGAGCATGATCAGCCCGATGCCGCCAATGGTCGCCACCAGCGGCAGCAGCAGCATGTCGCCGCGTTGGCCGGCCGCCACCAGCCCGAAGTGAGCGGCCAGCATCAGGACGATGTAGACCGCCGCCGTCTGCATCGGCCCAACCTCGGTCGTGCCCGCGACTGCCATGTGGGTGATGGCGTAGCCGAGCGGCACGAGCAGGAGGAGCGGCAGCAGCATGCGCAGCTCCAGCCAGCGCCAGGCGACGCGCGGAGCGGGCCGCCGAGGGGCGCTGACGGCCTTAGCGCTCAAGGCGCATCCGCACCCGGCCGATGGTCAGCTCGTCGCCGAATGACAACGCCACCGGCCGGTCGATGCGATGGCCGTTGACGTAGGTCCCGTTGGTGCTTCCCTGGTCCTCGATGAACCAGCTGCGGCCCCGGAAGGTCAGCATGGCGTGGTTGGCGCTGACGAAGTCGTCCTCGACGAAGATGGTGTTGTTCACGTTGCGCCCAATGGAGTTGATGGGCCCCAGCGCAATCGGCCGGCCGGCCGGCGGCTCGTCCTCCGGCGACTCCAGCACGGTGAGGCGGCCGATGCCCGCACGGCTGGCCTGCTGCGCCTCCTCCGCGTTCCGCAGGTCGCGCAGCAGCGAACGCGCGAAGTTCAGCAGGATCAGGTAGAGGATGCCCAGAAATGCGAGCTGCATGACCAGCAGCAGGATGCGCAGGACCTCGCCGGTCATCCCCCTCGCACCTGGAACTCGATCTCGGTGGAGCCGATCCGGATCCGATCGCCCGGGCCCAGCGCGACCTCGTTGACCGGCTGGCCATTGACCCACGAGCCGTTGCGGCTGCCCAGGTCGGCAAAGCTGTAGGCGCCGTGCTGCAACTTCATCTGGCAGTGGTGCCGGCTGACCAGCGGGTCGTCAAGGATCACATCGTTGTCGCTGGCGCGGCCGATGCTGATGAGCGCGCCGCCCAGGTCGAACTGCACCGGCTGCGAGCCCTCGGCCTTGACCAGCAGGTAAGCGCGCTGCGCTGAGTCCGGGGCAGCCACCTCGTGGCCGGGTCGCGCGAAGATCATCGTGTCGCTCGACGCCGGAAGCGGCTCCCCCTCGCGGGTCCGGCGCCCCTCCTCATCGACGACGTTGGCGGCCACGCGCACGTCACGCCGCGGGACCGCCGGGTCGGAGACGATGTGCACCCGCGGTCGCGCCACCAGGGTGTAGCGCTCATGCCTGGCGCGGCTCAGCACACGATGGGCCAGGTCGTCCTCGAGCGAGGCGCGGTACGACTCGAAGCCGGCGAAGTCGCTGGGGTGAAGGTGCACGTCGTACTGGTTCGGGACGATCACGCCGTCATCGCTGAACGACTTGCTGGTGTCCATCGCGCGCTCGATGCGCTTCTCCAGCGAGAGCGGCTGCAGCGTCGCCCCCAGCCGCCCGGCTGGAGCCTCGAACAGGCGCTCGAAGAACGCCTCCACGCGTGCCAGGATGCCCATCCGGCCGATCCTAGCATGGGCTCGCCGCGCTCCCTTTTGGCGGGCATCGGACCTCGGCGCAGGTACGAACGCCGCCGCCGAAGGTACCAATCGTGGTATAGGGGCGCTCAGGACGCGTGGCTATACTGGCGCTCCCTGTACGGCAGATCACTGCGGGACTTGATGCCTTGACCATGCCCGAGGCGCTAACCGAATCCTTCTGCGAACGGTGCGGAACTCGCTACGAGTTCGCCGCGCCGACGCAGCTGAGCACCATCCGCAAGACGCGTGGGCTGATCTCGGGTCTGAAGAACTACATCATGAGCCAGGACGCGCTGAGCGACGCCGTCGGCGACGCGATGCGGTCCGAGGAAGAGGCGCTCGCTGCCCAGCAGCTCGACGCCTTCCACGAGTCCTTCAACTTCTGCATCAACTGCCGCCAGTACACCTGCCTCAACTGCTGGAACGACGACGCCGGGCGCTGCCGCACCTGCGTACCCATCGCCGGCACCGACGACCTGCTGGAGCGCTTCGAGGCCACGTTCCAGGCGCAGCATCCCGAGCTGACGGCCCAGGTCACCGACCAGGAGATGGCCGCAGACGAGATCAATCGCCGCCTCGGCCGAGAGGCCTGGCCCAGCGAGGACCTGTCCGACGCAGCCGCCCCCGTCGATGGGCAGCCGCCTACCGCCGACTGGCCGATAGAGGAGCCGCTCCTCGCTGAGCAGCCGGTACCGCACCCCGCGCCGGAGCCGGAACCGGTTGCCGCTGTCGCCGAACCCGAGCCGGAGAGGCCCACCCTTCGCATCGTGCGCTGGGAGGACGACAGCGACTTCGATCTTGCACCAGAGCCGGAGCCTGTGGCCGCCGTCGTCGAGCCTGGGCCCGAGCCGGAGCCCGAGCCCGCGGCCCCCGTCGTCGAGCCTGAGCCCGTGGCTGCGGTCGAGCCAGAGCCTGAGCCGGAGCCCGCGGCCGCCGTCGTCGAGCCTGAGCCCGTGACTGCGGTTGAGCCCAAGCCTGAGCCGGAGCCCGCGGCCGCCGTCGTCGAGCCTGAGCCCGAGCCGGAACCCGTGGCTGCAGTCGAGCCTGAGCCCGAGCCGGAA
This sequence comes from Candidatus Limnocylindria bacterium, assembly GCA_036556695.1. Classification (GTDB taxonomy): domain Bacteria; phylum Chloroflexota; class Limnocylindria; order QHBO01; family QHBO01; genus DASSCW01. The sequence continues at coordinate 19,753 of DATBIY010000042.1, forward strand.
CCCGTGGCTGCAGTCGAGCCCGAGCCTGAGCCTGAGCCCGTGGCGGAAGCCCAGCCGCCGCGACCGATCCGCCCGATCAGCGAAACCATCCTGCGCATGCCGCAGCCGACCGTCGAGCCGCAGATCCCGTCGCAGGAGGAGGAGCGCGTCGCGGCGGAGGCCGACGACGCCGCTCTGGCCGCGCGGCGGGCACAGCTCGACCTGCTGGGCATCGGGGATCCGGGGGAGGGCGCGCTGGCGCCCGACCGCAAGGTGCTCCCCTACCGCTCCAGCGGCGCCTCGGTGCACCCGGTCGAGGTTGCGGTGCGCACCGCCTCAGGCCTGCCGGCACCCGGCGCCTTCTGGGAGGCATCGGCCCGCGAGGTGGCCGGCGCCATGAGCCATATCGGCGTGCAGTCGTGCGGTGAGTGCGGACTGTCGCTATCGGCCTCGGCTCGGTTCTGCCGCCGCTGCGGCACGCGCCAGGCGCAATCGGCCTAGCTAGCTGCCAGCGGGCTCCGTCTTCGGAGCCTTGGGGGCCTCCTTCGGCGCCGGAGCACTCGAGGAGGAGTCAGGGGAGGTATCGGCCTTTGGCTTGTCGGCCGATGCTGCCGGTGCGGTGGATGCCGAGGTGCTGCCGGCCCTGGAGTCCGTCTTGTAGAAGCCGGACCCCTTGAAGATGATGCCCGTCGGGTAGAGGACGCGGCGCAGCTGGCCGCCACACCGCTCGCAGGTCGAGGGACCCTCCTCCGTCATGGGGTGGATGACCTCGATGGTGTGGCCGCAGCTTCGGCACTGGTAGTCGTAGGTCGGCACGGCCGGCGCATGATCGCATAGCCGCGGGGCAGAGGGTGGCTAGGCGTTCGACGTGCGGGAAACCAGGGTCGACCACCACGAGCGACGCACCGGCTCGGGCGCGATCGGCGCGGCGGTGCCGTTGACGACCACCCGCGCGACGTTGTGCAGGTCCGTGGCGATCTTCTCGCGCGGGAACTTGCTGATGACCGGCAGCCCCTCGTTCGAGGCGATGACTGCCTTCGGGCCGTTTGACACGACCGTGGCGCTGACCGGCAGCCCCAGCGTCTGTGCGATGTCCGGCAGCCGGACGCCATGGTTGGCGCGGTTCACCACCACGCGGATCATCTCGCCCAGACCGACCTCGCGGGCCAGGCCCAGGAACTGGGCACTGTTCCGGATGGCGCCGACCTCGGGCGTGACCACAAGCAGGATCTCGCTGGCCAGGGTAAGCATGGCCATGGTGCGGTCGTCGTAGCCTGGGTGCGTGTCGACCACCACGTACGAATGGTGGCCCTTGGCCCAGCGCAAGGCGGCGAGCAGCAGGTCGACGCTGACATGCTCGGACTCGGCAGGGTCGGAGCCCCAGGTGAGGACGCGGACGCCAGACGCCGGATGCACGGCCACGCACTGCTCAAAGGCGGCGTCGGTCCAGTCCTCGGGCGGCGAGTCGGCGAGGTCGGCGAGGCCCATCTTGTAGGGAACGGCCAGCACGCTGGTCACGTTGCCGACGCCCACATCGGCATCGAACAGCAGAACACTCGACTTCGTCTGCTCGCGCAGGGCCACGGCCAGGTTCACCGATACGGTGGTCTTCCCCACGCCGCCCTTCGGCGCAAAGATGCTGACGACGCGACCCTCGCCAATAACGGCGCCTTCATCGTTGCTGACCCTGGTCCAGTCGCCTGCCTCTGCCGGCAGTGCCACGCCGCCGCGGATCAGCAGCGCCTGGAGCCGATAGGCCAGTGCATCACCGCTGATGGGCTTGAGCGCGTACTCGTCGGTGGATGCGTTGGTGATGGTGGCGAAGTCGGGGATGTCGTCGCCGAAGAGGAGCAGCGTTGGAATCGTCCCCCTGGGGCTGTGCAGCGCGGCATACACCGTGCCGGTCGTCTCGGCGGGCAGGTCGCAGTCCAGGACGGCCACGTCGAGGCGCCCTCCCGCAGCTAGACGGGACAGGGCCTCGTCCATGTCGGTGACGGAGTCAAAGCCTGCTCGGGCAAGGTCAGCGGCAACGGCCTGCGATGCATCGGCCATCGCCAGGAATACGGTCGGGCGCTCCATCAGTTCCCTTCGGTGCGGTGTAGACGGCTGCGAACTGCACCACTATTGGCTGCACCCATCCGCACGACAATGGGACTAGGGCCTATCGGCCCCCGCCGAAGGTACTGCCCTCAGCCCCGGCTCATGCGCATGCCGCACTTGGGGCAGTAGAAGGCACCCGCCGTGCCGGCCTCGAATCCGCAGTGAGCGCACACCAGCCCGCCGCGACCGTGAGCCGATACGGCACGTGCCGTGTCGGCCGCACCCAGGCTGTAGCCCGAGGCGATGACCTGCTGGTACAGGGAGCTCAGGATGCGTTGCCCAATGCGATCGGTGTCGCCGCGCTGCCCCTTGCCGCCCCATCCCAGCACGGCGCGCACGATCAGCTCGCCGGACAGCTCGTCCCAGTGGCTGGCCAGGCCGCCGACGATGGCGTTGTACTCGGGGTAGCCGCTGGTGTCGGTCTCACCGTGCAGCAGCGCGCAGAAAAACGTGTCGACCGTCATGTCCAGCGCATCGGTGATCTCCAGGACGTACAGGCCATGACGGCCGATGGGGCCCAGCTCGCGCCGGGCCAGCACCCACTGCTGCATCTCGGTGAAGCGCTCGACGGTGGGGGCTGCGTCGCTGTAGTCGAGTGGCAACGGGTCGATGGTCTCCACCGGCGAGATGGCCAGCGGCTCGACGATCTGGGGCAGCATGCCGCGCACCGCCGAGTCGGGCTGCAACCGCAGGCCGTCGCTCGAGCGCGCCAGGTAGTTCAGCTTCAGCTGGTACTGCTGAGCCGATACGTCCTCCTGGACGGGGCTGGGCGGCGGAGGCGGAGGTGCCTCGACCTTGCTCTTGCGCCGGAGAAAGGACATTACGGTGTGGTGCCTCGAGGCAACTTGGGTCAGCGCGGCCGATTCTAGCAGCGGCCCTGCGGGGCTCCGCGATAGCCCAATTGGCTACTTTTCGTCCGCCGCGTCCCCCGTCCCGAGCGCGGCCAGCTGACCCTGCAGCTCGTTGAGGCGTGCTCGTTCTCGCTCCACAACCTGCTCCGGGGCGCGCTCCACGAACTGCGGATTGGCCAGCAGGTCGCGCAGGCGTGCCAGCTGCTGTTCCACCTCCGCGCGGCGCGCGCTGGCGCGGGCCGCTGCCGCCTCGCTCGCCGCCTGGTCGCTGCCCAGCCAGAACGCGCCGATCGCGCTGGTGGCGGCTTCCTCCGGTCGCGCGTCGCCTCCTTCGGCCAGCTCCAGCGGCCGCGCCCGGGCGAGGGCCTCCACGTAGTGGCGCCCTGCCATGACTGCGCCTCGCTCGCCGTCCGAGGCCGGGGCCACGTGGAGCGGCAGCCACGCGCCGGCAGCCACGCCGGACGCGGTGCGCTGGTCGCGGACCCGACTGATGAGGTCCCGCAGCGCGTCGACGTCGCGCTCCGCAGCGGCGTCCTGCATGCCCATCTCCGGCCAGGCGGCAGTGACGAGAAGCGGCTCTCCCCGGCCGCGCGGGGCCACCGCCGACAGCGGCTCCCAGATCGCCTCGCTGACGAACGGCAGCAACGGGTGGAGCAGCCGCAGCAGGTCGCCCAGTACGTCGGCCGTCGTGCGCCACACGCGCGCCCGCTCCCCTGGAGATGTCTCGTCACGCCGCAGCTCGACCTTGGCCATCTCCAGGTACCAGTCACAGAAGTCGCTCCACGCGAACTCGTGCACCGTGGCCGCGTAGCCGGCCAGGTCCAGGGCGTCGAGCTGGCGTGTCGCGCGGTCGGTGGCCGCAGCCAGACGGGAGCGGATCCAGCGCTCGGCGAGCGACTCGGATCCCTCCGGATGCACGCCCTCGGTCGGGCGAGCACCGAGAACGAAGCGCGCCGCGTTCCACATCTTGGTGGTGAAGTTGCGCCCGCCGGTCAGCTTGGCGTCGGTAAGCCGCTGGTCGCTGCCGGGGGCGGTGCCCATCAGCAGCGCGAAGCGCATGGCATCGGCTCCGATGTCGGTGATGACGGCCAGCGGATCGACCACGTTGCCCTTGGTCTTGCTCATCTTCTGGCCGGTCGGGTCGCGGACGATACCGTGCAGGTAGACGGTGTGGAAGGGCTCCACGCCGGTGCAGAAAAGGCCCAGCATCATCATCCGGGCAACCCAGAAGAAGAGGATGTCGTACCCGGTCTCCATCACCGAGGTCGGGTAGAAGCGCGCGAGGTCGGGCGTCTCCTCTGGCCAACCCAGCGTCGAGAACGGCCACAGCCCGCTGCTGAACCAGGTGTCGAAGATGTCGGTCTCCTGGGTCAGCTCGGCTGCCGGCCGGCCGCATTCGGCGCAGGCATCGGGCCCGTCAGCCGCATCGGACACGGTGATATGCCCGTCCGGGCAGTACCACGCCGGGATGCGATGGCCCCACCACAGCTGCCGGCCCACCGCCCAGTCGTGGATGTTCTCCATCCAGTGGGCGAACACCTTCTCGAAGTGCGCCGGCAGGATGCGGGTACGTCCCTCGCGCACGCTGGTCAGGGCCTGGTCGGCCAGGGGCTTGACGCGGACGAACCACTGCACCGACAGCCGCGGCTCGACGACCGTGCCGCAGCGCTCGCAGCGGCCAATCACCATCTGGTGCGGTTGCTCGCCCTCCAGGTCGCCCATGGCCTGCAGCCGCTCGACCACGGCGGTGCGAGCGTCGTAGCGGTCCATGCCGGCAAACTCGCCGGCGGCATCGGTGAGCCGCGCGTCCTCGTCCAGGACGCTGATGATCTGCAGGCCGTGGCGACGACCGACCTCGTAGTCGTCGAAGTCGTGGGCGGGGGTGATCTTCACGGCCCCGGTGCCGAACTCCCGCTCCACGTGCGGGTCGGCCACGATGGGCAGGCGGCGGCCCAGGAACGGCAGGATGGCCTCGCGCCCGACCAGGCCGGCATAGCGCTCGTCGTCGGGGTGCACCGCGACGCCGGAGTCTCCGAAGATTGTCTCCGGCCGTGTCGTGGCCACGCTGATCCAGGCGTCGGGGTCCGGCGTGCCGTCGGCTCGGGCCAGGTGGTAGCGGATGGTCCACAGCGAGCCGGTCTCTTCGTGCTTGATGTTCTCGAGGTCGCTGATCGTGGTGCGGCAGCGCGGACACCAGTTGACCAGCGCCTCGCCGCGATAGGCCAGGCCGGCGTCCCAAAGCCGCTTGAATGCCACCCTCACCGCCCGCGCGCTTACCTCGTCCATGGTGAAGCGCAGCCGCGACCAGTCCAGGCTCGCCCCCAGCCGGCGGTGCTGCTCGCCGATGAGGTCGCGCGTCTGGTCCATGAACCGCCACATGCGCTTTAGGTAGCGCTCACGGCCCAGCGAGCCGCGTGACTCCCCCTCCTCGGCCAGGATGCGATCCAGGACGAACTGCGCGGCGATGCTGGCGTGATCCACGCCCGGCAGCCACAGGGTGTCGTCGCCGCGCATGCGGTGGTAGCGGATCAGCGTGTCCTCGACGAATGCGGTCAGGGCGTGACCCAGGTGCAGCGCGCCGGTGACGTTCGGCGGCGGCTGAGTGATCACGAAGCGCGCCGCCCCGGTGTGCGGTTTGGCGGCCGGGGTGAAGGCGTTCGCATCCAGCCAGCGCTGGTAGATGGCCGGCTCGACCGCGGCCGCGTCGTAGCGCGGCGGGAGGCTGCTGCGCGGTTCGGTCGACATCGGTCAGGTCCTCTCGAAGGCAATCACAAAGCCCGTCCGTCGAAGGACGAACGGGCTCGTCGTGGTACCACCTTCGTTCGCGCTCGCATGAGCGCCTCCGTCCCGCGATATCGGGCGGGTCCCGGCCGGCTCACGTGCGACCTTCCCCCTCCGCGTTCTCCGGTCAGGCTTTCAGCCCGTGGCCCGACCTCTCTGATGGACCGATGGAGGGGTACTCCTCACGATCATCGCCGTGCGGCGAGTCTAGCAGGTCAGCGCGCGCGGCTGAGAGTGACGACCAGGGTGCCGTCCGTGTCCTCGATGGTGGCCGTTGGGCCTTCCAGTGTCTGGATTGCGGCCGCCACGTCGAAGTCGCCGGCGTGGCTGGCGCGGTACACGAACTCACCGGTCGGACCCAGCGACAGGGTCACGCCGCGGATGCCCTCGACCCGCTCCAGCGACTGCTTGAAGCTGGTGATAGCGCCGAAGCTTCCCAGGCCCTTGACGACGATGGCGGTCGAGGTGTCGGCTCCCGGCTGTGCGGTTGCCGGCGTTGCCGGCTGAGCCGATGCATTGGCCAGCCGCTCGTCGAGCTGCGCCAGGCGCTCGGCCAGGCGGGCGTCAGCGGCGGGCGCCGTGCCATTGCCGGCGGCGTCGGCGGCCGGCTCCGCGGCAGCGGGCTCGGCGGCGGCCGCCTGCGCGCTGTCTTCGGCCGGCTCGGTTGGCGTGTCCCGGGTGACGCCCAGCGCTTCCAGCCGCGGGTCCATCGCGGGCGTGGCGGCAGCAGGGGTTTCAGTGTTGCTGGACGGCGCCGTCTCGTTCACGTCGGGCGCGCGTGGCATGCGCTTGGCGGCGGCCACGAACGCGGCCGGATCGGTGATCTCGCCCAGCTGCGCGAAGAACGCAGCGAGCTCGCGCTCGTGCTGCGCCAGGCGGCTGCGCGCCTCCTCGGCGGCACGCTCGCTGGCGGCGCGGTGCTCATCCAGCTCCCGCTCCAGGCGGGTGCGGCGCTCCTCGCGCTTGGTCTCGGCGTCGCCCTTGATGCGCTCGATCTCGGTGCGCTCCCACTCACCCACCGCATCGATGTCGGCGTCGGCGGTGCGGCGCAGCTCGGCCTCGCGCTCCGAGGCCTGGGTCCCCAGCGTGCCGATGCGCTGGTCGATCTGGGTTCGCAGCTCGGCCAGGCTGGCGTCGCGCGACGACTCGGCCACGCCGCGCATGGCGCTGACCAGGTTGGCCAGGAAGTCGGTCGATTCCTCGCCGTCGCCGGTCGCGGCTTCGCTCGGCACGGGCTCGTTGGCGGCGTCGTTGATGCTCATCGTTTCCGTCACTGCTTCAGCGGCCGGCTCGGCGGTGACCACCGCGTCGGTAGAGGGCGGTGTCTCCATCTCGGCGCGCGCGGCCTCATCGGCGCCTTCGGTGGCACCGCTGTCCTGCGCGTCCTGGGTCTCTTCGCCGTCGGCGGTCCATGGGAGCCGGAAACCCGCGCGGCGTCGGTCTACACCCATCTATCCGAGAGTCCTCCTGCGCGACCCCTGACTGTCAGCCGCGCTGCGTGGGACCCATCCTAGCCCCGCTCCACACCAGAATCGCAGCGACCCGAAGTACCCTTCCGCACCGCCGGTCGTACCAGTGGCGCGGTTGCTACCATCGGTGCCGATGCTCCCCGTTGTGCTGCCAACCTGGCTCGCGGTCCTGCTCATCGTGCTGGCCGCCATCGCGGCCTATTTCGCGATCCGCCTCGGCGTCCGCGCCGCCGCGAGGCACGTGCTCGAGCAGCGTGGCGCCGACAGCGGCGAGGCCGTCAACCCGGTCGAGCTGAAGCGCCGCGTGGCGACGCTGGAGCGGCTCGCCGTGCGGGTCGGCGCGGCCCTGGTCATCGTTGTGGCCACGCTCAGCGTGCTCGGCGAGTTCTCGGTGGAGATCGGCCCCATCGTTGCCGGCCTTGGCGTGGTCGGGATCGCCGTGGGCCTGGGCGCGCAGACGCTGGTCAAGGACTGGCTGGCAGGCATCTTCATCGTCATCGAGAACCAGTTCAGCGCCGGCGAGCTGGTACGCATCGCCGGCGTGGAGGGCGTGGTCGAGGATTTCAGCCTGCGCCGAACGACCCTGCGCGACATTGACGGCACGATCCACACCGTGCCGAATGGCCAGATCATCGTGGCCTCGAACCTGAGCCGCGGCCATGAGCCGGCCGCGAATGTGGATGCGACCGAACCTCCCGAGGCGCCGGAGGGCGATATCGGCCAGTAGCTAGGCCGACTCCTCCTCGCGCTCCTCGCGCGCGGCGGCCTTGCCCGACCGGCGCCGGGGCTCGGTGTCATCCGTCTCGGTGACCAGCATCGGCGGCTGGCCATGCTCGATCGTCTCGGCGGTGATGACGACCTTGCGCACGTCGGTGCGCTCCGGGATGTCGTACATCACGTCGAGCAGCGCCTCCTCGACGATGGTGCGCAGCGCCCGCGCGCCGGTCTTGCGGCCGATGGCCAGCTTGGCCGTGGCCTCCAGCGCTTCCGGGGTGAAGACAAGCTCCACCTTGTCGAGCTGCAGGAACTTGCTGAACTGCTTGGTGACCGCGTTCTTCGGCTCGGTCAGGACCTTGACCAGGTCCTCCATGGCGAGAGCCGTCAGGCTGACGACCACGGGCAGGCGACCCACGAACTCGGGGATCAGCCCGTACTTCAGCAGGTCCTCCGGCATGAGCTGCTCCATCAGCTGACGCCGCTCGTCCTTGCTGCGCCCGGCTTCGGATCCGAAGCCCATGCCACGGCGGCCGACCCGCTCCTCGACGATCTTCTCGAGGCCCTCGAACGCGCCGCCGCAGATGAACAGCACGTTGGTGGTATCGATCTGGATGAAGTCCTGGTGCGGGTGCTTGCGACCGCCCTGCGGAGGCACGTTGGCGATGCAGCCCTCGATGATCTTCAGGAGCGCCTGCTGCACGCCCTCGCCGGACACGTCGCGGGTGATGCTCGGGTTGTCGGTCTTCCGCGCGATCTTGTCGATTTCGTCGATGTAGATGATCCCGCGCTGGGCGCGCTGCACGTCGAAGTCCGCGGCCTGGATGAGGCGGAGGAGGATGTTCTCGACGTCCTCGCCGACGTAGCCGGCCTCGGTGAGGCTCGTGGCGTCGGCGATGCAGAACGGCACGTCCAGGACCTTGGCGAGGGTCTGGGCCAGCAGGGTCTTGCCGCTCCCGGTGGGGCCCACCAGGAGGACGTTCGACTTCCCGAGCTCGACGTCGTCCACCGTCTCGCCGGCGTTGATCCGCTTGTAGTGGTTGTAGACCGCCACGGAGAGGACCTTCTTCGCCTGCTCCTGGCTGATGACGTACTGGTCCAGCCGATCCTTGATCTGCCGCGGGGACGGCAGCGGCGTGACCGCCGCCTTCGAGGCGCGCGGCGCCTCGAGCATCTCCTCCTCGATGATCTCCTGGCAGAGGTTGATGCATTCGTCGCAGATGTAGACGCCCTGGCCCGCGATGAGCTTGCGCACCTGCTCCTGGCTTTTTCCGCAGAAGGAGCAGCGGTACGGGACCTTCGTCTTGCTCGTCACGGGCGCGAGGATAGCACGCGCCTCCCACCCCTCCCGCCATCCACCGAAGGTCCCGCGACCCTGGGCCTCAGCCGGTCCCGCGCGTCCTACCGCCGCGACATGACCCGCGCCGTACCCGTCGTAGCGGGTGTATCGGCCAGGAACCGGCCGAATATGCACTCGGGCGGGTCAAACGGACAGGCAGGCCTCGGTCTGGTTGGCCGATCCACCCGTGGGGACGGGTTTTCGGCCAGGAAGTGGCCGGTAGACCCGCCGCCGCGGGTACCCGTACGATCCGCGAGTGACCCATTCGTGCGCTGCGCTGGACACGCCAATCGGCCGGCTGTGGCTCGTGGCGTCGAGGGCCGGCCTGGCGGAGGTTCTCCGCGGCGAGCTTCCGCCAGCCGGGGCCGAGGTGGACGAGGACGCCTGCGCGCCGGTCGTGGCCGAGCTGGCCGAATACTTCGCCGGCACGCGTCGCGAGCTGAGGGTGCCGCTCGACCTCGCGAGGGTGTCGCCCTTCGACGCCGAGGTGTACGCCGCTGCCCGAACGATCCCGTACGGGGCCACCGTTTCCTACGGGGAGCTCGCCATCATGGCCGGCCGCCCCGGTGCGGCACGGGCGGTGGGGGGCGCCATGGCTCGCTGCCCGTTCTCACCGGTGGTGCCCTGCCATCGGGTCATCCACGCGGACGGGAGCATCGGCGGCTGGGGCGCGGAGACGTGGGTGAAGCGCTGGCTGCTCGAGCTCGAGGGCTGGCGGCCTCACGGGTATGGGAACGGGTCGAACCCACCGCATTCCCGTCCAGCGAGCGTTCGGCGAGAAGCACGGGTGTCACGCCAGGCCAACGGGTCTCAACCGAGCGTGGACGAAGGACCGGCGAGCAGCGCGTAGGCTCCCGATCGCCGCCAGCGCCAGCGGGGCGGGAATCCGGCGCAAACGCGAGCCACGCCCGCCGGCGGGGGGGCGTGAGCTACTTCTTCTTCGGCTCCGGGGCGCCGTCAGCCTTGGCATCGGCCTTCGCCGCCTCGTCGGCGGTCGGGACCGTGCCGCCGGCCTCCTGGGCGAGGCTGATGAGCGACTCGGTGGTGCCGGCGAAGACCTCGTCGATGAGGCCGTAGGACTTCGCCTCCTCCGCGCTCATGAAGTAGTCGCGCTCCGAGTCGCGCTTCACCTTCTCGTACTCCTGGCCGGTGTGCTTGGCCAGGATGTGCATGAGCCGGTCGGTGAGGTGGAGCATCTCCTTGACCTGGATCTCCACGTCCGGCGTGTTGCCGCGGAAGCCGCCCGACCCCTGGTGGATCATGATCCGGCTGTTCGGCAGCGCATAGCGCTTGCCCGTCGCTCCCGCAGCCAGCAGCACGGCGCCCATGGAGGCCGCCTGCCCGATGCAGATCGTCGAGACCGGCGCCTTGAGGTACTGCATCGTGTCGTAGATGGCCAGGCCGGACGTCACCACCCCACCCGGCGAGTTGATGTAGAGGCTGATGTCCTTCTCCGGGTCCTCGCTCTCCAGGAACAGGAGCTGCGCGATCACCAGGTTCGCGATGTGATCCTCGATGGCGTCGCCGAGGAAGATGATCCGCTCCTTGAGGAGCCGCGAGTAGATGT